>NZ_BAAASR010000018.1:0-499916 GCF_039532985.1 Streptomyces gobitricini | reverse complement strand
CGGCGGCGGGGCCGGGGCGGGCGGCGGTGGCGCCGCGGGCGGTGGCGGGGGTTCCGGCGCCGCCGGCGCCGGTGGCGGTGGCGGTGGCGGTGGTCGCGGTGGCGGTGACGGGGCCGGTGGGGACGGTTCCGGCGGGGGAGGGGGCTCGGGTGTGGGACTGGGGCTCGGTGAGCAGGTGTCACCGCCCGCTACGGCGACCACCGGGGCGGCGGTGCCCGGTCCTACGTGGGCTACGGCGCAGCTGTCGGCCGCCGCTGGCAGTGGGGCGGTCAGCAGCCAGCCGAGGGTGGCGGCCGACAGGAGCCGGGCGGCGAGGGTTCCGTACACGCGCAGGAGCATGATCGTTCAACGGTCACGGCACGTCCCGAAGCATCGTAATTCCCCCGATGGAAGGGTTTTCGGGCTCCTGCCGTTACCGCCGGCGGAGAAACTTTCCCGACGCGTTGAACGCGCGCCGCCCTCCCACCCGTACTTAGGGCCGTGAACGGCGCACCCGGTGTCGCCAAAATGCCTCAATAATACGGGAGTTGACATGAAGACCTGGCGGAACGCCTCGCTCGCGCTGTCCGCGGCGGCCGTGCTCGCGCTGACGACGGCGTGCGGTCAGGGGAAGGGTGACCAGGCCCCCGCCGGATCGGTCGGCGCCGCCGCACCGGCGGGCGCGCCCGCCGAGAACGGCGCCGGATACGGCTCGGGTTCCGGATACGGCTCCGGTGCCGGTTCCGGGGGGCAGGAGGCGGCCGCCACGCCGGCCGGCCAGCTCGCCATCTGGGACAGCAAGGAACTCGGCAAGGTCGTCACCGACAGCGAGGGCCTCACGCTCTACCGCTTCGACAAGGACACGCCGAACCCGCCCAAGTCCGCCTGCGAGGGCGACTGCGCGAAGGCCTGGCCCGTGGTGGCCGCCGACGGCGCCAAGCCCCCGGCCGGGGTGGACGCCTCCCTGATGGGCGAGGTCACCCGGGCCGACGGCACCAGGCAACTCACCATCGACGGCTGGCCGATGTACCGGTACGTCAAGGACGGCAAGCCGGGCGACGTCAAGGGCCAGGGCGTGGGCGGCACCTGGTTCGCGGCCGCGCCCGACGGTAAGAAGGCGGCCTTGGCGGGCGGCGGCGACGAGGGGGCCGCCGAGGACCAGGGTGCCGGTGACGAGGGCGCGGCCGAGGACCAGGGCGGCGGCGAGGGCGGGGGCTCCGCCGCCGACGCGGCAGGCCTGTCCGTCCGCAAGGACCCCAAGCTCGGCGAGATCGTCGTGGACAAGAACGGCATGACGGTCTACCGGTTCGAGAAGGACTCGGCATGGCCCATGAAGACCGACTGCACCGGCGAGTGCCTGGAGAAGTGGCCGGTCGTCGCACCCGTCGGGAAGGACGACACCGAGGGCATCTCCCTCAAGGGCTATGTCACCTTCAACCGGCCCGACGGCATCAAGCAGCAGACCATAGACTGCTGGCCCCTCTACACCTTCGCGGGCGACAAGAAGCCCGGCGACACCAACGGCCAGGGCGTCGGCGGCACTTGGTACGCCATCTCGCCGGCCGGAAAGATGGTCGGGGCGTCCCGGTAGAGTCCACGCCCGCCCCGCCCGGGGCCCGGCCCAGCGGGCCCGGCCACCTCGTCGGCCCGCCGTCCCACGCGCCCGCGTGTGCGGCGGGCTGGTCGTGCGGCCCGGCGTACCGACGGTGCGGTGCAAGCCGGCCGCAGGTAGGTACGTGCGCGTGCCGGTCGTACGGGCGGCCCGCACCGGCGTGCGGGCCGGTCGTACGGTCGGGCCGTACGTGCGCGCGGACCGGTCGTACCGGCGTTCGTGCGCGCGTGTGGACCGACTGATCGGGCGGTGGAAACCGCACGTGCCGGTGTCCAGTGACCAAGACGTGTGACCAAGAACGGATCGATAATTTCCGTTTCCCCTCGCTCTCCAGGCGGGCGATCAGTAGCCTCGGCTCGAACACCGGCCATGAACACGGCCGCATCCCGTGGCGACTTGTTGGAGACATCGATGGAGCGTCCCGCCTGGGCCCCGCCGGGCATCGACATTTCGGTGCCGAGCGTGTCCCGCGTCTACGACTACTACCTGGGCGGCTCGCACAACTTCGAAGTGGACCGGGAAGCGGCCCGCAAGGCCATGGAGTACCTGCCGGGACTCCCCAAGATCATGCAGGCCAACCGCGCCTTCATGCGCCGCGCGGTGCGCTACGCCGTGAGCGAGGGCATCACCCAGTTCCTCGACATCGGATCGGGCATCCCCACCTTCGGCAACGTGCACGAGGTCGCGCAGAGCGCCGCCCCCGGCGCCCGGGTCGTCTACGTCGATCACGACCCCGTCGCCGTCGCCCACAGCCGGGCGGTGCTGGAGGGCAACGACCACGCCGACGTCCTCGCCGCCGACCTGCGCAAGCCCCAGGACATCCTCACCGCGCCCGAGACCGGCGCCCTCCTCGACCTGGACCGGCCGGTCGCCCTGCTCCTCGTCGCCGTACTGCACTTCGTCCAGGACTGCGACGAACCGCACCGGGTGCTCGCCGAACTGCGCGACGCCCTCGCGCCCGGCAGCCTGCTGATCCTCACCCACGCCTCGTACGAGGGCATCCCGCTTCCCCAGGAGCGGGCGGGCGGCGCGGTCGCCGTCTACAAGGACATCCGCAACCCCCTGATCATGCGTTCACGCGAAGAGGTGACGCGCTTCTTCGACGGGTTCGACGTCCTGGAGCCGGGCGTGGTGCCGATGCCGCGCTGGCGGCCCGAGAACCCCGTCGACCAGGAGGATCCGTACGCCTTCTCGGGCTTCGCAGGGGTGGGGCGCAAGGCGTGAACATGCCGGCGCAGGCCCTTGGTTCCGCCGCGGAACCGGACGGCCTGGAGGACAGACTCCAGCGGTTCGCGACCATCTGGAGCCGGGCCGTGTTCCCCGTCACGGCCACGTCGCTGACCCGCCCCGAGATAGAGCGGCACCTGCTTCCCCTGGCCAGGGACCTGAGCGACGCCCTGCACGCGCGGCCCTTCGACCCGGCGCCCGCGTACCGCGTGGGCGCCGCCCTGGTGGCGGCCCACTGCACCGACCCGGACGCGCTCAGCCGCAGCCTCGGCGTGGTGGACTCGTACCTGGTGCTGTACTGCGGCGGCGGCGGGGAGGGCGCGGCGGCGGAGGAGCTCCGGGCACGCTGCGCCCGGCTCCAGCACGCGCTCGCGGCCGGCTTCGCCCAGGCGCTGCGCGAACGCACGCTCGCGGAGCAGGAGGCCATCGCCCGCTCGGCGCTCGTGGCCCGCACGTTCGCAGAACAGGCCCTGCACGCCACCGAGGCGCGCTTCCGGGCGGTGTTCGAAGGCGCGGCCCTGGGCATCGGCATCGCCGACCTCGAGGGCAACATCCTGGAGGTCAACGGCGCCCTCACCCGGATGTTCGGCGGCCTGGAGCACCACGTACGCGGCCGCAAGGTCAGCGAGTGGGTGCATCCCGAGGACGCCCCGCAGGTCTGGAAGCTCTACGGGGAGCTGGTCCGCGGAGAACGCGACCACTTCCAGGTCGAGAAGGCCTTCTACCGGGGCGACGGCACCGTCCTGTGGACCAACCTGACCGTCTCCCTGCTGCGGGACGCCGACGGCCACCCGCAGTACCAGTTGGCGCTGATGGAGGACACCACCGAGCGCAGGCTGCTCAACCTGCGGCTGCGGTACGAGGCGACGCACGACGCGCTGACCGGGCTGCCGAACAGGACCCTGTTCTTCGAACGGCTGGACAAGGTGCTGTCCTCGGGCGACGGCGTGCGCTTCGGGCTGTGCTACCTCGACCTCGACGGTTTCAAGGCCATCAACGACAGCCTCGGCCACGCGGCCGGCGACCGGCTGCTCGTCGAGGTGGCCGACCGGCTGCAGGGCGTCGCGACCCGGCCCGGCGAGATGGTGGCCCGCCTCGGCGGTGACGAGTTCGTCGCGCTCACCACCGGCACGGACACCGAGCAGCAGGCCGACGAGCTCGCCCACCGCATCCTCGGCGCCCTGGCCACGCCCGTCCGGCTGGACGGCCGCGAGCTGACCGTGCGGGGCAGCGTCGGCATCGTCGAGGGCCCCGCCGGGGAACGGGGGCCGGCGGAGGTGCTGCGCAGCGCGGACATCACCATGTACCGGGCCAAGGCGGCGGGCGGCAACCGGTTCGAGCGGGCGGATCCCGAGGCGGACGCCCGCGCCATCACGCGGCACGGCCTGACCACCGCGCTGCCCGCGGCGCTGGACCGGGGCGAGTTCTTCATCGAGTACCAGCCGCTGGTGCACCTCGACGACGGCAGCGTGCACGGCGCGGAGGCGCTGGTGCGCTGGTGCCACCCGCAGCACGGCGTACTCGGCCCCGACCGGTTCATCCCGCTCGCCGAGCACACCGGGCTGATCGTGCCCCTCGGCCGCTGGGTGCTCCAGGAAGCGGCGCGCCAGGCCCGGTTCTGGAACCGGAACCACGCCGACGGCGGCCCCCTGCGCATCAACGTCAACCTGTCGCCGACGCAGTTGCACCACCCGAACCTGGTCGCCGACACCGTCGACGTACTGGAGCGTTCGGGGCTGGACCCCGGCGCGCTCTGCCTGGAGGTGACCGAGTCCGCGTTGATCGGCGCCGACGAGGACCTGCTCAAGCCGCTGCGGCAACTGGCCGAGATGGGCGTGGACATAGCGCTGGACGACTTCGGCACGGGCTACTCCAACCTGGCCAACCTGCGCCGGCTGCCGGTCAGCGTGCTGAAACTGGACCGCTCCTTCACCCAGAGCATGCAGCAGCACCCGGTCGACCCGGTCGACCTCAAGATCGTCGAGGGAATCGTCTCCCTGGCGCACAGCCTGGAACTCACGGTGACGGTGGAGGGCGTGGAGACGGGCGCGCAGGCGGAACAACTGCGAGAGCTGGGCTGCGACACGGCCCAGGGCTGGTACTACGCCCGGCCCGGCGCCCCGGACCGTATCCACTCCCTGGTCCTGGCCGACGCGGTCTAGCCGACGGGGTCGGGCCGCCGCGGCCCGGCCGACGCGGCGTGGCGGACACGCCATGGCCGCCGATGCCCGGCCGACGCGGTCCAGCCGCCGTCCGGGCGGTTCCACGCGTGGTCCAGTCGCGTCCAGGCGCTGTCCGCGCGGTCCAGAGGCCGTACGGGCGGTCCGGGCGTCGTCCGGGCGCGGGCCGGGCGTGGGCCGGGCGTGGTCCAGTCCCGTCCGGGCGTCGTCCACACGTCGTCCAGGCGCCGTCCAGATGTCGTCCGGGCATGGTTCAGAGGTCGTCCGGGCGGCGCGCCAGCAGCAGTCGCTGCAGCTCCCGCGCCGCCCGCGGCGGCGCCACGTCGCTGCGGTGCGCCAGCCCGATCGTGCGGCGCAGCCCGGGCCTCGCCAGGGCGGTGACCCGCAGGTCGCTGCCCGCCCGGGCGGCGACCATCGCGGGCACCACCGCCATGCCCAGCCCCGCCCGTACGAACCCGAGCACCGCGTCCATCTCGCCGCCCTCCACCGTGAACGACGGCTCGAAGCCCTCCGCCCGGCATGCCGCGACGGTCAGGTCCCGCAGGTCGTAGCCGTGCCGGAACATCACCAGGGGCTCCCCCTCCAGATCCGCGAACCGCACCGGCCCGCGGGGTGCCGCGGCCGCCGCGGAGGAGACGACCACCAGGTCCTCGTGGAGCAGCTCCACGGTCGTCAGCGCCGGTGACGGGCTCGGCAGGGGCAGCACCACCAGAGCCAGGTCCAGGGACCCGCGCGCCAGCTCGCGGACGAGATCGTGGGAGCCGCTCTCCTCGATCAGCAGCCGGACGCCCGGGTGCAGGTCGTGGAAGGCGCGCAGCACATCGGGCAGCAGCCCCGTGCACAGACTCGGCGTCGCCCCCAGCCGCACCCGTCCGCGCCGCAGCTGGGCCAGCTCCTGCACCTCGTGGCGCGCGGTGTCGGCGTCCGCCAGGATGCGGCGGGCCAGCGGCAGCAGTGCCTCTCCCGCGTCGGTGAGCGCGATGTTGCCGCGCGCCCGGCTGAAGAGCTCGGCGCCCAGCTCCTTCTCCAGCGCCCTGATCTGCTGTGACAGCGACGGCTGGGAGACGTGGACGCGCTCGGCGGCCCGGGTGAAGTGCCGGGTCTCGGCCACGGCCACGAAGTACAGAAGCTGCTGGAACTGCATGACACCACCCTAGGCGCTCCATAGCGTTGGCCTATGGAGATCAGCCGGACCATGTCTTGGACCTCTGGCAGGGCGGCGCCTTAGCGTCGATGCCATGGCTCTGGCAACGCGGACGGATCGGAAACCGTCCCTCCCGCGCACGTTCTGGCGCTCGACGGTCGGCAAGAAGACGGTCATGGCCGTCAGCGGCCTCATCATGATCGCCTATCTCGTCGCGCATGTGATGGGCAACCTGAAGGTCTTCTTCGGCCCCGGCGAGTTCAACGCGTACGGTCACTGGCTGCGCACCATGGGCGAGCCCGTGCTGCACCACGAGTGGGGTCTGTGGATCGCCCGCGTCGTGCTGCTCACGGCCGTGATCGCCCATGGCGTCTCCGCGTACCAGCTCAGCAGGCGCGACATCAGGGCCCGCCCCACCGCCTACGTCCACAAGCGCCGCCGGGCCGGCTACGCCACGCGCACCATGCGCTGGGGCGGCGTGATCGTGGCGCTCTTCATCGTCTGGCACATCCTCGACCTGACGACCCTGACCGTGAATCCGAACGGCCAGGCGGGTCATCCGTACGAGAACGTCGTCGCCACCTTCTCCACCTGGTACGGCAACCTCATCTACATCGTCGCGATGCTCGCCGTCGGGCTGCACATCCGGCACGGCTTCTGGTCCGCCGCCCAGACCCTCGGCGTGGGCAACGCCACCCGCGACCGCGTGCTGAAGACCCTCGCCAACGTCCTCGCGCTGGCGCTGACCGCGGGTTTCGTCTCCGTACCCGTCGCCGTCATGATCGGAGTGGTGAGCTGACATGAGCTATCCGGATTACGAGATCGGCGCGCCGATCAGGGACGAGAAGGCGCCCGCCGGCCCCGTCGCCGAGCGCTGGGACAGGCGCCGCTTCGAGGCCAGGCTGGTCAACCCGGCCAACCGCCGCAAGCACACCGTCATCGTCGTCGGCACCGGACTCGCGGGCGGCGCGGCGGGCGCCACCCTGGCCGAACAGGGCTACCGCGTCGTCCAGTTCTGCTACCAGGACTCTCCCAGGCGCGCCCACTCCATCGCCGCGCAGGGCGGCATCAACGCCGCCAAGAACTACCGCAACGACGGCGACTCGGTCCACCGCCTCTTCTACGACACCGTCAAGGGCGGCGACTTCCGCGCCCGCGAGTCCAACGTGCACCGGCTCGCGCAGATCTCCGTCGAGATCATCGACCAGTGCGTGGCGCAGGGCGTGCCCTTCGCCCGTGAGTACGGCGGTCTCCTCGACACCCGTTCCTTCGGCGGCGTCCAGGTCTCCCGCACCTTCTACGCCCGCGGCCAGACGGGCCAGCAACTGCTGCTGGGCGCCTACCAGGCGTTGTCCCGCCAGATCGCGGCGGGGAACGTGGAGATGCACCCGCGCACCGAGATGCTCGACCTGATCGTGGTCGACGGGCGGGCGCGCGGCATCGTGGCCCGTGACCTGATCACCGGCGAGATCACCACCCACTTCGCGGACGCGGTCGTGCTGGCGTCCGGCGGTTACGGCAACGTCTTCTACCTGTCGACGAACGCCATGAACTCCAACGCCACCGCGATCTGGCGGGCGCACCGGCGCGGCGCGTACTTCGCCAACCCCTGCTTCACCCAGATCCACCCCACCTGCATCCCGCGCACCGGTGACCACCAGTCCAAGCTGACGCTGATGAGCGAGTCACTGCGCAACGACGGCCGCATCTGGGTGCCCAAGGCGCACGGCGACGAGCGGCCCCCGAACGAGATCCCGGAGGACGAGCGCGACTACTACCTGGAGCGGATCTACCCCTCCTTCGGCAACCTGGTACCGCGTGACATCGCCTCCCGCGCCGCCAAGAACGTCTGTGACGAGGGCCGTGGCGTCGGCCCCGGCGGGCAGGGCGTCTACCTGGACTTCGCCGACGCCATCCGCCGCATGGGCAGGGCGAAGGTGGAGGAGAAGTACGGCAACCTCTTCGACATGTACGAGCGGATCACCGCGGAGAACCCGTACGAGGTGCCGATGCGGATCTACCCGGCCGTGCACTACACGATGGGCGGCCTGTGGGTGGACTACGACCTCCAGACCACCGTCCCCGGCCTGTTCGCGATCGGTGAGGCCAACTTCTCCGACCACGGGGCCAACCGCCTCGGCGCGTCGGCGCTGATGCAGGGCCTGGCCGACGGGTACTTCGTCCTGCCGTCCACGATCAACGACTACCTCGCCCGCGCCCCGCGCACCGGGCCGGTCACCGACGACCACCCGGCGGTACGGGAGGCGGTCACCGGGACCCGGGACCGGCTCGCCCGGCTCCTGGCGGTCGACGGGGACCGTACCCCCGACTCCTTCCACCGCGAGATCGGCGAGCTGATGTGGGAGTTCTGCGGCATGGCCCGTACGGCGGACGGGCTGCGCGAGGCACTCGACCGGATCCCGCGGATCCGCGAGGAGTTCTGGCGCCGGATCAAGGTCCCGGGTACGGGGGCGGGGGGTCCCCCGGGGAAGCGCGGGGCAGGGCTCAACCAGTCGCTGGAGAAGGCCAACCGCGTCGTCGACTACCTGGAACTCGCCGAGCTGATGTGCCTCGACGCCCTGCACCGCTCCGAGTCCTGCGGCGGCCACTTCCGCGAGGAGTCCCAGACGCCCGACGGCGAGGCGGCCCGCAAGGACGAGGAGTTCGCGTACGCCGCCGCCTGGGAGTTCACCGGCGACGCCCCCGTCCTGCACAAGGAAGACCTCGTCTTCGAGTACGTCCATCCCACCCAGCGGAGCTACGCATGAGGCTCACCCTGCGCGTCTGGCGCCAGCAGAACGCCGACGCCCCCGGCGCCATGGCCACCTACGAGGTGGACGGCATCTCCAAGGACATGTCGTTCCTGGAGATGCTCGACACCCTCAACGAGGAGCTCATCCTCCGCGGCGAGGAGCCGGTCGCCTTCGACCACGACTGCCGCGAGGGCATCTGCGGGGCCTGCTCGCTCGTCATCAACGGCGACGCCCACGGGCCGGAGCGCACCACCAGCTGCCAGCTGCACATGCGTTCCTTCCGGGACGGGGACACCATCGACATCGAACCGTGGCGTGCCGCCGCCTTCCCGGTCGTCAAGGACCTGGTGGTGGACCGCTCCTCCTTCGACCGGATCATCCAGGCCGGCGGGTACATCAGCGCCCCCACCGGTTCCGCGCCGGAGGCGCACGCCACGCCCGTGCCCAAGGCGGACGCGGACTTCGCGTTCGAGCACGCCGAGTGCATCGGCTGCGGCGCCTGCGTGGCGGCCTGCCCCAACGGTTCGGCGATGCTCTTCACCTCGGCGAAGGTCAACCACCTCAATGTGCTGCCGCAGGGCGCGCCGGAACGGGAGACCCGCGTCCTGGACATGGTCCGCGTCATGGACGAGGAGGGCTTCGGCGGCTGCACGCTGACCGGCGAGTGCGCCACCGCCTGCCCGAAGGGCATCCCGCTGCCGTCGATCGCGGCGATGAACAAGGAGTGGCTGAGGGCGACCCGCAAGGCGCCGCGCCGCACCTGATTCAAGACAGTCTGCGGGCGGGAGCCCAACCATCCCCAACGCCCCGTAACGGGAGAATTTTCACAGAATTGTCATACACTCCGTAAATCTTCCGCTCCTGGATCTCTTCGAGGCTGCGAACAGCAAGATCAACTTCGTTCAACTCTGCACTTTATCTGATGAGTTGTCCGTATCGCGGCCAACCGGCCCCTGCGGAATTCCACCCTCCGAAATCCCCCGGTACCCATGGGCCGTGCCGGGGGTTACCGACCACACCCCCGGCGGTCCGACCACCGCACCACTCAGGGGGTTACCCATGTCCACCATCACCCGCCGCCGCGCGCTCGGCACCGCCGTGTCGGCCGCCGTCGGGCTCGCCGCCGGGCGAGCCCTCACGGCACCCGACCAGGCCGCGGCCACACCCGCCCGGGGCCCCGGGCCGGAGGCGTTCGACGAGATCTACCAGGGCCGCCGCATACAGGGAGGGCCCTCGGGCGGCGGCCACCACGACGGCGGCCACCACGGGGGCCACGGCGGCGACTACGCCGTACGTGTCGACGGTGCGGAACTCCACGTCATGCGGAACGCCGACGGCACCTGGATCAGTGTGATCAACCACTACGAGCCGCTCGGCACGCCCCGAGCCGTGGCGCGAGCCGCCGTCCGCGACCTGCAGGGCGCCTCGCTCGTTCCGCTCACCCTCGTCTGATCACGAACCGGAGCCGCACCACCATGACCGTACGCAAGAACCAGGCCCAGCTGACCGCCACCGAGAAGCGCGACTTCGTCAACGCGGTACTGGAGCTCAAGCGCACCGGCCGGTACGACACGTTCGTCACCACCCACAACGCCTTCATCATGAGCGACACCGACAACGGCGACCGGGTGGGCCACCGTTCGCCGTCCTTCCTGCCCTGGCACCGGCGGTACCTGCTGGAGTTCGAGCGGGCCCTCCAGGCCATCGACCCGTCCGTCGCGCTGCCCTACTGGGACTGGACCGTGGACCGCACGCCCCGCGCCTCCCTGTGGGCCCCCGACTTCCTCGGCGGCACCGGGCGCGCCCGTGACGGCCGGGTCATGGACGGGCCGTTCGCCCGTTCCGGCGACCGCTGGACCGTGTCCGTACGGGTCGACGGCCGCGACTTCCTGCGCCGCGCCCTCGGCGCCGGTGGCCGCGGGCTGCCCACCCGGGCGGAACTCGACGCGGTCCTCGCCATGGAGACGTACGACACGCCGCCCTGGAACAGCGCGTCCGACGGCTTCCGCAACCATCTGGAGGGCTGGCGCGGCGCCAACCTCCACAACCGCGTCCATGTGTGGGTCGGTGGTCAGATGGCGACCGGCGCGTCCCCGAACGACCCGGTCTTCTGGCTCCACCACGCCTTCATCGACAAGGTGTGGGCCGACTGGCAGGCCCGTCACCCCGGCTCCACCTACCTCCCGGCCGCCGGGACCGCCGACGTCGTCGACCTGAACGACAGCATGCGCCCGTGGAACGACGTCACCCCGGCCGACATGCTGGACCACACCCGCCACTACACCTACGACACGGCCGCCTGAGGAGCGTTCTGAGAAGTCGCCGAGCCGCCTCGGCCGGCCACCCCGGCCGGCCGGCCGGGCAGGCGGCAGGCGGACGGCCGGGGTGGTTCGGGCGCCCCGGTTCGGGCGCCTCGGCTCGGGCGCCCGAGCTCAGGCGCCGCGACTCCCGCGGAGCGTGCCCTTCCGCGGCCGGACGACGGCCGCCAGACACGACAGGGCACCGAAGAGGACGAAGACGGGCACGGCTCCGAAGTGACCGGTGAGGTTTCCCGAGAGGGGGGCGCCGACGGCTTGTCCCACGGAGATGAGGGCGAAGGACAGGGCGATGCCGGCGGAGGGCTGCTGCGGAAAGGCGTCGATGCTCCAGATGAGGTAGATCCCCGTCAGGAGGATGTAGCAGGCACCGAAGGCGGTACCCGAGGCCAGCACCAGGACGAGGCTGCCCGGTGCCAGGGCGAGTGTGGTGATCGCGGCGCCGAAGGCGGCCAGGCAGCAGCGCAGTGCCCAGGTGAGGCCGACGGTCCGTACCAGCCGTCCCGCCAGACCGCCCAGGAGCCCGGAGACGCCGATGACCATCCAGAAGACCATGGACGCGGTGTCGCCGAGATGTCCCCGGGAAACGACCAGGTCCCGGGAGAAGGTCCAGTAGACGGCGCTGACCAGGCCCATGGCGCCCGAGGAGGCCAACAGCGGGAGTGTGGTGCGGTTGACCCAGCGGCTGATACCGCCGTGCCGGCCGCGTACCGGCGGGGCGGCGGCGCGGTCGCGGCCCGGCAGCGCGGGGACGCACCAGACGGTGACCGCCAGGGCGGCCGCGGCGAAGGCGAACCAGGCGAGCCGCCAGTCGTCACCGATGAAGAGGGCGACGGGCCCGGAGACCAGGACGCCGATGCTCGTGCCGGAGTTGATCCAGGTGTTGGCGGCGCCCTGGTGGCGTTCGGCCACGCGCCTGTCCACGGCGTCCCCCATGGGCGGGGAGGCGAAGCCGGCACTGGTTCCGGCGATGAGGACGGCCACGGCCAGGACGGTGCCCGTCGGGGCGACCGCCACCAGGCACATTCCCGCCGTGCAGACCGTACCGGCGATGATCACGACGGTGCGCGGCCCCAGCCGGGGGCAGAGGACGCCGGAGGCGGCGATGGCCAGGCAGTAACCCACGTAGGAGCCGGCGCCGACGAGCCCGAGCAGGCCCGGCCCGAGATGGAACGTTTCCCGGAACTCGGGCAGGAACAGCCCGTAGCTGAACCGGGCCAGTCCGTAGCAGACAGCGATCATGGCCAGACCCGGCAGCACGAGCCGTACGCCAATGCCGGGCAGCAGGTCCCCGGCGGGCGGATGGGCGGGCGGGGTCGCGTCCCGCCCTCCGTCGCGTATGCGCTCGGTCGTCATGGCACCGCCTCACCGGGTGTCCCTGTCCTGTCCCGTACGACGTGTGCCCACGGCCGCGACTACACAAACCGGTATAGCTAGCGTGCGCACCTGCCGTCGATCAGGAGGCGAGCGGCCTCGCGTGCGCTGTCCAGGGCGTCGGGCAGCGCGCCGCTCACCGAGGCCGCGCACGCCCCCTCATGCAGGACCAGCAGCATCTCGGCGAGGCCTCCCGGATCGGTGGCGTCCGCGGCGTCGGCGGCCTCCCTTAGGCGGGCCAGCAGCCAGCTCTTCTGGCCGCGGGCGACCGCGTGGGCCGGGTGGGCCGGCGGCAGGTCGAGGCAGGCCCGGGCGAAGGCGCAGCCATACCGGTCGCCCGCTCGCTGCCAGGCGTCCAGGACCTCGAAAACCGCCTCCATCTGTGCTTTCGGATCACCGGTCCGGCTGTCGAGGAGGGCGCGCACATCCGCGCGCCACCGCTCGTCGCGCTCGCGGAGGTACGCGGTGATGAGCTCGTCCTTCGAGCCGAAGCGGTCGTAGAGGGTCTTCTTCGTCACGTCCGCCTCGGCGGCGATGGTCTCGACGCCCACGGCGTTGACCCCTCGCTCGTAGAAGAGCCGGGAGGCAGCGGCCAGAACCCGCCGGCCCGCCGGGGTCTGACCGGTCGCGGACTTCCCGCGCGCGGCGTCCGCCCGTCCCATCGATGTGCTCGTCGTCATAGTTCGACGGTAACCGTCCGGCCTTGTGAACAGCTATACCGGTATGGCTATTCGCCGCCGCACATTGGCTCGAAACGGGCGTGCCGGACCTCGGGGGCCGGGTAGTCGTGCCCAGCACGCCCAAGCAACCGGAGCACCACACGTGACGGAGGCTGACTGACGTTGCAGTCCGAGACGTATCTCGACCCCATGCGATTCATCGAAGGCGAGCGGCTCGCCGAACGCGCGGCTCTGCCCGCCGACGCCTACACCGACCCGGAGCAGTTCACCCGCGAGCAGCGGCGGATCTTCGCCGACTCATGGCTCTACGCGTGCGCGGCCCGCCAGGTCGCGGAGCCGGGGGACGCCGTCCCCGTGGAGGTCGCCGGCATGCCGGTCATCGTCACCAGGGACACCGGCGGTGAGCTGCGCGCCTTCCACAACGTCTGCTCCCACCGGGGCAGCAAGCTGCTGTGTGAGAGCAAGCGTGGCCGCAAATCCCTGGTCTGCGCCTACCACGCGTGGATCTACTCGCTCGACGGCCGGCTCATACGTTCGCAGCACTTCGCCGGTGTCGACCGCAGAGACCTTCCCGACCTTTCGGCGGAAGAGCTGGGGCTCAAACCCCTCGCGGTCGGGCAGTGGCTCGACTTCGTCTTCGTCCACCCCGACCCGGGGGCCACGCCCTTCACGCGCCACATCGCGCCCGTCGCCGAACGGTGGCAGGGATACGACCTGTCGTCGATGCGGCACGCGGCCTCCCTGCGCTACGACTTCCAGGCCAACTGGAAGCTCATCGTGGAGAACTTCCTGGAGAGTTACCACGTCCCTTTCATCCACCAGACGCTCAACACCTACTCGCCCTTCACGGAGCGCTACCAGATACGCCTCTCCGAGGACATCATCGGCATCGGCCAAGGGCTGTACGCTCCCGAACGCGACCGGGAGCACCTCCCGCGGTGGCCCACGACCGACGACAGCCTGCGGGCCGAGTACTACTCGCTCTTCCCGACCTTCCTCGTCGGCCTGATGCCCGACCATCTCTTCGCCTGGCACCTGGAACCCGTCTCGGCCGGCCGAACCGTCGAGCACCTCGACTTCTACTTCGCCGGCGACGAAGCCCTCGGACCCGCCTTCGACTCCCAGCGCAAGAGCACGCTGGAGAACTGGCGGCAGGTCAACGACGAGGACTTCGACATCGTCCAGCGCATGCAGGAGGGCTGCCACTCTCCCGCCTTCGAGCGCGCCGTCCTGTCCCGACGCATGGAACGCAACATCAACCAGTTCCAGTCACACGTCTCACGACTCACAGGAGAGGCCCGGCAACGGTGAACACCAGTCACGACGTCATTGCCCGCTCCCACCGGCTCGACGGAACGCCTGAGCAACTGACCGCCTACTACAGCTCATGGGCACCCACCTATGAGCGGGACGTGACCAATGTCCACTACGCGGGTCCCAGGATCATGGCGGAGATGTTCAGCCGCCTCAAACGCCAGTCGCCCGCCTCCGAGGTCACGGCACTGGACGCCGGCTGCGGAACCGGCCTGGTCGGGCGGCAGATCGCGGGCGACCGGACGATCACCCTCGACGGCCTCGACCTGAGCCACGAGATGGTCACGGAAGCCGCGAGGACAGGCGCCTACCGCCTGCTGACCAGCGGCGTCGACCTGAACCAAGGCCTCACCGAGATCGCCGCCCACACCTACGACATCACCGTGTGCTGCGGTGTCTTCACCCCGGGACACGTCCATCCCGTCGCCGTGGAAGGGCTTCTCCGGGTCACCCGCCCCGGTGGCCACGTCCTCCTGAGCACCCGGAAGCGCTACCTCAGCGAGACCGACTTCACCGAGCGGATCGAGTCCCTGTGCGCGGAGGGACGCACCGCGGTGGTGGAACACCACGCCGACCGCCCCTACACCACCGACGAACCCGCCGACTACTGGGTGCTGGCCGTGCCCTGAGCCGGCCGTCCGCCACATGCCCGTCCGCCCCCTCCTCGCCGGCCGGCCGGAGCGCTCCGGCCCACCGGCGACACGGCGCGGTGCGGCCGACGGCCGCACCCGCCGTCCGGGCCGGGGGTGGTGGCGCCGGTGGCGACGCTCCGGCCGCCTTCGTCGCCACCGCCCCGGCCCGGGGCGGGCACCCGCCCGCGCCGGGCGCCCCGTCCATTCCGCGCCCCCGTCCATTCGGGGCCCCCGTCCATGCCGTGCTCGACGGCCACCGCCGAACCCACCGCGGGCGCCGGGCGGCCCGGTGACCGTCGGTCTAGGCGTTCGCGCCGGTCAGGCCTGTGACGCGGGCGAGCCGACGGAACGAGTCCAGCAGTGCCGCGCGGTCGTACGTGCTCGTCGTCACCAGGACCTCGTCGGCGGCCGTCTCCCTGACCGCCTCCTCCAGCGCGTCCCGCACCCGCTCCTCGGTGCCGTGGATGTGACCGCGCAGCCCCGCCTCGTAGAACTCCCGCTGCCGGGGCGTCATCGACAGGCTCTCGATGCGCTCCGGCGGCAGCAGCGGCGGGAAGACGCCCTGGGTACGCGAGTACGCCAGCGACCACGCCTCCGGCATCAGCAGCCGCGCCGCTTCCTCCTCGGTCGCGGCGACCGCGACGGTGCCCGCAACGATCACGTACGGTTCCTCGGCCCAGACGGAGGGGCGGAAGTCCGCGCGATAGCGCTCGATCGCGGCCACCACCTTCGACCGGCCCTTCAGGTCACCCATCACCAGCGGCAGGCCCGCCGCGGCGGCGACCGCCGCGCCCTCCCCGGTGGCCAGGACGTACGGCGGCACCCGCAGCCCCTCGGAAGGGCGCGCGCGTACCTGCGGATGTGCCCGCCGCGCACCCGTGAACCAGCCCAGCAGCTCGTCCAGCTGCCCCGCGAAGTCGTCGGCGTCCTTCTTGTCGCGGCCCAGCGCCCGCCGTATCCCGTCCGTGAAACCCACCGAACGGCCCACCCCCATGTCGATCCGCCCGGGGAAGAGGGACTCCAGCACGCCGAACTGCTCGGCCACCACCAGAGGTTGATGGTTGGGCAGCATCACACCGCCCGTGCCCACCCGGATCGTGCTGGTCGCGGCGGCGACGGCGGCCGCCAGCACGGCCGGCGCCGAGCCCGCCACGCCCGGAACGCCGTGGTGCTCCGACACCCAGAACCGGTGGTAGCCGAGCCCCTCCAGCTCCCGTGCGAGGGACACGGTGGCCCGCAGGGCCACCCCGCCGTCCTCCCCCTCGCGGGTGCGGGAGCGGTCCAGTACCGACAGACGTGTCGCAGCGATCGATGAGCTCACGCCCTGGTGCAACGCCTGCGCCCCGTGAGGATTCCCTACGCTGGGGACCGTGACACGAAACAGCAGGCCACTGGCCGTCTTCGACCTGGACAACACGCTGTCCGACACCCGGCACCGGCAGCGGTTCCTGGAAGGCCGCCCACGCGACTGGGACGCCTTCTTCGCCGCCGCCCCGCAGGACCCGCCGCTCGCGCGGGGCGTGGCGCTGTGCCTGGAGACGGCGGGGGAGTGCGACGTGGTGTACCTCACCGGCCGCCCCGAAAGGTGCCGCCGTGACACGGTCGCGTGGCTGGCCGGACACGGCCTGCCCGACGGTCCGCTCCACATGCGGCGCGATCAAGACCGCCGGCCGGCCCGGGTCACCAAGCTGGAGATCCTGCGCCGCCTCTCCCGGACCCGCGAGGTCCGCGTGCTCGTCGACGACGACGAGCTGGTCTGCGACGCCGCCGAGCGGGCCGGCTTCCGGGTCGTACGCGCCCGCTGGGCGGAGAGCTCCGAGGCTCTGACGGAGGCCCAGGAGAAGGAGGGCCGTACCTGAGCGGGAGCCTCCGGATCAGCTGGTGCCGCTCGTGCCGTCGCTACCCTCGGTGGCCGCCTCCAGACGGAAGCCGACCTTCATCCCGACCTGGTAGTGGGCGATCCGCCCGTCCTCGATGTGTCCCCTGACCTGCGTCACCTCGAACCAGTCCAGGTTGCGCAGCGTCTCGGAGGCGCGCGCGATGCCGTTGCGCATCGCGTCGTCCACGCCCTCGTGCGAGGTGCCGACGATCTCGGTGACGCGGTAGGTGTGGTGCGACATGGGGGTCTCCTCGTTCGCCCGGTCCTCATCGTCCGGTGGTGCGTCCTTCCACGGTGCACCACCTCGCCGGGGTCCGCGCGGCATGCGGGGGCAGGGGCGTGGTGTGGCCTCCCCCTTGACCCGCCACTTGGTCCATACCAAAATCCAGCCATCACGCCCGCGGCGAACCCGCTTCGCTTCCCCCCACGTCGGGTCCACTGTCCCTGCACACGCAAAAGGTGACCCCCGTGACCTACGTGAAGAAGCGCTTGCCCGCCTGGACCTGCGCGCTCGTCGCCGTGGCCGTGCCCAATCTGGCCGGATGCGGCGTCCTGCCCGGCGGCGACGGGGCGGAGGGCACCCGCACGGTGTCGGTGTGGCTGATGAAGGGCAGCGTGTCCGACGACTTCCTGGAGCGGTTCACCACCGCGTACGAGAAGGACCACCCCGGCGTCGCGCTCGATGTCACCTTCCAGGAGTGGACCGGCATCGGCAAGAAGGTCACGGCGGCGCTGGAGAGCGAGGACGCCCCCGATGTCATCGAGGTCGGCAACACCCAGGTCGCCCAGTACGCCGAGACCGAGCTGCTGCACGACCTGACGCTCGAATCGGTGCGGGACCTCGGCTACGAGGAGTGGCTCCCCGGCCTCGCCGAACCCGGCAAGGTCCGCGGTGCGCAGTACGGGATCCCCTGGTACGCCGCCAACCGCGTCGTCATCTACAACAAGGACCTGTTCGAACGGGCCGGGATCGACTCCCCGCCCAGGACCCGTGAGCAGTGGCTGGAGGACACCGAGAAGCTCGACGAGGGGCCCGGCGGCACGCAGGGCATCTACCTCGCCGGCCAGGACTGGTACACCCTCGCCGGTTTCGTCTGGGACGAGGGCGGCGAGCTCGCGGTGGAGAAGGACGGGAAGTGGACCGGCGCCCTGGACAGCCCCGCCGCCCTGCGCGGCATGGCCGTCTACAAGGAGCTCCAGGCGCTCGGCGAGGGCCCCAGGAACGCCGACGAGGAGAACCCGCCCCAGGCCGATGTCTTCGCCGGGGGCGACGTGGCACAGATCATCGCGCCGCCGAGCGCCGCGGCCGCCGTCCAGGAACGGAACCCCGCCCTCAAGGACAAGCTCGGGTTCTTCCCGATCCCGGGCCGGACCGCCGACAAGCCGTGCGCGGTCTTCACCGGCGGCTCCGACCTGATCATCCCGCGCAACTCCGGCGACCGGGACGCCGCCATGGGCGTCGTCGCGGCGCTGGCCGGCGAGAAGTGGCAGACCGACCTCGCCCGCACCATGAACTACGTCCCCAACAAGTCGACGCTGGCCGCCGCGGTCCGTGGCCAGGAGGCCACCGCGGCGATGGCGGCCGGCGCGGCGCGCGGCCGGGCGACCCCCAACTCACCGGAATGGGCGGCCGTCGAGGCGGCCAACCCGATCAAGCCCTACATGACGGCGGTCCTGGAGGGCGAGTCCCCGCAACGCGAGGCGAAGGCGGCCTCGGCCCGGATCACCGCCATCCTGAGCGGTGATCGGTAACGCGTCCGCCCCCTCGCGCCACCGTCGACAACCGGCCGGCGGCCGGGTTCAGTTGGCGCACCGCCGACCATCACCCGGTGGCCCGGTGGCCCGGTGGCCCGGTGGCCCGGTGGCCCGGTGGCCCGGTGGCCCGGTGGCCCGGTGGCCCGGTGGCCCGGTGGCCCGGTGGGGTGCTACGGCGGTGCGGCCGCCGTGGTCCAGTGCGGCGGTGTGGTTGACCGTGGCCCGGTGGCCCGGTGCGGTCGGTGCGGTCGGCGTTGGCCCGGTGTGGCGGTGGGGCGGACCGGCGGTGTGGTTGGCCGGGCTCGGTGGGGGCGGTGAGGGGGGCGACCGTGACCCGGTGGGGCGGGGTCGCCGGGCTCGGTAGGGCGGTGTGGCGGCCCCGCGGTGCGGTCGGCCGTGGTCCGGTGCGGTGCTGGGGTGGGGCGGGGGCTCGGCGGGGCTCGCCACGGTGGCGGTGACCGGCTGGGCCCCACGGCCCGAGCGACCGGCGAGGGCCCGGTGCGGTCGGGGCTGCCGCCGCACCCGTCGTATCCGGCGCACCCGCCGCGCCCCGCGGCCGTCACGTGCGCCCGGCGTCCCCCGGCGGCGGCCCCGTGCCGCTGTGTCATCGACGGCGACCGGCCACCGTACGTACCTCCGGGCGCCGCGCGGGAGGAGGCTTCGTACCCGCGTACCGGGCATTCAGCCGCCGCACATCCATGCTCCGCCGCCCGGTCATGTCGAATCCAGCCGGCCACGGAAGAAGTAAGGGGCCGGGCCGGCGCAGCCGCGGTCCGGGTCCTTCCCTCCGGCACTGGAGACGACCATGCCCGCATCCCCCGCCGCCCTCGCCCACGCCCCGGCCGGCCCCGCCGCACCGCAGCCCCGCTACGTCGTCGCCCTCGCCCGGGAGCAGGAGGAGGTACGGGCCGCCCAGCGGTTGCGCCACCAGGTCTTCGCCGGAGAGCTCGGAGCCCACCTCGACGGGCCGGAACCGGGCCTGGACGGCGACGCGTTCGACGCCTACTGCGACCACCTCCTGGTACGGGAGGAGGTCACCGGCGACATCGTCGGCACCTACCGCCTGCTCCCTCCCGACCGGGCCCGCGTCGCCGGCCGGCTCTACTCGGAGGGCGAGTTCGACCTCACCCGCCTCGCCCCCCTCCGCGACGACCTCGTCGAGGTCGGCCGCTCCTGCGTCCACCCCGCCCACCGCAACGGTGCCGTCATCTCCCTCATCTGGGCCGGTATCGCCCGCTACATGACCAGGACCGGCCACACCTGGCTGGCGGGATGCTGCTCCCTCCCACTCGCCGACGGCGGCACGCTCGCCGCCGCCACCTGGGACACGGTGAAGGCCAGGCACCTGGCTCCCGAGGAGTACTGGGTCACCCCGCACCGGCTCTGGTCCGCCGACGGCGTCACCCGGCCCGCCGGCCGCACCGAGCTGCCGCCGCTGCTCCGCGGCTACCTCCGCCTCGGCGCCTGGGTCTGCGGGGCGCCCGCCCACGACACCGACTTCGGCGTCGCCGACCTGTACGTCCTGCTGTCGCTGCGCCGCGTCGACCCGCGCTACCTGCGCCACTTCCACTCCCTCGCGCCCACCCGGTGAGCGGATCCCCGCCCGGATCGCCGTGGCTGCCCACCGTGCCCTGCACGCCCCGCCACTGCGCCCGTACACCGTGGCCGGCGGCCTCGCGCGTCCGGACCGTCGCACGGCTGACGGCCGGCGCGGGCACCGTCCTCGCCGGGCTGCTCCTCGCCCCCCTCGCCGCGCCCCTCGGCCGCGCCGCCCGCGAGCGGGCCACCCGGCTCTGGTGCCGGGCGGTGCTCCGCGCCTTCGGCGTACGCCTGCGGATCGTCGGCCGGCCGGACGGCGGGCGCGGGCTCGTGGTCGCCAACCACATCTCGTGGCTCGACGTACCGGTGGTCGCCGCCGTCCTGCCCGGCCGGATGCTCGCCAAGAGCCAGATACGGCACTGGCCGCTGCTCGGGCCGATCGCCGCCCGCGGCGGCACCCTCTTCGTCGAACGCGACCGGCTGCGCGCTCTGCCCGGCACGGTCCGGGACCTGGCGGAGGCCCTGCGCGGCGGCTCACGCGTGATCGTCTTCCCCGAGGGCTCCACCTGGTGCGGCCGCGCCCACGGCCGGTTCCGGCCCGCCGCGTTCCAGGCCGCGCTGGACGCCGGCGCCGCCGTCCAGCCCGTACGCGTCACCTACCACCCGGCCGGCCCGGCGGCCTTCGTCGCCGACGACCCGCTCACCGCCTCCCTCTGGCGCGTCGCGGCGGCCGGCGGGCTGACCGCGGAGATCCGGATCCTGCCCCCGGTCCCCGCCGGTCACCGTACCGACCGCCGCTCACTCGCCGCGGCGGCTCAGCGGGCCGTCCACGCGTCCGGTCACACAGCTGTCGCCAGCGACAGCGCGAACCGTCCCTCCTCGTCCGTCCACCAGTGCGCCAACTCCATTCCGGCGTCCGCCAGTTCGTCGCGCACCCCCTCCTGACGGAACTTGGCCGACACCTCGGTACGCATCTCCTCACCGGCCGCGAAGGCGACCTCCAGGTCCAGCTCGCGGATCTTCACGGTCAGCGCCCGACGCGCTCGCAGCCGCATCTCGATCCACTCCTTCCCCCGGTCCCAGACGGCGACGTGGTCGAAGCCGCCCGGGTCGACGTCCGCGCCCAGTTCGCGCGCCAGCACGGCCAGCACGTTCTTGTTGAACGCGGCCGTCACACCCGACGCGTCGTCGTACGCCGCGACCAGGGTCCGCTCGTCCTTCACCAGGTCGGTGCCGAGCAGCAGCGCGTCGCCGGGCGCCAGCAGCGTGCGCACGGAACGCAGGAACAGCCTGCGCTGCTCCGGGAGCAGATTGCCGATCGTGCCGCCCAGGAAGGCGACCAGCCGGGGCCCCGGCGTGCCCGGCAGGGCCAGGCCCCGCGTGAAGTCGGCGATCAGCGCGTGCACCAGCAGCTCCGGGTGCTCGGCCGTCAGCGCCTCGGCGGCTCCCCGCAGCGCGCTCTCGCTCACGTCCACCGGCACGTAGCTCTCCAGCCCCGGCAGCAGCGCGTCGATCAGGTGGCGGGTCTTCTCCGACGACCCCGACCCCAGTTCCACCAGGGTGCGGGCCCGGGTGACATCGGCGATCTCCGCCGCCCGGGCGATCAGGATCTCCCGCTCCGCCCGTGTCGGGTAGTACTCGGGCAGCCGGGTGATCTCCTCGAACAGCTCGCTGCCCCGGGCGTCGTAGAACCACTTGGGCGGCAGGTCCTTCGGCGTACGGGTCAGGCCGTGCAGGACGTCGGCCCGCAGGTCGGCGCCCGTGGCGTCCTCGGGCAGGGTGCGGGTCAACAGGAACGGGCTCACGCGGACGGCTCCTTGAGCGGGGTGAGAAGGACATCGGTACGGGTCGCGGCGAGCACGGTGCGGTCGGGGACCTCCCGCCAGGCCGGATCGTCGTCGTACGGCTCGGAGGCGACGACCGTGCGGTGCCCACCGGGCTCGGCCAGGTACCACAGGGTGTCGCCCCAGGCCGTGGCCGAGACGGTCTCGCCATCGGTGAGCAGCAGGTTCAGCCGCGATCCGGGGGCCGCGGCGGCGACGTCCAGCACGGTGTCGGCCAGCGCCTGGCCGGGCTCGTCACCCTCCCGCAGCCTGCGCAGGACCAGCGCCCACACCAGGGCGGAGTCGTTGCGGGCCTCCAGCGACAGCAACTCGTCGGCCGGCAGCCGCGCCGCGAGCCGGCCGAGGGAGCCGGGCCAGCCCGGGACGGCGCCGTTGTGGCTGAACAGCCACGGCCCGGCGGCGTACGGCGCGGCGGCGGCCTCCGCGTCGGCCCCGGACAGCGTGGCGTCCCGCACGGCGGCCAGCAGCGCCCCGGTGCGCACCACCCGGGCGAGGTCGGCGAACGACAGGTCGGCCCAGATCGGCCCGGCGCGCCGGTAGCGGGCCGGCACGGGGTCGCCGTCCGCGTACCAGCCGACACCGAAGCCGTCGGCGTTGACCGTCCCGTGGCGCTGCCGGCGCGGCTCCCACGACTGCCGGTACAGGCCGTGCGCCGGCTCCACGAGCACGTCCCGCAGCGGCACCCCGGGCCCCAGGTAGGCGATGTGACGGCACATCAGATAACCCCCGCGTCCCTCGCGGTGCGGAACCCGGAGAAGATCTGGCGCCGCACCGGCAGGTCCCAGTTGCGGAACGTGCCCCGGCACGCCACCGGGTCCACGGCGAACGAACCACCGCGCAGCACCTTGTGGCCCGGACCGAAGAAGACCTCCGAGTACTCCCGGTACGGGAACGCGACGAACCCGGGGTACGGGAGGAAGTCGCTGGACGTCCACTCCCACACGTCACCGATCAGCTGCCGCACTCCGAGCGGCGACCGCCCCGCCGGGTAGCTTCCGGCCGGCGCGGGCCGCAGATGCCGCTGGCCCAGGTTGGCGTGCTCGGGCGCCGGATCGTCGTCGCCCCACGGATAGCGCAGCGAGCGGCCCGAGACCGGGTCGTGGCGGGCGGCCTTCTCCCACTCCTCCTCGGTCGGCAGCCGGCGCCCCGCCCAGCGGGCGTACGCGTCGGCCTCGTACCAGCTGACGTGCAGCACCGGCTCGTCCTCCGGCACCGGCTCCACGACACCGAACCGGCGCCGCAGCCACTGCCCGCCCTCGCGGCGCCAGAACAGCGGCGCGCCGATGCCGTGCGCACGGATCTGCGCCCAGCCCTCCGGCGCCCACCAGCGCTCGTCGCGGTAGCCGCCGTCCCCGATGAAGGCCAGGTACGCGCCGTTGGTGACGGGAACCGTGTCGATGAAGAAGTCGGGCACCACGCGCGCGTGCGCCGGCCGTTCGTTGTCCAGCGCCCACGGCTCGGCGGAGGTGCCCATGGTGAACGGGCCACCGGGCACCAGCACTTCGGCGGGCAGGTCCGCCGTGCCGGGGCCCGGCGGCGGCTCCGGCGCGTCCAGCGCCGCGGGACCGCGCCGCAGCTGATGGGTGATCAGCATCGTCTCGTCGTGCTGCTGCTCGTGCTGGGCGACCATCCCGAAGGCGAACGCCGCGTCGACCAGCGGCCCGCCGCCCTCCAGGGGGGCGCGCTCCAGGACGTCGAGGATCCGGCCGCGTACGTCCGAGGCGTACGCGCGTGCCTCGGCGGGCGCCAGCAGCGGCAGCGCCGGCCGGGTGGCCCGGGGGTGCTCGAACGCGTCGTAGAGAGGGTCGATCTCCGGGCGCAGCGCCTCACGGCCGGCCACGGCACGCCAGAGCCACTGCTCCTCCTGGTTGGAGATGTGTGCCAGGTCCCACACCAGCGGGGACATCAACGGGGAGTGTTGCGCGGTCAGTTCTCCGTCGTCGACACAGCCGGTGAGCAGCGCGGTACGGGCCCGGGCGGTGGTCAGCGCGTCCAGCGCCCGCCGCCTGAGCTTCTCGGGGTCGGTCATGTACGGACGTCCTTCCCGGGTGTCCCGGTCACCGTCGTCGTCACGAGGACGGGCCGGTCATCGGCGGGGCACCTGCCCGGCACGACATGGCGCTCGTGGAACGCGGCGACCGCGTCCAGTACGGCGGTGGTGGCGCCCCTGCGGGGCAGCGCCTCCAGCGCGAGTGCGAAACAGGCGACGGCGGCCTCGTGCAGCGCCGGCGCGGTCAGCCCGTCGCGCGCGGCGCCGCGCCACAGCGGGTCACGCGGCGGCGCGTCGGCCGAGACCGCCGCCAGGGGCTCGACCACGCGGTAGGCGGCCTCGGCCGCCACGGGGTCGTCGAACAGCGCGGCGGTGACCGCGAGCGGCACGATCCAGCCGTCCTCGCCCGGCTGGGCGTCGATCATGCGCAGTTCGAGGTGACCGCGCGGCCGGACGGGCGGGAACAGGGTGGTGAGGTGGTAGTCGAGGTCCCCGCGGGTGGCGGGCCTCGGCCGTCCGGACCGCAGCCACTCCCGTAACGTCAGCGCCTCGGGAACCGCCCAGGGGCGGTCGCCGGTGCCGTCGCCGTCCCCGCCCCGCACGCACATCACCGGCGCGTCCAGCACGTGCGCCGCCCACGCGGCACGGGGCTCCCGCCGGGTGTCCGGCGCCGTACCGAGTACCGGATCGAGGTCGGCCCACAGGCCCTGCCGGGTGGACCGCAGGCCTGACGGCCTGCCGTGCAGGGTGGGGGAGTTGGCGAAGGCGGCGACCAGGACCGGCCCCAGCAGGTGGGCCAGGCGCCAGCGCCGCTCGAAGCCCAGCGGCCCGGGCTCCTCGTGACCGGCGTCGAGGCAGACCTGGACGGAGGCGGAGTCACGCATCATGGCGCGCCCGGCCGGACCCGTCCGGTCCAGGTAGGCCTCCATCGCGTCGTACCGCGGCTGGCGCAGGAGCCGGTCGCGCGGTGGGTACCAGGGGTCGGTGCCGGCGCCGGTGAGGGCGAGGCCCCGGGCGCCCAGCGCGGTCCGTACGGCCGTCAGGTCGGCCGAGACGGTGGTGACGCATTCCATGAGGGACGCGGCGGGCGGCGAGCTGAGCTCCAGCTGCCCGCCGGGTTCGAAGGTGAGTGCCGATCTCAGCCGCAGGGTCCGCAGTACGCCGAAGGCGGTACGGAGCCGCTCGGGCGTGACCGGGAGTCGCGGCAGGCGCAGGTCATGGACGAACCACTCCAGTTCGACCCCGACCGTGCGCGGGGGGCCGGTCTTGAAGCAGATGCATCGCAGCAGATCCTCCGCCTCGTCCTCGGCGAGCGGACCGCTGCCGTCCGGCACGTCGCTCAGTGGCATGGGGTTCCTCCTGTCGAAGGCGTTCCGTCCCACCTAAGCCACCGGTCGGTGATCGCACAAGAGCGCCCTCGGGGGCGGAAATCCGGTTGCCCGGAGCTTGAATGATTGTCGACCATGCCGGGTATGAGTGCACGTCTGCGAGAGATCGCGAAGCGGACCGAGGAGATCGTCGCCAAGGGACGGTACGAAGCTCCCGGCGGTCGGCCGGTCACTATCGGCCCCCAGGTCGCCTCGGCCCTCGCTGGGACCGTGATGTACGGCCCCGAGGCCGTCCCGGTGACCCCGGACACCGACCGGTCCACCCGCTTCGAGGTCACCGGCGAGAGCAGCCTGGAAGCCGCGCGGCGGCTCTCCGGGGCCGCCCCGGCCCCCGTCGCCGTCCTTACCTTCGCCTCCGCCCGCAACCCCGGCGGCGGCTACCTCAACGGCGCCCAGGCCCAGGAGGAGGCCCTCTGCCGCGCCTCCGCGCTGTACGCCACGCTGGTGCGCGTCCCGGGGTTCTACGCCCACCACCGGGCCGAGCGCAGCCCCTTCTACACCGACCGGGTCATCCACTCCCCGGCCGTGCCGGTTTTCCGCGACGACCGCGCCCGACTGCTCGACTCCCCCTACACGGTGGGATTTCTCACGTCCCCCGCTCCCAACGCCGGGGTGATCCGCGCCCGCACGCCCGGGGAGGCCGGCCGGATACCGGCCGCGCTCGCCTCCCGGGCGGAACGGGTGCTGGAGACCGCGGCGGCGTGCGGCTACCGGCGCCTCGTCCTGGGCGCCTGGGGGTGCGGGGTCTTCCGCAATGACCCCCGGCAGGTGGCGGCCGCGTTCCGGGCGCCGCTGACCGGGGAGGGCCGGTTCGCCGGCCACTTCGACGAGGTCGTGTTCGCGGTGCTGGACCGGACGCCGGGGGCGACGACGCTCGGCGCGTTCCGCGACGCGTTCGCGGCCGTCACGACGGTCTGACGGCCGTCGGGGTCCCGCCCCTCACACCCAGCCGTCCAGCGCGGCCATGAACGCGTCGAAGTCGTCCCGGTGGACGGTGTGCCCGGCTCCCTCCACCGTCCGGACCTCGAACCCCCGCTCCCGGAGCAGCGCGGCGCGCTCCGGCGGTATCAGCCGGCTGGGATCGGCGAGCGTCACCAGCGACGGCACGGCGGGGGCGGCCGGCAGCAGGTCGGTCCCGGCCAGGGGCTCCAGGCCGTACGCCGTCGCCTCGTCCCACACCTTCAGGGTCTCCAGCTCGATGTCGACGTCCACCGCGTCCCAGCGCGGGTTCGCCGCCCTGACCCGCTCCCTCGTCGCGCCCTTGAGCCCGGCGAACAGCTCGCCCCGGAAACCGCCCTCGCCCGCCGGGAGGTACCAGGCGGGGTCCGAGTAGACGGCGCGGCGCGGCGCCAGGCGCTCGACGGCGAGCGACAGCGTCAGACCGCCGAGCGAGTGCCCGATGGCGAGGTCGGCGCCGGCCGGCAGGGTCTCGACCACGTCGTCGGCGAAGTCCCGCGCCGTGTACGTCGCCGCGCGCCCGCTGGCGCCGTGGCCCCGCAGGTCGACGGCGAGGACGCGGTAGCCCAGCTCCGCGAGGGCGGGCCCGACCCGCCGCCAGGTGCGGTGATCGGCCATGATGCCGTGGAGGAGCAGGGCGACGCGGTCGCCCTCGCCCCATGTGGTGGTGTGCAGTCGCACGTCGATGCCCTCCTGTGCGGGTCGAACAGGGTCGCGAAGGCCGCCGGGGCGCCGTGGCCGCTCCGTGCCGGGCCACCTTGCCGGCCGGGACGATGCCCTCGATCCGTCGGCGGCCCCCCCGGCACGCCGGCGAACCGACGTGTACGGGCCGGCCGCGGCCGGCCGCGTCGCCGGGGAGGCGCGGCGGCGGCAGCGTGCGGGCGGGGCGGCGGGGCGGCGGGGCGGCGGGGCGGCGGGGCGGCGGGGCGGTGGAGGCGGGCCGATATGCCGTCGGCGGGTAAAGGACTGCGTTCCCCTCCCGGGCGGGGTCGCGAAGGCGGGATGACACGTGTCATCCCGTGCGGGAGACCTGTGTAGCACCCCTTTCCGGCTGTCCGCCAGACCCGGCCGGAGGCCGGTCTGGAAGGATGCCGGGCGATGACCCAGACACCTCCCCGGCCGCCCGCCGGACCTCCGGCCCGACGCCCGGTCCCGACCAGCGCCGATGTGGCGCGGCTGGCCGGTGTCTCCCGGGCCACCGTCTCGTACGTGCTCAACGACACCTCGGCCGTGCGGATCAGCGAACCGACCCGCCGGCGGGTGCGCGAGGCCGCCGAGGAACTGGGCTACGTACCGCACGCCGCCGCGCGCAGCCTGCGCGCCGGCCGCACCCGGATCGTGCTCCTGCCCACCGCCCCCGTGCCCGTCGGCCCGCTCTACGGGCACTTCCTCAACGAACTCCAGTGGGCACTGCGCCGCCTCGGCTACACGGTCGTGCAGTACGCCAGCATGGGCCTGGACGGCGACGAGGCGGCCCGGGCCTGGGCGGAACTGAGGCCCGTCGCGGTGGTGACGTTCGGCGCGGTGGAGCTCACCCCGCACGGGGTCGACGTCCTCAAGAGGTCCGGCGCGAGGGCGGTGATCACCCTCGGGCCGCGGCCCGTCGAGGGCGCCCACAGTGTGCCTCTGGACCAGCGCGGGGTGGGTGGTTGCGCGGGGGTCCACCTGGTGGAGCGCGGTTACCGCCGCATCGGCGTCGTGATGCCGGAGGAGGCCGGTCTGGAGCTGTTCTCCGGGCCCCGTCTGGAGGGCGTGCGGCACGCGGTGACGGGCTCCGGGGCCGACGTCGTGGCCCTGCCGCTGGCCTGTGCGGAGGAGGCTGCGGGGGCCCTGGCGGCCCGCTGGCCGGGACTGGGCCTGGACGCCGTCTTCGCGTACAACGACGAGTACGCCATGCTGCTGATGCGCGCCCTGCTGGACGCGGGGGTGTCCGTTCCGGGCGACACGGCCGTGATGGGCGCCGACGACCTGCTGCTCGGCAGGCTGACGCGGCCACGGCTGAGCACCGTGCGGATCGACATGGAGACCGGTCAGCACCTCGCCGGGTTGGTCGACCGGGTGGTCCGCGACCCGGACCGTACCCCGGAGGGCGGCGACCTGATGGCCGCCCGCGCGGTCCACCGCGAGTCCACCTGACGTGCGGGGCGGGCGGAACGTCTCTACCGTCGCCTGCATGAGCACACATCCGCAGCGCTTCGAGATCCTGGTGGTGCCCGAGCACGTGGAGGGCCGCGACCCGGCGCACCTGGCGGAGGACGCCATCCGATCGGCGGTCGTCGAAGCCACCGGCGAGACGGGCGTCTCGGGCTATCCCCGCTATGTCGGTGAGGGAATGGAGGCCGACATCGACCCCGACACCCGCACCGTGGAGGCCCTCCTCGTGGACGGTGCCGAGCTTGACTACGGCCTCTCCGTGCGCGTCCGCTGACGGACGGGGCGCCCGCGCGACAAGGACGGGCGGGGCGGGCAGGGGCGTCCCGGGGCCGGTGACCGAAGCGGCCGGGGGCGTCCGGGGCCGGTGACCGACGCATCGGGGGCGTTCCGGGCGGGATGGCCGAAGCGTGGGGCTTGCGCCGGGGCCGGGGCCTGTTCCGCCGCGTCCCGACGGGCCGTTGACAGGCAGCGGGTGCCGGACGGAGACTCGGGCGAGGCCGCAGATGAAGATTACTTCACCTGGCGAACACCCGAGGTCACGTGGGAGAGCACCCGATGAGCATCCGCGACGTCTACATCGTCGACGCCGTCCGCACGCCGATCGGCAAGTTCGGGGGCGCCCTCTCCTCCGTCCGGCCCGACGACCTGGCCGCCCACGTCGTCCGGGCGCTCATGGACCGTACGACCGCGCTCGACCCCGCCCGTCTCGACGACGTCTACTTCGGCGACGCCAACGGGGCCGGTGAGGACAACCGCGACGTCGCCCGCATGGCCGTGCTCCTCGCCGGCCTGCCCGTCTCCGTACCCGGGGTCACCGTCAACCGCCTGTGCGGATCCGGCCTCGAGGCCGTCATCCAGGCGGCGCGCGCCATCGCCGTCGGGGACGCCTCGGTCGTCCTCGCGGGTGGCGTCGAGTCCATGTCGCGGGCGCCCTGGGTGCTGCAGAAGCCCGAGCGGGCGTTCCCGGCCGGCCACCAGCAGCTCCACTCGACCACGCTCGGCTGGCGCATGACCAATCCGAGGATGCCCGCGGAGTGGACCGTCCCCCTCGGTGAGGGTGCCGAACTGATCGCCGACAAGCACGCGATCACCCGTGAACAGCAGGACGCCTTCGCGCTGGCGAGCCATCAGAAGGCCGCCGCCGCCTGGTCGCGGGGGCTCTATGACGGTGAGGTCGTCCCGTACGGGGGAGTGGACCTCGGCCGCGACGAGTGCGTCCGTGACAACACGTCGATGGAGGCGCTCGCGAAGCTGAAGCCCTCGTTCCGCCCTCATGGCACCGGCACCGTGACGGCCGGCAACGCCTCACCGCTCAACGACGGCGCGGCCGCGCTGCTGCTGGTCGACGAGGAGGGCCTGAAGGCCTGTGGCCGCGAGCCGCTCGCCCGTATCCGCGCATCGGCCGTCACCGGCATCGAGCCGCAGTTGTTCGGCCTCGGACCGGTGGAGGCCGTCCAGCGGGCCCTCGCCAAGGCGGGCCGCACCTTCGCCGACCTCACCACGTTCGAACTGAACGAGGCGTTCGCCGCGCAGTCGCTGGGCTGCCTCGCCGAGTGGCCCGAACTCGACCCCGCCGTGGTCAACCCGCGCGGTGGCGCCATCGCCATCGGCCACCCCCTGGGCGCCTCGGGCGCCCGCCTCGCCGGTTCCGTCGCCCACCAGCTGGCGGCGGCCGGTTCGGGCACCGGCCTCGCCGCGCTCTGCATCGGCGTGGGCCAGGGACTGGCTCTGGTCCTGGAGCGCTGACCACCGCCCCACGCGGACGCGGGGCGAGGGAAGGGTCAGGCCTGGGTCTTCCCCTGCTCGATGGACTGGCGCACCTCGTCCATGTCCAGCTTCCGGGCCTGCCCGATGAGGTCCTCCAGAGCCGCCTCCGGCAGCGCCCCGGGCTGGGCGAACACCGCGACGTTCTCCCGGACGATCATGAGCGTGGGGATCGACCGGATCTCGAACGCCGCCGCCAGCTCCGCCTGTGCCTCCGTGTCGACCTTGGCGAACACCAGATCGGGGTGGCGTTCGGACGCGCCTTCGAAGACCGGGGCGAACTGCCGGCACGGGCCGCACCAGTCGGCCCAGAAGTCGATCAGGATGAAGTCGTTGTCCGTCACCACCTGGTCGAAGTTGTCCTTGGTCAGCTCTACGGTGCTCATGCGCCTACCTCTTCCCGGTGTGTGGGGGATCGCCCCGGACAACCGTGTCCGGCGCCGCGCTATTCCGACTGCCCATGTGGCCGGGGCGCACACGTACCACCAGACTGACCCCATGACCGAAACGGTGGAGTACGACGTGGTGGTGGTGGGCGCGGGACCCGTGGGGGAGAACGTGGCCGACCGGGTCGCCGCGGCCGGGCTGAGCGTCGCGGTGGTGGAGAGCGAACTGGTGGGCGGCGAATGCTCCTACTGGGCGTGCATGCCCAGCAAGGCGCTGCTGCGTCCCGCGATCGCCCGCGCGGACGCCCGCAAGGTCCCCGGCCTGCGCGGGGCCGTACAAGGGCCGCTGGACGCCCCCGCGGTGCTCGCCCACCGTGACGCGTACGTGTCGCACTGGAAGGACGACGGCCAGGTCGGCTGGCTGGACTCGATCGGCGCCCGCCTCCACCGGGGCCACGGCCGACTGGACGGCGACAGGAGGGTCACGGTCGAGGGCCCCGGCGGCGAACGGCAGGTCCTGACCGCCCGGCACGCCGTGGCCCTGTGCACCGGCAGCCGCGCCGTCCTGCCCGGCCTGCCGGGTCTTGCCGGCGCCCGGCCCTGGACCAGCCGCGAGGCGACCAGCGCCCAGCGGGTGCCGGGCCGGCTCGCCGTGGTGGGCGGGGGAGTGGTCGGCACCGAGATGGCCACCGCCTGGCAGGCGCTGGGCTCCGACGTCACCATGCTCGTACGCGGCCGGGGCCTGCTCCCGCGCATGGAGCCGTTCGTCGGCGAGCACGTGGCGGACGCGCTCACCGGGGCGGGCGCGGTCGTCCGCACCGGCGTCTCCGTCACCGCCGTGGAGCGCCCGCACCCCACCGGACCGGTCACCGTGGTCCTGGACGACGACGGGCGCGTCGAGGCCGACGAGGTCCTCTTCGCCACCGGGCGCGCGCCGCGCACGGACGACCTCGGCCTGGAGACCGTCGGCCTGGAACCGGGCTCCTGGCTGTCCGTCGACGACACCTGCCTGGTCGAGGGCAGCGACTGGCTGTACGCGGTCGGCGACGTCAACCACCGGGCGCTCCTCACCCACCAGGGCAAGTACCAGGCCCGGATCGCCGGTGCCGCCATCGGTGTCCGCGCCGACGGCGCCGGCCCGCCGGACACCGGCGCCTGGGGCGCGCACGCCGCGACCGCCGACCACGCCGCGGTGCCCCAGGTCGTCTTCAGCGACCCCGAAGCCGCGTCCGTCGGCCTCACTCTCGCCGAGGCGGAAGCGGCCGGCCACCGCGTACGCGCGGTCGACCAGGACCTGGCCGCGGTCGCCGGCGCGGGCCTCTACGCGGACGGCTACCGCGGCCGCGCCAGGATGGTCGTCGACCTCGAACGCGAGATCCTCCTCGGCGTCACCCTCGTCGGCCCCGCGGTCGGCGAACTGCTCCACTCGGCCACCATCGCCGTCACCGCCGAGGTACCGATCGCCCGCCTCTGGCACGCGGTCCCCGCGTACCCCACCATCAGCGAGGTCTGGCTGCGGCTGCTGGAGGGCTACCGGGGCTGACCACCCGGCAGTCCCCGCACCGGCTCCCTGCCGCCCCTCCCGGCGCGCTCGCCGGCCCGGTCACGCGCGTACCGCCGAGGCGCGGTCCTGCTGACGGCGTCAGCACTTCACGGACGCCTGCGAGGCGGCGATGGCCCTGTCCAGCGCCTCCAGCTGAGGCCTGATCCGCTCGCGGGCCTGGGCGCCCGTCGCGCCGCCGGGCAGGTCGTCGATGGCCCTGACGACCTGGTCGTACGCGTCCGAGACCGCCCGAGTCCGCGCCTTGCGAACGCCCCGCGCGCTGCGCGTCACCAGGTCCTGGTCGTGAGCCACGTCCTCGCGCAGATCCCGCAGCTCGTCGCGCCCCTCGGAGCGCGGGCTGACGCCCGCCAGCCTGCCCGCGTCCATCCGCAGGGCCCCGAGGTCCTCGCACAGCGCGTCCGTCGCGGCTCTCGCCCGCTCCCGGGCCGACGGGGCGTCGGCGGAGCATCCGGTCAGCGAGACCGGGACCATCGCCGCGACGAGGACCATGGCCACGCGCGGCGGACGGTGACGCCGCCGTATCGGAGAGGTGAGGTCGCCCATGACCCCATGCAATGCCGGGCGGGGCCGGAGTGCCCGTGGATGGCGCCGAACGGGTGAACCGCCGGCCGCCGGCCACGGTCAGGCCGGTTGGAGGCCGGGCATGCCCGTACCGGTGGAGAAGGAGGCGGCCGTACTCAGCGTTCCCCCCGGTCTGGTGACGGTGGAGACGGTCCTGAAGGCGATGTCCGCGCTCGTCCGGCCGAGCCGGACGACGGTGTAGCCCCGGCGCCCGTCGTAGAACTTCAGGTGCGGGTTGGCCTTGGTGAGGCTGATCCAGTTGCCGGGCTTCTGGGCGCCGTCCCTGCCGCTGGTGAGGGACGTCGTGGAGATCTCGGTGCCGACGACCCGGGAGGCGGGGTCGTCGAAGTCCGCCTTCAGGTCGAAGCCGTAGCCGACGTGCGCGTCGCCCGACAGGACCATCAGGTTGTCCAGCCCCGCGGCGGTCGCGCCGTCCAGGAGACGCTTGCGGGAGGCGGGGTAGCCGTCCCAGGCGTCCATCGAGAGCTTGTAGTCCCCGGTGGGGACGTTCCGCCGCTGGGCGAAGGTGACCTGCTGCGGGACGACGTTCCACACCGCCTCCGACGTCTTCCAGCCGTCGAGCAGCCAGCGTTCCTGCGCGGCGCCCGTCATGGTGCGCGAGGGGTCCTCCGACTCGGGGCTCGGGGCCTGCCAGCCGTCGCCGTTCGCCTGGTTGGAGCGGTACTGGCGGGTGTCGAGCACGTCGAACTGCGCCAGCTGCCCGAACCGCAGCCGCCGGTACAGCCGCATGTCGGCGCCGACCGGCCGCTGCGGCGCACGCAGCGGCAGGTTCTCCCAGTACGCCCGGTACGCGGCGGCGCGGCGCAGCAGGAACTCCTCGGGCGGTACGCCGTTCTCCGGGATCGCCCCCGCGTAGTTGTTCTCCGTCTCGTGGTCGTCCCAGGTCACGACGAACGGGTGCGCGGCGTGCGCGGCCTGCAGATCGGCGTCGTTCTTGTAGAGCGCGTACCGCAGCCGGTAGTCCTGCAGCGTGACGGTCTCCTGGTTGAAGTGGGCGGGCAGCCTGCGGTCGGTGTAGCCGCGGTGGCCACCGGCGGAGTCGACCCCGTACTCGTAGATGTAGTCGCCCAGGTGCACCACCATGTCCAGGTCCTCGGACGCCAGGTGCTTGTACGCCGTGTAGTAGCCGTCGAAGTAGGCGGCACAGGCGACCGCGGCGAAGGTGAGGGAGGACACCCAGAAGGAATCGGCCCCGGGCGCGGTACGGGCCCGGCCCACCGGACTGATCCAGGTGCCCGCCCGGAAGCGGTAGTAGTAGAACCGGTCCTCGTCCAGCCCGGGAACCTCCACATGGACGCTGTGGGCGTACTCCGGGTGCGCGGTGGCGGTCCCGCTCCTGATGACGGCGTAGAACCGCTCGTCGTACGCCACCTCCCACTGCACCTCCACCCGCTGCGCCGGCAGCCCGCCGTCCGGCTCGTACGGACTGGGCGCGAGGCGCGTCCACAGCAGGACGGAGTCCGGCAGGGGGTCGCCGGAGGCGACGCCCAGGGTGAACGGGTACGCGGGGATCTTCCGCGCGTCCAGCACGGCACGGCTCGCCGCACCGGCGGCGGGAAGGTGCGTGGTGAACGCCAGGGCGGCCGCGGCACCGGCCACGGTGAGGAAGTGACGACGCCCCATACGCCTGGCGGCGGCACGGAGCTCGGGCATGTGAGTGTCCATATGGCACGTCATATGCCCGCTTTGCTCCGGTTGTTGCCCTGGCATATGGGTGGTATGCCGCCGGGGAGACCGAGCCTGACGAAGCATATGAGGCAGGTGACGGCTCCGGAAGCGGGGACGGCGGGCCTCCCCAGCCGGACGGTGACGGCACCACCATCATCGACGACGACGACAGTGAGGCGGGCGATGCGGTTGGCGGGTCGCGCGTGGCCCCGGCCCCGTCATCGCGAAAGCCCTCGACTGCCACGACAAGACCACCACCCGCCCGCCTCGTCACCGAGGCCGGCGGAACCTGGATCGGTACGCCCCTGGCGACCACCCACGGTGACACCGGGTTCGGCTTCACCGGGGGACACGGTCCAGCCGGTCCCACCGCCATTCATCCACGGCCGGGCCTGGCTTCCGGAACGTCCCCCAGTACTGGCGTCGCTTCTCGTCCCTCACGACGACGCCGAGACGGGCCAGTTCCTCCCGGCGCTCTTGAACGTCGTTATTGGAGGGGCTTCCCTTACCAACTACTCCTGGCGGGCTCTGAGTCCGGCCGATCAACTCCCCCCACCCCCGGCTGATCCACCGTCGCTTCCCACGGCACAACACCCACCAGCAGCCGGAGCGATGAACGGGCCCTCTGGGACCCATACGGCGGCAGGCACACAGGGTGATATTCCGGCCGCGTCGGCGACGAATGCGGGACACCTCAAACATGTGCGCCACCTCCGGTCTCCCGAGGCCGGGCTTCTTGTTTATGTGCGCTGTAGCGCCTCAGGTGCCGCGTCCTCGCGCGCTGTGGCGCATCTGGTGGATCGCCCGGGACGCAGAAAGGCCCCCGGCCGCCCCCTCGGACGAGGGGCACGGCGGGGCGCCTCGGTGTGCGGTGATCTGTCGGTCAGCCGTCTGTGGCGGTGCCCGAGCGGAGGCTCAGTAGGGCGCGCCGGCTCGCTTCCACCGGTGAGTGGCGGTGCCCTGGCAGGTGTACTGGACGCCCTTGGGGCCGGCGGTGACTGGGTCGTAGGCGATGGTCAGGCACTTGCCGCTGTGCCGGGCGGTGAGCCGGTACTCCCCGTCAGCGAGTGGGGTGATCTGCCACTGCTGGTTGGCTCCGGAGCCGCAGGCGCCTGGGCCACGCGTGCGTTGTCGGCGGCGGACGACGCGGGCACGGTGAGGCACTTGTGGCTGTGCCGGGCGACGGTCCGGTAAAGGCCGGGCCCCACAGGAAGCACTTGCCAGTGCTGGTTGGAGGCAGCGGCGGTGCCGCAGGGCCGCTGCGTCAGGCCGACCCCGTCACCCCGCGACTGGTCATCCTCCACGATGGTCCCACCGGTGAAGCGCCGCGCGGCGAGACACTGGTCGGCCGGGCCCGCAGCTGCTCGTAGGCGGGGCTGGAGCCCACGCCCTTCACCACGCCGGTGGCGGTGTCGATGGAGACCCGCGGGTACCAGCGCATCGACAGTGACCTGTTGGTGGGGAACCGCAGCGGCAGCCAGACGTGCTCACTGTCGTTCAGGTTGCCGTCCCAGGCGTTCCCGTGCCGGTCTCCCAGGTAGAAGTAGGAGGTGCGGTCTTACACGTTCCCTCGCCACGGGGCTGCGTTGGCACTGGTCACCCGATTCGCACCGCACGTGTTCCTCCGGAGGACCGTCACAGGCCCCGATAAGGATCACGTTGAAAGACGGTCCCCGGGGGTAGGGTGACGCCCTCCGGGCTGTTGACGTGTTTTGACGCCGCCGACGGCCATCGGATGACGAGCCAGCAGGACAGTGACAGGAAAGGCCGACCACGGTGGCAGGGCGCGCGACGCGGGTGTGGAGGTCGGTGTTCTTCGCTCACCCGGCCCGTACGGTCGTGATGGCCTTCGCCACGGTGATCCTCGGCGGGGCGGGGCTGCTGTCCCTGCCCGTCTCGTCCGAGGAGAGCGGCGCGACCGACGTGGTGACCTCGCTGTTCACCGCGACCTCCGCCGTGTGTGTCACGGGTCTCGCGGTGGTCGACACCGGTACGTACTGGAGCGGCTTCGGTGAAGGCGTCATCCTCGCGCTGATCCAGGTCGGCGGTTTCGGCATCATGACGATGGCCTCGCTCCTCGGCCTGCTGGTCTCCGGAAAGCTCCGGCTGCGGATGCAGCTGACCGCCGCGGCCGAGACCAAGAGCCTGGGCATCGGCGAGGTACGCCGCGTACTCCTGGGTGTCGCGGGTACGACGCTCGCGGTCGAACTCGCCGTGGGTGCCGCCCTCGCCCTGCGGTTCCGATTCGGGTACGGAGAAACCATCGCCCAAGCGACGTATTCCGGCTTCTTCCACGCGGTGTCGGCATTCAACAACGCGGGGTTCGGACTGCACGCCGACAGCCTCACCCGGTACGCCCAGGACCCTTGGGTGACGCTCCCCGTAGCGGCGGCGGTCATCCTGGGAGGCCTCGGTTTCCCCGTACTGCTCGAGCTGCTGCGCCACCGCCGACGACGGCTCACCACCGGGCGGCGGAACTGGTCACTGCACACCAAGCTGACGCTGATCACCACGGCGGTTCTGCTCGTGACGGGCACGGTGCTGACATGTCTGCTGGAGTGGGGCAACCAGGGCACGCTGGGCACCTTCGGCTGGGGCCAGAAGTTGCTGAACGGCTTCTTCCACTCCGCGATGAGCCGTACCGCCGGGTTCAATGCCCTCGACATCGGTGCGCTGGAAGCCTCGACGCTGCTGATGACGTGCGCGCTGATGTTCATCGGTGGCGGCAGCGCCGGCACCGCCGGCGGCATCAAGGTCACGACCTTCGCCGTGCTCGCCGCCGCGATCCTCGCCGAAGTACGGGGTGAACCCAACTCCGCCATACTGGGCCGGCGCCTGGAACCGCACGTCCTGCGCCAGGCACTGACCGTGGCCCTGCTCGGTGTGGGACTGGTGATGGCAGCCACCTTGGTGCTGCTGACGGTCGTCAGAGCACCGTTCGAAGCCGTGTTGTTCGAGGCGGTGTCCGCCTTCGCGACCGTCGGACTGTCGACCGGGATCACGGCGGAGGTGCCGGTGTCCGGGCAACTGGTCCTCATCCTGTTGATGTTCGTCGGCCGACTGGGGCCGGTCACCCTGGTCTCGGCGCTCGCCCTGCGCGAGCGGACCCGCCGCTACCAGCTACCCGAGGAGCGACCTGTCATTGGGTAACTACCTGAACGCACTGCGCCGTCGCCGCCGCAGGCGGCTCGCCGAGCAGCATCGCGAACTGAGCGACCAGCGGGTCGCGGTGATCGGCCTGGGCCGGTTCGGCAGCTCGCTGGCCCACGAGCTGACCAGACGCGGCTGGGACGTCCTCGGCATCGACACCGACGCTGGCCTCGTCCAGAGGCACAGTGACGCTCTCACCCATTCCGCCGTCGCCGACTGCACCGATCCGGAAGTGCTGCAGCAGCTCGGAGTGCACGAGTTCACGAGCGCGGTCGTCGGCATCGGCACCGACGTCGAGGCCAGCATCCTCGTCACCTCCAACCTGCTCGAAGCGGGCGTGCCCAACATCTGGGCCAAGGCGATCAGCCGGCAGCACGGCCAGATCCTCGAACGCCTCGGCGCCCACCATGTCGTCCTGCCCGAGCACGAGATGGGCGAGCGGGTGGCCCACCTGGTGACCGGACGGATGCTCGACTTCATCGAGTTCGACGACGACTACGCCCTGATCAAGACCGTCGCACCGGCCGTCGCCACCGGCATGCCGCTCGGCCAGAGCAAGGTGCGCAGCACGTACGGTGTGACCGTCGTCGGCATCAAGCGCTCGGGCCAGGACTTCACCTACGCCACCGCTGAGACAGTGGTCGAGAAGGGCGACGTCCTCATCGTCACCGGCAAGACCCGGGCTGTGGAGACTTTCGCCGAACTCGGCTGACGAGTGGGCCGTGTCGCCGGTCGTCAGGCCACGCGCACGTGTGGGTCGCCGGGCCGGCCGGACGGTGCGAGGGCTGAGGCGTCACCACCCCTGAGCCCTCGCGCCCGCGACGTCCGCACCCGCAGGAGGACCGACTCCGCCGATGGCGTGAAAATCTCCGTACCGCCTTTCTCAGCGGCTCGCATATGGAGACCGCGGATACGGCGTCAATGTTCCGTCAGAAAGGGCGGGACGGGCGTCAACATCACGTCAAGACGTCCGCTTACCGATCAGAAAGCGGTACGGAAAGACCGTCACGGGACCGGCCCGTCCCGCGACGGCGAGAAGTGTGCGGGCTCCGGGCCGCGCATCCCGTTCACCTACGGGTGTTCACCGGAGCAGCTCGATCAGGACCGCGACGATCAGCGCCCACGCTCCGAACCCCAGCAGCCACAGTGAGTCCACCAGCGCCCCTGCTGCGGCCAGGGCCACGGCCAGCAGCATGAGACCGGCGGCGAGACGTCGCGGACCGCGATCGTAAATGGCTCCCATGGCGCCAGACTACGTGCCGAGGATTCCACTCCGGTGCGAGGCGGAGGATCCGGACCGGCAGTCAGTCCCCGATAGACCGGAAAGGGCCCGGGCGGGGGTTCCTGGGCCTCGGATAACGCCGTCTCCGCCTCGGTGATTCCGCAGATGGGCGTGGTCTGCGTAAGTAAGCCGTTAGAAGGCTGTCAGCGGCCATAAGGACGTCGTCAAGACCGATCGTCGCGGCTCAAAGCCGCGCTTTGCTCCAGAGGTCCGATTTCACCTTTCAACCGAATCCCTTCAGGAGTTCGCGATGGCCGACGTGGCCTTCGTCCTCACCACGGGCGCGGTGTTCGCGCTGGTGGCCTTCATCGCCAAGGGGGTGGCGAAGCTGTGACTGCCGAGAACGTCGTCGGTCTGATCGTGGCCGCCGCACTGCTGGGCTATCTGATCCTCGCCCTCGTCAAACCGGAGAGGTTCTGAGCACCGCATGAGCCCCTTCCTCGCCGGCGTGCTCCAGCTCCTCGCACTGATCGCCGCGCTGGCACTGGCGTACCGTCCGCTCGGTGACTACATGGCCCGGGTCTACTCCTCCGACCGGCACCTGCGTGTGGAGAAGTGGATCTACCGGGCCATCGGCGCCGACCCCACGGCCGAAATGCGCTGGCCCGCTTATGTGCGCGGGGTCCTCGCCTTCTCGGCGGTGTGCGTTCTCCTCCTGTACTCGCTGCAGCGGCTCCAGGGCAGCCTGCCCGGTTCGCTGGGCTTCGCCTCCATCGACCCGGACCAGGCGTTCAACACGGCCGCGTCGTTCGTGTCGAACACCAACTGGCAGTCCTACGCCGGCGAGCAGGCCATGGGCCACGTCGTGCAGACCGGTGGCCTGGCGGTGCAGAACTTCGTCTCCGCGGCCGTCGGAATGGCGGTGGCCGTGGCGCTGGTACGGGGCTTCGCCCGGTCCCGTACCGGTGAACTGGGCAACTTCTGGGCCGACCTGGTCCGGGGCGTCGTCCGCGTCCTGTTGCCCCTCGCCGTCATCGGCGCGATCGTGCTGGTCGCCTGCGGCGCCATCCAGAACTTCGCCGGCATCCACGAGGTCGGCCGGTTCATGGGCGGTCCGCAGGAGTGGAACGGCGGCGCGGTCGCCTCGCAGGAGGCCATCAAGGAGCTGGGCACCAACGGCGGTGGCTACTTCAACGCCAACTCGGCCCACCCCTTCGAGAATCCCAACGCCTTCACCAACCTCTTCGAGATCTTCCTGATCCTGTTGATCCCCTTCTCGCTGACGCGCACCTTCGGCCGGATGGTCGGATCCGTCCGGCAGGGGTACGCGATCCTCGGCACGATGGCGACCATCTGGGCCGGCTTCGTGCTGCTGATGTGGGCGACCGAATTCGCCGGCCACGGTCCGGCCTTCGAGGCCGCGGGCGGCGCGATGGAGGGCAAGGAGACGCGCTTCGGCATCGGCGCCTCGTCGCTCTTCGCGGTCTCCACCACGCTCACCTCCACCGGCGCCGTGAACTCCTTCCACTCCTCGTACACCGGGCTCGGCGGCGGGATCACCCTGCTCGGCATGATGCTGGGCGAGATCGCGCCCGGCGGTGTCGGCTCCGGCCTGTACGGCATGCTGGTCATGGCGGTCATCGCGGTCTTCATCGCCGGTCTCATGGTCGGCCGCACCCCCGAGTACCTGGGCAAGAAGATCTCCACCCGGGAGATCAAGCTCGCCGCCTGCCACCTCCTGGTCACCCCGGCGCTGGTGCTGGGCTTCACCGCCGTTGCCATGGCCCTGGACACGCCCGCCAACTCGATGACCAACTCCGGCGCACACGGCTTCTCCGAGATCCTGTACGCCTACACCTCCGGTGCCAACAACAACGGCTCAGCCTTCGCCGGCCTGAACGCCGACACCCCGTGGTTCAACACCACGATCGGACTGGTGATGCTCCTCGGCCGATTCGTGCCGATGGTGTTCGTGCTGGCGCTGGCCGGCTCGCTCGCCGAGCAGACTCCCGTACCGCAGACGGCGGGCACCCTTCGCACCGAGAAGCCGCTGTTCACCGGGGTGCTGGCCGGCACCATCGTCATCATCACCGGGCTGACCTACTTTCCGGCGCTCGCGCTGGGCCCGCTGGCCGAAGGACTGGCGTCATGACCGTCGACGTGAAGAAGCAGAACGACTCCGTGTCCACCGTCACCGCGGCCCCGGCGCCGCGTCATGACGTGCCCACTGGTCACACGCCGGAGGATGGGCGCGTCCGAGGGGGCCTGTTCGACCCCCAGCAAGTGCTGAAGTCCTTCCCGGACGCGCTGCGAAAGCTCGACCCACGGGTGATGATCAAGTCGCCGGTGATGTTCGTGGTGCTGGTCGGCTCGGTGCTGACCACTGCCCTCGCGATCACCGACCCGGCCGACTGGTTCGGCTGGGCCATCGCCGGCTGGTTGTGGCTGACCACGGTCTTCGCCAACCTGGCGGAGGCGGTGGCCGAGGGCCGGGGCAAGGCCCAGGCGGACACCCTGCGCAAGGCCAGGACCGACACGGTCGCCCGCCGACTGGCGGACGGGGCCGAGGAACAGGTGCCCGGCATGGATCTGCGCGTCGGTGACCTGGTGGTCTGCGGGGCCGGCGACACCATCCCCGGCGACGGTGACGTCGTCGAGGGCGTGGCGTCGGTGGACGAGTCGGCGATCACGGGGGAGTCGGCGCCGGTCATCCGCGAGTCCGGCGGCGACCGGTCGGCGGTCACCGGCGGCACGAAGGTCCTCTCCGACCGGATCGTCGTCAAGATCACGACCAAACCCGGCGAGACCTTCATCGACCGCATGATCAACTTGGTGGAGGGCGCGGCCCGGCACAAGACGCCGAACGAGATCGCGCTCAACATCCTGCTCGCCTCGCTGACCATCGTCTTCCTGCTCGCGGTCGTCAGCCTGCGGCCCTTCTCGGCCTACGCGGGCGCCGAGCAGACGATGATCGTGCTGATCGCCCTGCTGGTCTGCCTGATCCCGACGACGATCGGTGCGCTGCTGTCCGCGATCGGTATCGCGGGCATGGACCGGCTCGTCCAACGCAACGTCCTGGCCATGTCGGGACGGGCCGTCGAGGCGGCGGGCGACGTGTCGACGCTGCTGCTCGACAAGACCGGCACCATCACCCTCGGCAACCGCCAGGCCGCCGAGTTCGTCCCGGTCAAGGGCGCGACGGCGGCCGAGCTCGCCGACGCCGCCCAGCTGTCCTCGCTGGCCGACGAGACGCCCGAGGGCCGCTCGGTCGTCGTCCTGGCCAAGGAGCAGTACGGCCTGCGTGAGCGCCACCAGGGGGAGTTGGCCCGCGCCGAGTGGGTTCCTTTCACGGCCCTGACCCGGATGTCGGGTGTGGACCTCACCGAGGACGGCGAGGAACGCAAAGTACGCAAGGGGGCGACCGGTTCGGTCGCGGCCTGGGTGAAGGAACGGGGCGGTCGTGTCGCCGAGGACGCGCAGGCGCTGACGGACCGGATCTCCGAGGCCGGTGGCACGCCACTGCTGGTGGCTGTGGAGGACGGCGAGGGGGCGCGCGTTCTGGGTGTCATCCACCTGAAGGACGTCGTCAAGGAGGGCATGCGGGAGCGGTTCGAGGAACTGCGCCGCATGGGCATCAGGACCGTCATGATCACGGGTGACAACCCGCTGACGGCCAAGGCGATCGCGGACGAGGCCGGTGTCGACGACTTCCTCGCCGAAGCCACACCCGAGGACAAGATGGCCCTCATCAAGCGGGAACAAGCCGGCGGCAAGCTCGTCGCGATGACCGGCGACGGCACGAACGACGCCCCGGCGCTGGCTCAGGCTGACGTGGGCGTGGCGATGAACACCGGCACCTCGGCCGCCAAGGAGGCCGGGAACATGGTCGACCTCGACTCCGACCCGACCAAGCTCATCGAGATCGTCGGGATCGGCAAGCAACTGCTCATCACACGGGGTGCGTTGACGACCTTCTCCATCGCCAACGACGTGGCGAAGTACTTCGCGATCATCCCCGCGATGTTCGCGGTCGCCCACCCCGGCCTCGACAAGCTCAACATCATGGGCCTGGCCTCGCCGCAGTCCGCGATCCTGTCCGCCGTCGTCTTCAACGCGCTGATCATCGTCGCGCTCGTGCCACTGGCCCTGAAGGGCGTCCAGTACCGGCCGATGAGCGCCGACCGGATGCTCCGCCGCAATCTCGGGATCTACGGGCTCGGGGGCCTGATCGCACCCTTCATCGGCATCAAGCTGATCGACCTGCTCCTCTCCTCCCTTCCCGGAATCGGCTGATCACCATGAACAACCCCGCGACCAACACCGCACGGCTGACCGCGGCCGGACTGCGGGCCCTGCTCGTACTGACCCTGGTGACGGGCGTGCTCTATCCGGTGCTCGTCACCGGTATCGCCCAGGCACTCTTCCCGCACAAGGCCAACGGCTCCGAGCTCACGGACGGGGACGACAAGGTCGTCGGCTCCGAACTCATCGGGCAGCGCTACGACCTGCCGCCGGAGACCGGCCGGGAGACCCCCGCCCCCGACCTGAGGTGGTTCCAGCCACGCCCGTCCAACGGCCTCGGCACCAACACCGTCAACACCCAGTACGATCTGCTCCTCTCCGGCGCCACCAACCGCTCCGGTGACAACGCCGACCTGATCAAGTGGGTCGGTGACGCCAAGGCCGCCGTCGTACGGGACAACTCCACAGCGACGTACAGGGTGAAGCCGTCGGACGTGCCCCCCGACGCCGTCACCTCCTCGGCCTCCGGCCTGGACCCCCACATCTCGCCCGAGTACGCCCGGCTCCAGGTCCACCGGGTCGCGGAACGCAACGGCCTCGGCGTCGCGCGGGTGGAGCGACTGGTCGCCGACCACACCGAGGGACGCGTCCTGGGCTTCATGGGCGAGCCCCGGGTCAACGTCCTGAAGCTGAACATCGCGCTGAAGGACGTGACCCGGAAGTGACCGTGCCGTGGGCGGGAGCCACCCGGCCCCGCCCATGGGCGGCACCATCGTTCCCCGCACGGAGAAAGGCGGCATACCGATGACCCAGGTGCTGGTGGTCGAGGACGAGGCACAGCTCGCACGGGCGCTCGTCATCAACCTGAAGGCACGCGTGTACGAGGTGGACGCCGCGCCCGACGGGGCGACGGCCCTGCGGATGGCCGCCGCCGCGCCCCCGGACGCCGTCCTGCTGGACCTCGGGCTGCCCGACATGGACGGCATCGACGTGATCAAGGGCCTTCGCGGCTGGACCCGCGTACCGATACTGGTCGTGTCCGCCCGCAGCACCTCCGACCAGAAGGTCGCGGCGCTCGACGCGGGCGCCGACGACTTCGTCACCAAGCCCTTCAGCATGGACGAGTTACTCGCCCGCCTCCGCGCCGCCGTCCGTCGCCACGACACGGCGGACGCCGCCACGGACGACGTGGCGATCGTCACCGCAGGGGACGTCACCATCGACCTGCATGCCAAGAAGGTCCGGCGTGGCGGACACGACGTACGCCTCACCCCCACCGAGTGGCACCTGCTGGAAGTGCTGATCCGCAACCAGGACCGGCTGACCACCCAGAAACAGTTGCTCCAGGAGGTGTGGGGGCCCTCCTACGGCACGCAGACGCACTATCTGCGGGTCTACGTGGCCCAGCTCAGACGCAAACTCGAAAGCGACCCCTCGCACCCGCGGCACCTCATCACGGTGCCGGGCATGGGATACCGCTTCGAGAAGTGACGGGATCGGAGGGGACCGGATGAGATCGGACGGGACCGGACGGGACCGGGGAAGCAGGGGACGCGGCGGCCGCGAGTGTCTGAGCCCGTGCCGACCCCGCTGCCGCGTGGCTAAGGGGTCCCCGGGCTCCGCTGGTAGATGTCGGGTATGGAATCCGCGTTCTCGTCACGGCTCTCCTCCTCGTAGAGGCGCCGGTAGATGGTGTTGCGTCGTTTGATGAGCATCGCGGCGAGGGCCGCGGCTGTCAGCGAGCCGGTGACGACGGCGGCTTTGATGTGCTCGGAGTCGGCGGGGTCCAGGAAGGCCAGGTCGCCGATGAGGAGGGCGACCGTGAAGCCGACGCCTGACACGGCGGCGAGCGCGAGTACGTCCGCCCAGGCCAGGTCGGGGTTGAGCGTGGCTCGGGTGAAACGTGCGGCGAGGTACGTGCCGATGAAGATGCCCAGGGTCTTGCCGACGACCAGTCCCACCATCACGCCCAGTGGTTCGGGCTCGCGGAAGACGCTGCCGAGTGCGCTGGGCGAGATGCTCACACCCGCGGCGAAGAGGGCGAACAGGGGTACGGCGATGCCTGCGGACACCGGGCGCAGGTGATGCTCGGTTCGTTCGCCGGGCGAGACGCGCTCGTCCGGATCACGTCCGGTCCGCAGGAGCAGCCCCATGGCGATGCCGGCGACGGTGGCGTGGACGCCGCTGTTGTAGGTGAGGGCCCAGATGGTCAGGCCGAGTGGTACGTACCACCACCAGCCGCGCAGGCGTTTGCGCTGCATGAGGTGGAAGACCGTGAGTCCCGCGACGGCGCCGGCCAGGGCGAGCAGATTGAGGCTGGAGGTGAAGAAGAGGGCGATGACGAGGATGGCGCCCAGGTCGTCGACGACGGCGAGGGTGAGGAGGAAGGCGCGCATGGCGGACGGCAGATGCGTGCTCAGCACGGCGAGGACAGCGAGGGCGAAGGCGATGTCGGTGGCCATGGGTACGGCCCAGCCGTCCGCCGTGCCGCCGCGGGGCAGGGACACCGCCAGGTACAGCCCGGCGGGTACGGCCATGCCGCATACGGCCGCGACCACCGGAAGTGCGGCTTTGGCCGGCGTGCGCAGTTCTCCTAGGGTCAGCTCTCGTTTGAGTTCGATGCCCGCCACGAGGAAGAAGATGGTCAGCAGCCCCTCGGAGGCCCAGTGCTCGACGGACAGGTCGAGCCCGAGGGCGGGTATGCCGAAGTGGAAGGCGCGTACGGCTTCATAGGCGGCGCTCCAGGGGGTGTTGGCCCAGACGAGCGCCACCACGGCCGCTGCCAGGAGCGCCAGTCCGCCGGCTGTCTCCGCACGGAGCGCTCGTGCGACGGCTGTGCGTTCCGCCCAGGGGAGCAGCCCGAGGAAGACCGACCGTTCGCGCGGGGCCGGACCCATGGGCGTCACCTCCTCCTGGTCCCAGAGGCGTGGGTGGTACGCGGGCGCCGCTGAGCCGACCGCGGGTGCGAGGCGCGGCGTCGTCCCCGGCCTCCGCGGCCGTCAGACGCCGGCGCCGTAGGGGAGCGACAGCTGGGTGACTGCCTGCCCGGTGGGCGGGCGCTGCTGTTCCTCGGTGGCCGGTGGCGCGTTGAGTATCGCGGTGAGGAGGAGGCCCATGACCGCGATGACCGCCAGGACCCAGGCGAACGGCATACTCCACGGACGCGCGTTGCCGTCCTCGGCCGGCGGCGGCGCGGTGTCGTCGGGGAACTGCTCGTCCAGGGCGCTGATCCGTGCCGCGAGACCGGGATCCTCACGCGCCAGGTGCTGTTCGATTTCCGCCAGGAGGCGGGCCTCGTCCATTTCGGATGCCATGTCAACGACTCCTTCGGGTCGGCTCGGCTGCGTTCACGCCTCCTCGGTACGCCCCAGCGGCCCGCGGCACCACCTCGTAGCCGTCGGCCGCACCGACGCGGCGGCCGTCGACGGCGGCGGGCCAGGCTTCGCCGGGCACCGCCGGCATGGCGACGGGATCGGCCTCCACGGTTTCCACGGTTTCCACGGTCTCCACGACCTCCTGCGCCGGCAGCGCCGTACCGTCGCGGACCGTTGCCTCGGCGAAGGACACGCCACGCCCGTGCCGCTCGGCTGCCGGCACGGCGTACGGGACAGCGCCGTTGATCACCTTCGCGCTCGTCCCCCCTCCCTCTGCCTCGGCGGTCGCGCGCGGTGCCGGTGCGGTGGACGCGTCCACCGGCGCCGCGCGCGCCCCGGAAGGGGCCAGATGCGCGATGCCGGGCATGGAGGAGTGCGGGCAGACCCGTGCGACGTCGCGTGCCGACTGCGGCACGTTCCCCGGGTCGCCCGGCTTGAGCAGTACGGTCATGTGGTCGTTCCGTTCCGTCGTTCGCACCCCGTCCCCGAGGGCGGCCGGATGCGCCCGGGCGACCCGGTCGAGCAGCGGTCCGGCGGCGGCATGGGCCCGGGACGACATGGCCACCTCCTCGCTCCCGAATCGGAGGTGTTTCCTTTCGGGTCTTCTGATTACCCCCGGGCTCCGCACCGACGCGTCGCCGGACGCGTTACGGACGGCCGTCTGGGCAGCCGTTCATTGCCGAACCTCGGCAAACCGGAGACAGCATGCGTGACGGAGGGAGAGCGGCCATGGCCAAGGGCACCAGGGCGGAAGCGGGACGGGCCGCCGACTTCGTGAACCGCTGCACAAGCCTCGTGGCGGCCGCAGCGGCGGAGGGGCGTGGTCTGCAGCCCGGTGAGCTGGCAGGCCTGCGGGAGCTGGCGGCGTCGGCCGGGGAAAGCGGCGTGGCGCTGGAAGACCTGGTCAGCGCGTGGCTGACCGCGGCGTGGGAGCCGTACCAGGAGTCGCTGGAGGGGGCCTCCTGCCCTCAGCCGGGCGACAGGCGGCAGATGCCCCTGGCGTGGCAGCGGGCGCGTGAAGCCACGGTCGCGCTCACTCGTGGGTACGAAGCCGGACAGCAGGAAGCCATTCGCCGGGAGGAGGCCATGCGGCGCGAATTCGTCGACGACCTTCTCGACGGGCGTACCGATCTGGGACAGCTGGCCGAGCGGGCCGATCGCTTCTCCCTCCGATTGGTGGGGCCGTACACCGTCACGGCAGCCCGGGCCACCGTCCCGTTCCGTGCCGGCGACCCGGCCACGCGCCATGTCGAGGAGGGCATGGCCACCTCTTTCAGGGCGCGGGACGTCTTCATCACCAGCAAGGAAGGGCTGCTGGTGTGTGTGTCGCCCACGACGGAGACGGACGTGCCGCGGACCTTCGCCCGGCATGTGGGCATGTCCGGCGTCAAGGCCCACCAAGTGGCCGTCAGCCGCTCCCGCCCCGGGCCGAGCGGAATCGTACGCTCGTACCAGGAAGTGCGCGGCACGCTCGACATCGCCGAGCGGCTGGCGCTCAGCGCCCCCGTGGTGGACGCGGCCGACCTGCTGGTCTTCCAGGTACTCGGCCGGGACCGCGCGGCGATCACCGACCTCGTGGCGACCGTGCTCGGCACCCTGGAACAGGCCCGGGGCGGACCGGCGCCTCTGCTCGACACCCTGAGGGCCTACTGCGACACCGGGTGCGTGAGCACCGCGACGGCACGCCGGCTCGGTATCAGCGTCCGTGCGGTCACCTATCGCCTCGGCCGTATCCGGCAACTGACCGGATACGATCCGGCCGACCCCGACCAGCGGTACACGCTCCAGACCGCGGCGCTGGGCGCCAGGCTCCTCGGGTGGCCCGCGGAACCGCTCGAGCGCGCCGACTGACCGCCGCCCTCGGGGGTGGGACCTCGCGGTGCTCACGGCGCTCACACTCGTAGCGGTTCATGACACGAGGCGCGTCCGGGGTGTGCCGGCTGACCACCCGCGTCCATCGGGGGATGGCTTGATGAGCCTGATCCGGGTACTCGTCGGTCTCCTACCGCACCATGTGCACCGGGAGAAGGCATGACCAGTGCCGCGACGCCACAGAAGCGCCCCGTGATCGTCGGCGTCGACCGCGGGCCGGGCCAGGACGAGCTCGTACGCTTCGCGGCCCGCGAGGCCGTCCTCCGGGGGTGCCCGCTCCACATCGCCCATGTCATCGAGCTGCCGCTGCCAGGAGGCTCTTCCTCCGACCACGAGGAAGGTGGCTCCGCCGCCGAGGCGGGGGCCCGGCTGGTGGAGCAGTACGAGCGGCTGGCCCGCGAGGAGTCCCCTTCCCTGCCCGTTGCCGGTGAGCTGCCCATGGGGCACGCGGCGGCCACCTTGACCGAACGTTCGGCGGACGCGACGCTGATCGTGCTCGGCCACCGGGGCAGCGGCGGGTCTCCCCGGCTTCCGCTCGGCTCGGTGAGCCGGCAGGTGGCGACGCACGCCGAGTGCCCCGTCGTGGTGACGCGGCCCTCCCACGGCGCGGAGCCGCCGGACGACCTTGTGGTGGCCGGCGTGGACCTGGACGAGGCTTCGCTGCAGGCCCTGGACATGGCGTACCTCGAAGCCGGTCTGCGGGGGGCGCGCCTGGACGTCATGCACTGCGCCGTTCATATCGCCACCTCATCCACCGGAGCGATCACCACGATGGCACCGGACTTCCCCGTCCCCAGAAGGGGCCCACAGGAGTTCTTCGAGGCGGAGATCAGCAAGCGGCGTGAGCGGTACCCCGACGTGGAGGTCGACCTGCGTATCGGCCATCCCCCGCCTGGCCGGCTGCTGACCGAAGCGTCCCGGAACGCCTCCCTGCTCGTCGTCGGTTCTCACCGGCGCACCGGGCTGCGCAGACTCCTGCTGGGATCGGTCAGCGGTGAGGTGCTGCACACCGCGCTCTGCCCGGTCGCTGTGGTCCCCGTCCAGGACGACGTCTGATCCGAGAACCGTCCGGGAGGCAATCCGGCCATGGAGCAGTGGAAGCAGTGGAAGCATTTGGAGAGGCACGACGGCTACCTGCCCATAGCCGACCACGGGTTGATCGGAGACGGGCGTGGCTCGGCCCTGGTGGGCCGCGACGGAGCGATCAGCTTCATGTGCGTACCGCGCTTCGACTCACCTCCTCTCTTCTGCGGCCTCCTTGACCGGCACCGCGGCGGTCGCTTCCTCGTCGCTCCGCACGATGTCCGCCGGAGCGTCCAGCGGTACGTGGACGACACCGCCGTGCTCGTCACGGAGACGCGCACGCCGACCGGTGCCGTGGAGGTCACCGACGCATTCGCTCTGCGTCCAGCGGCGCGGCTCGAAGTGAGCGGCCGGCCGGGAACGGGACAACTCCTGCGCTCCGCCCGGGTCACGCACGGCGAGGTGGACCTGCACGTGTCGCTGCACCCCCGCGGAGGCGGGCGGCTCACGCGCGCGCCCCACGGCTGGCACGTGGACCTCGCGCAGCGGCTGCCTGCCCTTCGCCTCGCCTGCTCGCATCCGCTGACAGGGCTCGACAGCACTGTCCGCCTCACCGCCGGGGAACGGCTCTCCCTCGTCCTCGACTGGGATCCACACGCCACGCCTCGCGCGGAACCCGACGCCGTGGAAGCGGCCTTGGCGCAGACCGCGAGGGTGTGGCAGCAATGGTCCGCCGACGTCGTGCACGCGGTACCGCAGCCGGAACTGGTGCGCCGCTCCGCCATCACACTGAAGCTGCTGGACCACATGGACAACGGCGCCATCGTCGCGGCCCCCACCTCCTCACTGCCCGAGTGCGTCGGTGGAGCACGTAACTGGGACTACCGCTACGCGTGGATCCGCGACGCCGCCTACGCGGTCTTCGCACTGCGCCGCATCGGTCTGCCGAACGAAGCCGGACGCTTCCTCCACTGGGTTCTGAGCACGGCCCGGTGGAAGGACCAGCCCCGGGTCCTGTACGACGTCGACGGCCGCGTCCCCGGTCCGGAGACGATCGACGAGGAGCTGGAGGGCTACCGCAACTCCCCGCCCGTCCGCTGGGGGAACGCCGCCTCGGAGCAAACACAGCACGACGTCTACGGCGAGATACTCGACTGCGCCTTGCAGTGGTCCGCCACCGGCGGCACGCTCGACAGCGACCTCTGGCGGCGCCTCACCGGTCTCGCACAGAAGGCGCGGACAGCGTGGAGCACACCCGACCACGGCATCTGGGAAGTACGGACCCCAGGCCGGCCGTTCACCTACTCCGCCGCCATGTGCCAGGTGGCGCTCGACCGCGCAGCCCGCCTCTCCCACCGCCTCGACCTGCCCGGAGACGCCGATACGTGGGCCAAGGAAGCACGTCGCCTCACCGAGCGCGTCCTGCACGAGGCGTGGGACGACGAAGCCGGAGCGATCACGGAGCACCTGGGCCCGGGCGGCGCGCTGGACAGTTCCCTCCTGGCGCTGCCGCTGAGGCGCGTCGTACCCGCCGACCACCCACGGATGACGGCCACGACGCGTGCCATCGCCGACCGGCTCGGCGCCGGCGAGGGCCTGCTCTACCGGTACCTCCCCGAGCATTCCCCTGACGGCATCGGCCAGCCCGAAGGCGCGTTCCTGCTGTGCAGCTTCTGGATGGTCGACAACCTCGCCGGGCAGGGCCGCATCGACGAAGCCCACCAGCTCTTCGACCGACTGTGCTCCTACGCCAACCCTCTTGGTCTGCTCCCCGAGGAGATCGACCCCACCACAGGGATGTTCCTCGGGAACTTCCCACAGGGGCTGAGCCACGTCGGCCTGATCTCCAGTGCGGTCGTCCTGTCACGCACCCTGCGTGGAGCCCGCCCGGAGCTGTCCACCCACGCGTGGTTCAGCTGACGGTGTTGTCGCCGGCCTGTCGGTCTCGCCCGGCGACGACCGGTGAGCCGGCGGTGCGCCGACCCGGCGGGGTTCACGGAGCAGCCGGAGCGGCGGACGCCGTGGAGCGTGTGTGACCGGACCGGACCGGACCGGAGCGGATGGTTCGGTGCCGGTGTGGCCGGCCGTGGTGGCGGGGAGGCGGCCGGCGGAGACGGCGGGGGACGCGCCGTGGCTCATCGCGCCGCGCCGGGTTCCCGGTCGGCGGCCCTGCGGTAGAGAGCCAGCCCGGGGGCCGTGGTGACGCCGTGCACGACGGTGCTGGCGGCGACGACCAGTGTTCCGGCGGCCAGGACGAGGGGGTCCGCCCCCAGCCGGTGGGCCTCCATGGTCAGGTAGAAGAGCGCCGAGACGCCGATGGGGCCGAACCAGCCCAGGAAGACGGCGTCCCGCCAGGTCAGGGAGAGCGGCCGCTTGAGCGCGAGCAGGACCGGCAGCCGACGCAGCAGCAGCACGCCCAGGACCAGCAGCAGTGCCCGCCACCATCCCAGCTCGCCCCACTCTCGCCAGGGGATCATCGCTCCAAGGACGGTGAACAGCGGCAGGACCATGAGGCGGTTGACCGCCTCGTCGATCTTGTTCTCGTCGGCTCGTTCGCTCGCCGAACTCGTGGCGTTGAAGGCCAGACCACAGACGAAGACCGCCAGGATGCCGTCCAGACGCAGCAGCCCCGACGCGCCGAGCACGACCAGGGCCAGCAGGAGCGTGTAGATCAGCAGGGGGCCGGACTCGATGGTGCGGCGTTCCTCGGCGTGGCGCAGCGTCTTGCCCCCCATCCATCCGGCCGCCATCCCGAAGGCGACCGCGCCCAGCACCTGCCACAGGGATTCCAGCAGTGCCTCCGTGCCGGTGAGGGGCCCGGCGATGGCCACGGCGGCGAGCACCAGGGGCAGTGCCAGACCGTCGTTGGCGCCCGATTCGAGAGAGAGGAGCTGCCTGGTCCGGGCGGTGATGGCCTTCTCGGCGGGTTCGCCGGTGACCACGCTGGAGGCGAGGACGGGGTCGGTCGGGGTCAGGGCGGCTCCCAGCAGTGCCGCCGCGCCGAGGCCGATGCCCAGGGCGGCGGCCGACACCGCCGTGGTGAGGAGCGCCATCCCCAGCATGGCCACGCCGAGAAGGACGGCCACCGGCCTGATCCGTGACCGGACGGCTCCGATCGGGTAACGAAGGGCCACGGCCATCACGGAGATCGCCAGCAGGATGCGGGACACCTCGTGCAGCTCTTTGTGCCCCTCCACCACTGTCGGCAGGTCGATGACCCCGAGTACGGCCGGACCGAAGACGATCCCGGTCACCAGGGCCAGCAGCGGGCCGCTCAGCGGTACCCGTTGGATGAGCGCGGAGAGCGCCGCCACGACGAGGGCGAGGGCACCGGCAACGGTCAGCAGAGTGTCCACCATGCCTCCCGGCTTCCCCTTTTCGGCCACAGGCATGTACCACCCCGAAGCCCGATGCCCCGGACGGCCCAGACCGGGTGACACCCGGCGAAGAGCACTCAGCTCGGCGGGAAACGAGCCCTGCTGCGGCCCCGTGGCCGACCGGCCCCTGGCACCCCCGCCTCGGCGCGACGGGGACGGGGCGGGAGGCGACAGGCTGCGGGCCGCGCCCGGCGACCCGCCACCCCTCGTCCGGCCCGCGTGCCGGAGGGCGTCTCACCACTGACGTACCCGAGGCAGCGGCCGGAACCGAGCCGGCGTCGTCCTCAGCGGGTGCGTGTGAACGACTCCCGTCGCAAGTGGCGGGGGCGGCTGGACGGGATGGCCACGGCGGCGGGCCGTCCGGCTCGCCGCCGTGTTTGCCTCGTGCTCGGACCATCCCGCAAACTTCCCCTTTGCGGTGGATCAGTTGGGAGGCGCGCGCATGTGTGGTGACACGGCCCGGCACGTCGGAGCAGCCGGGATAGACCACCGCCGCGAGCGCCGAGGGGACTTGAGGAGCAGTCAGTAAAAATCAGTAAAACAGGTGATTGGGCCCGGAAGGTGTCGGGCACTCGCGTCTTCGTCAGGAACCGCACCGATCGAGTGAAAGGAGCAGTCATGGCTGCGTCCAACAACTCCGGCAACTTCGCCAACGACCCGCAGCGCGCTTCGGAAGCGGGCCGCAAGGGCGGTCACGAGAGCGGCGGCAACTTCGCCAACGACGCCCAGCGCGCGTCGGAAGCGGGCCGTAAGGGCGGCCACGAAAGTGGCGGCAACTTCGCCAACGACCCGCAGCGCGCTTCCGAAGCGGGCCGCAAGGGCGGTCACGAGAGCGGCGGCAACTTCGCCAACGACGCCCAGCGCGCTTCCGAAGCGGGCCGCAAGGGCGGTCAGCACAGCGGGGGCGGTAACCAGTAACGCTGCCGATTCTCGGAACGGCGTAAGCGTGCCGCACGGGTCCGGCCCTCTCGCAGGGGGCCGGACCCGCTCCCTGTTTGCCCGCAGCCATGCGCAGCGGGCTGCTGCCGTGTCCGGCCAGGTGTGCCGGAGTGATGACCGGGTATCCGGACGCGGTTGACGAGTAGTGGCAGCGATGTGAAGGGAGTACCGGTCGTGCTGATGGCCCACCCTGCGGTGCTGACCAACCTGATCGAACAGTACGAGACACTGAGCGCGCTGCACGCCGAGAAGGCGTCCAGTCCGGAAGTGCGTCAGCGCATGGAGGACATCTCCTACACGCTGTGCGTCGCCACCGGCACCCGTGACATTTCCAGTGCCTTGGGCGCTGCTCGACAGCACATTGCCCGCTCGGTACCGAGTGGTGCCCCACTTCCGGCTTGAGCATCAGCGGCACTCGCACCGAGTAGCCCACCGCGCGGGCACCGCCGGCTCACCGGGCCCGCCGGGGCGGTCGCTGGACCGCCCCGACTGCTCACGGAACCTCCCGGGGCGTGCCCGGGTGACCGTTCCGTGCGGCCGAACCCATACGACGTGGGATATCAGCATGAGCAACGGCGCCTGGGGTAGAAGCACGGCGGTGGTCAGGAAGCGGCCCCTCCCGTCAGGCATGCCCTCAGGAGAATCGTTGCCGTTTCCTTGCTACCGGCTGAACATCGATCACGTCGTGATCGAACTGCACGAGGTGATCGACTTCCACGCGGAGGATGCCGCCGAACGGGAGCTTCGCACGGTGATGTCACACTCCGGCGCCCGCACGGTGATCATCGACGTGCATAGCCCATTGGTCACCGCCGGGCTGGTCAACGTGCTGCTGCGGGTCCACCGTGCCGCTCGGGGCGGGGGAGTCGTGCTGTGCGTCGTGGCCCGTCGGCCCCTGGCCCGTAAGGTTTTCCGCATCTCCCAGGTCTGCCGGATCCTGCTCGTGGCGGCCACACTGCCCGGCGCCATGGCCTTGGCCCGGGGCTGCCGTCCGGTCGTGGCCCGGGCCCCGCGTTCCGCCCACGGCGCCCGGGACCAGTGAGGGCCTTGCCCGCTCCCGGCCGCCGGCCGCCGTTCCCGTACCTCAGGCCCGGGGGCGGGCGCTGCGGAAGAGCCGTGCGGTGGATTCGCCCGCTCAGGGCTCCGGGGCGGTGGCTGCGCTGGCCGCTCTGGCCGCGCACCCACCGCCCCGGAGCCCGGAAGCGTGTCCGGGCAGCTGTCAATGCTGCTTGCCGCGCCCGGTGAGCATGTCGCGGACCCGGTCGACCATTCCGGCGCCCGGAGCGAGGATCTTGTTGAGAGGCGGGGTGTCGGGGGCGGAAGGATGCGGGCGGGTCGGCGCGGTCTCTTTGGACCGGCGCACCTTCTCGCCCAGCTCATTGAGCATGTCGGCCGGGCACACCTCGGCCAGCAGACGGAACAGGCGGGCTTCTTCGTCCCTGACGTGCTCGGTGACCGACGTTTTCAGCCGGGTGATCAGAGTGTCGAACTGCGCGTCGCCCGGCCGGCAGCCCTCCAGCTCCTTCAGGAGACGCTCCACTTCGCTGTGGTCGGCGATCTCCTTGTCCGCCAGGTCGTCGCCACCGTCCACGTACCGGCGGACCACCGGGTACAGGTGCTGTTCCTCGGCGACCGAGTGCCGGATCAGCTCCATGGTGAGCCGGTCGGCGAGGACCCGGCGTTCGGGGTCGTCCGCGGCGCGCGTCTCGATCTGCTCGAACAGCGTGTCCACTTCCCGGTGGTCCGCTGTGAGCTCCTCGATGACGTTTCCTCCATGGCCCATGTCTCGGGGCTCCCTTCCGTTCCGTTCAGGGTTTGCGTCACTGTGGTGGTCGCCGTATGCCGGTGCCCCCGGCCCGGCGGCTGTATGAGCCCCGTCGGTGCCATGGACGTGGCGTACGGCCGGTGGCCGCACGGCGCACGACCCCTGGTTCCGCGCAGCCCGGCCGAGCGGCGCCGAGTGCGCCGGAACCGGGCGGCTCTTCCCAGGGCAGGAAGGCCGCCCGGCCATGTCGCGAGGCCGGCTGCCGGCGCGCAACTGCGGACGCGCCCTCGTCGGACGTCACCCGCCGCAGTCGCTCGGTACGCGGCTGGGACCGCTTCGGCTCAACGCGTGGTGGGCGTCGTGCGGCGGGTGAGGAGAACGCCAAGAGCGATCATGCCGACGCCGAGGACGAAGTGCAGCCAGTTGTCGGCCATGTTGACCGGGATGAAGTTCGCGGCGCTGTCACGGTCGATGATCAGGCCGTAGATCCACAGAATCAGGTAGATCACACCGCCGCCGACGAGGAAGTTGCGAGCAGACGGCGCGGTGCGGGCCATCGCGATGCCGGCGATGCCGAACAGCAGGTGGACGATGTTGTGCAGGATCGAGACCTGGAAGATCCCCAGAAGCTTGGCCTCGGAATGGTGCTCGGCGAACTTCATGGTGTCGTAGTCGGTGGTGATGCCGGGGATGAAACCGAGGATGCCGACCAGGAGGAATACGGCGCCGACGGCGAGCGCGGCCTGCTGCACCTTGGTACGGCCGGTTCCGGGGCCGGCGTGATGAGTCGACATGATGGTGGTCCCTTCGGAGGATGTGGGCGGCCGGGGGCCGCGCAGGATAACCGCTACCTCTTTAGGTGCTGTTTACCCCGTCTTTCGTCATTCAGCGCGCCGAACGATTTCCGTCCGCTGTGCCGAGCGCATCTCGCGAAGCCGGTGATTTCGGTGTTCCGGGCGTCATAGAGCCGCTGCTGCTCGATCTGTGCTCTCCGCAATCCAGGAAGAAGCGGATCCCGTCGTATGGGCCGGACGGGTGAGAAAGGGTCGGACCCCGACCTGTTCCTCGGCCTTTTGTTTCCGGTACAGCTTCCCTGCCTGCCAATACCGGGGCCGGCGAGTCGGAAGAAGGTCCGGTCGGGGTTCAGTCGCCGTCCTGCCCGGGGACTACGACGACGGGGCATTCGGCTGTGTGCAGTACCTCGCCACTCACCGAGCCGAGAAGCAGCCTCTTCACACCGGAACGGCCCCGGGACCCCACAATCAGGAGGGCCGCGTCGCGGGAAGTCTCCGCCAGGAGCGTCGCAGGCCTGGTGTGCTCTATGCGCAGGTCCACCTCGACCGACGGATAACGGTCGCGTCGCCGGGCGATTTCCTTTTCGAGGAACTCCCTCGGCTCGTCGTCCAACGCGGCAAAGTCCGGCGGCACCATCCCGATCGGGCCGGTGGGGACCATGCCGGCGTGGTGGAGGCCGTGAACGACTTCCAGTCGTACGCCCAGCAGGCCGGCCTCCCGATAGGCGAAGTCCAGCGCCTCCAGCGAACCGTCGGTGAGGTCCGCGCCGACGACGACACGACGGTCCGGAGGACCGCTGGTGCCGCCCGGGCGGACCACGGCCACCGGGCAGCGGGCATGGGTGGCGACCTGCCAGCTGACGGAGCCGAGCGGCAACCGCGGGAACCCGCCGCTGCCACGGTGTCCCACCACGAGGAGGCCGGCCTCCCCGGAGCGTTCGATCAGCACCGCCGCGGCGCTTCCCATGGGAAGTTCACCCGTCACGGAAAGACCGGGGAACTCGGAGCGCACCAGGTCCTCGTACCGTTGGACCAGCCGCGCACCGGCCTCAGCGGCCAGGTCCCTTTCCCGGCTGTCCGTCGTGGAACCGCCTGGCAGCGGGTACCGGATCGCATGAGCGATCCGCAATTGGCTGCCACGGTGCTCCGCCTGCCGCGCGGCGAACCGCACGATCTCCTCTTGGCGCGGGCCGTCGTCGACGCCCACGATGACGGGCTGGTCGTCCGCGGGCATGGCGTTCGGCATTGGCGCTCCCCTTCGCTCAGCGTTCCGTTCCGACCGTCGCGTGGCTCCCGTGGCGAGTACCCGCATCCGGCGTACGTGAACAGCGGAGGAGGCGCTGGTAGCCGGGCCGAAACGGAGCCGACCGCCCGCTGCTGCGGCGTCCGGTCAGCGGAAGGGCCTGCGCCGACCCAGGAATGCGGTCGTGCGCCGCCCTCCACGACTGGTCGGCCTGTCGCCGGATCGCCCGGTGCGGGTCCGCGCGGCCACGAGGGCCGGAGGGCGCGTCACGCGATGCCCGTCAGCCCCTCGCTGTGCAGGATGGTTCGGGCCTGCTCGGCGTGGCCGTCGCGGGCGACGAGGTCGTAACGGGAGGCGGCCAGGGCGCGTGTGGACGAGAAGTCACGTCGGCCACCGGTCGCGGCATGACCGGCCCAGCCCAGTGCGGCACCCCACAAGGCGCCGAAGAGCAGCCCGCCGAGCACCAGCCCCAGCCAGGCCGGGCCCGGTGTGAACAGGCCAACGAGCAAGCCGATGAGCAGACCGAACCAGGCACCTCCGGCGGCCCCCGCGGCCGCGGCCCGTCCCTTGGTGAGCCGTCCCGTCACGTGCTCCACCAGCCGCAGATCGGTGCCGATGATGTCGAGGTGCTCCACCGGAAAACCTTTGTCCGACAGCCGGTCGACCGCGGCCTGCGCCTCTTCGTAGCTGTCGTAGCCCGCCACCTTGTTCCAGGCGAGGTGGGCGGGGCTCGGGGGGTTCGGCTCGATCTCAGGCATATCCAGTCCTTTCTCGCTCGACGCTTGGGTTCCCTTGATAGTCGACGGCATGCACGGATCGCGCCTGTCCGCTGTCATGGCCGCCCCACCTCATCCGGTGGCGCGCCGGGTGGCGTCCGGCTGTGGCTGCCCACGAAATAGGCGCCGAAGGCGCCGGCCAAGGAGGCGAACACCGTGACGGCGTAGAGGGACAGTACGAGTTCGATGAGCTTGCCGTAGGCGGTGGTGGCTCCGGTCGGCTCGCCGCTGATCGCCATCAGCGCCGTGGCGTGAAGGGTGCCCGCGAACGACTCGGCCGGGCGGTCGAACTCGTAGAGCAGTTCCCCCGCGGCCACCACGACGATCACCGTGATCATGCCCAGCCATGCCACTCGGTCGCTGAGCAGCCGCCCCGCCGACCGCGAGGACCGCACGGTGGAGGAGAGCACCCGGCCGGTGCGCAGGAGGCGGAGCGAGCGCATCAGGCGGAGCACCCGCAGGAACGGCAGGACCAGGAAGATCACCTGCCACCAGTTGCGGCGCAGGAACCTCCCCCGGTGCTCCGCCAGGCCCAGACGGGTGAGGAACTCGGCGACGAAGGCGGCCCACAGCAGCCACCCGGTCACCGTCATGGCGGTCTGCATCGCCGTTCCGGGCCTGGCCATGCGCTCGCCGACGACGACGAGGAGGAACAGCAGGCCCAGGGCGCTCATTACCGGCGTGAGCCGGTCCAGCAGTTCCTGGGCCAGGCGCTCACGCTCGGAATCCCGCACGGAGTTCCGCACGGAGTCCTGTCCGGAAGTTCGCCCCACGTCAGCAGTCCACCGCTCAGTTCGCCTTTCACACGTCCACGCTCGTCGCCCGGCCACATGCCCGGGGTGACGGGCGTCATGCCCGGCTCACGCGGGATCGAGATGAGAACGCCTGACGTTGTCGAGAGCGGTACCGGAGCCGTACTGGGAGCGGGGAATCACACTGAAACTGCCGTCTGTTTCCAGCACCACGGCCTGCACGTCCTCCACGGCGCCGACCCCTTGGGCCCGGATGGCCTGCCTCATCTCGTCCGGTGCCACTCGCTGGGCCTTCATCGCATCACGCAGCATGCGGCCCTGATACAGCAGTACGGTCGGCTCGGCCTTCACCAGACGCCGCACTCCACCGGAGCGGACCGACGCCCAAGCGGTGAGGAACTGCAACGCCACCAGCATGCCCAGGGCGGCGGCGCCTTCCAGCAGCGCCACCTGGCGATTGAGCAGAATCGTCGCCAAGGTCGAGCCCAACGCCACGGTGACGACCAGGTCGAAGGCGTTCATTTTCGACAAGGCCCGCTTGCCGGACGCACGGACCGCGGCGATCAGGATCAGGTAGGCGAGGCCCGCCATGACCAGAACACGGAGGAGGTCATCCCAGGAGTCGAAGAGCATGTCCCACTGCTACCCCCTGGAACGGCCGTCCGCACAGGACGCCCGTCCGCCCACCGGTCTGCCTCGTGACCCGGCGGGGCGTCTGCCTAGTGGACCCGGCGGGGCGCCCGCTCCCACGCGGAGAGCGCGGGACAGGCGGGAACCGCGCGGAGCGCCGTCCCCCGCCTGTCCTGGCGGCCGGCTCACCCGTCGATCAGGGCTGAGCGCCGCGGGTCATGGACCGATCAGCGTACTGGCCCGCGCGGAAAGGGGTAGGGCGGGTACGTGTAGCCCATGCCCCAGAACGGGGTGTAGCCGTAGTGGGAGTACACCCGGTCGAAATAGTCCTCTTCCTCGACCAGGTCGGGGTCATACGCCGGGGCGTCCGTCACCTGCTTCTGGGACCGGTCGATGAACACACGGTCGTCGCTGATCCGCGTGACGGCGTCCACGGGGATGAAGGTCTTTTTCTGTCCGAGCCCCAGGAAGCCGCCGTGCTCGACGAGCAGGAAGCGGACCTTGCCCTCCTCGTCGTCGATCAGCAGATCGTCGATCTTCCCGAGATCCTCGCCGTCAGCGGCGGTCACGGTGCGGCCGCGGATGTCGTCCTCCGCGACGGCGACCGTCTGATCGGAGTCACTCAGCTTGGTGAGTGTGGGTATGCGGGCATTGCTCATGAGGCCCTCCTCGGTGGGCTCGGAGGCGTTCGCATGTCGCGTCTCGCTCCGGCCTGCTGGTTGGGTGTCCTGTGCCGCGTGCCCAGAACAGCGAGCGTCACTCGTCCGCCGGAACGCCCCCGGTACCCCCGGGCGGCGTGACCGGCCCTGTCGGCATCCGGGAGCAGCATCGCGGTTGGCCCGCCCCGGTGTGGATACCCGTCCGTCGAGTGAGGCAAGGAGACGTCGCCATGCCGCCGCTTCGCGCTGCTTCACGTGGAAGTGGCGCGGGGATGGGAGAGCCGTAGGATGCGCTGCTTTGAATGCCATCGGTCCGGAGCGGACGAGGTGGCCGAGGCGGTCTGCTGTCAGTGCGGTGTGGCCGTGTGCCGGCAGCACGCGCGTATCGAGAAGCAGGAGCTGCACAAGGACGCCGGGCTGGGCAAGAGCACCCATGCGTTGTCGGCCCGGCGGGTGGTGTGTCCGGTGTGCGCCAGGGCTGAACACAGTCCCTAGGACTCCGATCCTGTTCCCCACGCGGTGCCGGGTCGCGTTCCGCGTCAGCTTTCGCTTGTACCGGACAGCCGATGACGCGACGCGACGGAGAAGAGGAGCCCCGCGACGACGGACCCCACCGCCCCCGCCACCAGGTCCGCGACCGTATCGTCATAGCCGACCCGCATGGACGCGGGTGCCACCTGCTCCACTACCCACTCGTAGATCTCCCACAGGGCGGCGGCCGCAAGCCCGAGCATGGTGATCCAGAGCGTCAGGACCCGGACGGGCAGACGACGGGACGCGGCCCGCAGCTCCTCCCCGCTCACGCGCAGGAACCCGAACAGCACGACGATGGAACCGCTGCCCGTGAGAGCGAAGTGCACCGCTGTGTCGAGGTGCGTCACCCGCGCGTACCAGTGGCTCACGTCGGCCCACATGCCCAGGAGCACCAGGGAGATGAGCGCGGCCTCGTACGGCTTCGGTGTACCGGTCCACGCCACGGCGGCAAGCAGGACCAGGCCCAGCAGAAACCGCAGCCCGGCAGCCCACTGGCCTTGTACCAGGAAGTACACGGAACTGGCGACGAAGCCGAGACGGATCAGTGCGCACACTCCGGCGGCGGTGGCGCCCCGCGCTTCCGGAGCGGTCCTAGCCATGCGACGTCACCGACGTACGGCGCGGCCCGAGGCGCGGACGCCGCCGCGCCGCACGCGCCGGAGACGTGAACGACATCCGTACGGCTCCCTACGTCGATGAGGCAGTCCCCACGCCACGCCGCAATCCTGTCGCAGAGCCGGCCCGATCGCACCCGGCCCCGGAGTGCGGCGGGAACCGGGTCCGGCGGCGAACTGGTGGCCGAGTGTCCGGCCGTCCGTTCGTGGCACTGCGCTAGCCTGAAGTGATGGCTCAGGAAGAAGAAGCTCCGTTGGTCGTGGTGATGGGCGTGTCAGGCTCCGGCAAGACGACAGTCGGGCAGTCCCTGGCGCAGTCCCTGGACGTACCTTTCGCAGAAGCGGACGACTTTCACCCACCGGAGAACGTGGCCAAGATGCGGGCCGGGATCGCCCTGGACGACGAAGACCGCGCCCCCTGGCTCGTCACCATCGCGGAGTGGCTGCTCGAGCAACGCCCACGAGGCGGGGTGATCACCTGCTCGGCACTCAAACGGCGCTATCGCGAGCGCCTGGCGGCGGCGGCCCCTTCTGTCTTCTTCATCCACCTGCACGGCTCGGCGGAGCTCATCGCCCGACGTATCAACGCGCGTCGAGGGCACTTCATGCCGGTGTCCCTCCTCCAATCGCAGTTGGACACCCTGGAGCCGTTGGCCGCCGACGAACGAGGAGCGCTCGTCCCCGTCAGCGGTACGGTTGAGGAGACCACACGACTGGCTCTCGCCGCCGTACGGCAGCGGTAGGCGTTCGGCTCGCGCCGCCGACGGTCCTGGTGGGCGCCGCGCCGCCGAGGGCGAGACGCGCGCTTCTCGTCGGCGGTCGACGAACATGGCCGGGCGACAGGAGACGGGCGACGTGCCTCGCCACCCCCGCGGCGTGATCCCGCGCGGGGAGACCTCGGCTCGCCGTCGGGACGGGCACTTGCCCGGACCGTCGCGGCGTCGGCCACAGGACCCGTGGCGGAAGACCGGAGGACGCCAATGCCGCGGCTGATCACTTTTGGTCACAGCACGGTCGGCCGGCCCCTGTTGGCGGCCCTGCTGCGCCGGGCCGGTGTCGAGGCCGTCGTGGACGTCAGAACCGCCCCCGGCAGCCGCCGCGACCCGGACCTGTCCCGACAGCGGCTCGCCCAGTGGCTGCCCGAGGAGGGCATCGCGTACCGGTGGGAGCAGCATCTGGGCGGCTTCCGCAGACCGTCGCCGGACTCGCCCGACACGGTCTGGCGCAACACGTCCTTCCGCGGCTACGCCGGTCACACCCGCACACCCCAGTTCGTCACCGCCATGGACCGGGTGCTGCGTCAGGCGGCACAGGAACGGACCGCGGTGATGTGCAGCGAAGCGGTGTGGTGGCGGTGCCACCGGCGTCTCATCGCCGATTTCGCCGTTCTCGCTCGCGGTGTGCCCGTCGACCACCTCATGCACGACGATCGCCTCACGGCGCACTCCCCGACACCAGGAGTGCGCCTCCGGGCGGACGGTCTTCTTGTCTACGACGACGAGGGTTCAGCACCGTCGTGACTGGCACGAACGCCACCACCCCGCGGCCGCCCGTGCCGACGCGGGGCGCACGCGTCCACGGCGCGGGCCCGTCGGCCGACCGGTGGGCCCAGGCGCGTGGTGAGGACCCGTCAGTCGGTATCCGACAGCTCGACATCGACGGGGCGGATACCACGGAAGGCCTGACGAAGATCCAGAAGGTGAGAAGCTGACCGTAGACTTGTGCACTTGTCGCCGCCGCACACAGAACTGGCTTTCCCAGGCCAGCAACTTGGGGGTACGCCTATGGACTGGTCCATCTCCGTGATCGGACTGGGTCTCGTCCTGGTGGCGTTGCGCGACCTGTTCCACACCCTGTGGCACCCGGCCGGCCGCGGCGGTCTCAGCACGCTCGTCATGAACGCGCTGTGGCGCTCGTCCAGGCGAAGGACCACTCCTGGACGGATCGCCGCGGTGGTGGGACCGGCCGCGATGGTCTCGGTGATCCTGACCTGGACCTCCATCGTCATCGCCGGCTGGACGCTGATCTACTGGGCCCACATGCCCGACGGCTTCGCCTACAGTCCCGGCCTGGATCCCGCACAGCGAACAGACCTGCTCGACGCGCTCTATCTGTCCCTCGTCGCGCTCGCCACCCTCGGTTTCGGCGATATCGTCCCGGTCGCCGGCTGGCTCCGCGTCGCCGTGCCCATCCAGGCCCTGATCGGGTTCGCCCTGCTGACGGCGGCGGTCTCATGGGTGGGACAGATCTATCCGGCGCTGACTCGCAGGCGGGTCCTGGCGCTCCGCCTCGCATCGCTGCGGGCCGCACGAGAAGCCACGGGCTCGAAGGACGAGGCGTTCGCCGCCGTACTGCTGGAGAGCCTGGCCGTCGAGATCATCCACGTGCGAACCGACCTCAGCCAGCACGCCGAGACCTACTACTTCCACGACGGCGAGGACAGCACGTCCCTGGCCGCCATGATCAGTTACGCCGCGGACCTCGCCGTCGAAGGCCAGCTGTCGCAAAGGGCCGATGTGCGTACGAGCGCGGCCATGCTCGCCAACGCCCTGGAGGGCCTCGCAACGGTCCTCGATCGGCAGTTCCTCAAGACCAAGGGGCACACTGAGGAGATCTTCGCCGCCTACGCACGCGACCACGGTCACGTCCCGGTCCGGGCCTGAGCCGCGTCCTCCGCGCTCGGGCCGCCCCGTGCTTTCAGTCCTGCGCCGCAGCCGGGACGACTCCCACGGGACACTCCGCCGTGTGCAGCACCTCCGCGCCGACCGAGCCGAGCAGGAACCGGCGCAGCCCGGTACGTCCGCGCGAGCCGACGACGAGCAGGGAGGCCTCGCGCGCCCACTCCACCAGGGCGTCCGCCGGCCGGCCCGGCACCACGTGGGCCTCCGCTTCCACCCGCGGGTACCGGCGCGTGTACCGGGAGATCTCCTGGTGGAGGACTTTCATCGCCGCGTCATGGACGGTGTCGGTTTCCGGCAGGGGCTCGACCGGCCCCGGAGGTACCAGGCCGAAGACCGGGGGCACCACTCCGGCCGGCCCAGGAGGTGCCAGGCGCACGTCGTCCGCGTACACCAGGTGGAGAGCGGCCCGGTGACGGTCGGCCTCCTCGTAGCCGAGCTCCACCGCCTCCGCGCAGATCTCGTTGACGTCCACCCCGATCACCACCCGGCCGTGCGGCCGCCGGCCGGCCTTTCCCGGGCGGATGACGATGACGGGGCACTGCGCGTGCGTGGCGACCTGCCAGCTGACCGAACCCAGGGGGAGGCGCGGAAAGCCGCCGCTGCCCCGATGGCCCAGCACGATCAGTGAAGCCTCCGTGGAGCGCTCGATGAGCGTGCCGGCCGGGTGTCCGATGGGCAGCTCACCGGTCACGGTGAGGCCGGGGAATTCGAGCCGGACCAGTGCCTTGAGGTCGTCCACCGCCGCGGCGCCGTGCGACGCGGACTCCGGCGAACGGGCACGGCTGTCGGCCGGGGCCAGGAGGGGGAGGGCGTGGATGATCCGCAGTTCGGCGTTGCGCACGGCAGCCTCCCGGGCCGCGAACCGTATGACCGCGTGCCGGCTCGGGTCGTCGTCGACCCCCACCATGACCGGCTTGGGGTGATCACGTCGTGTGCTCATATGTCCACCTTCGCTGATGAACGCCGACGGAGCCGTGCGCTGCCCGCGTCCCCGGACCGGAAGGAATTCATCCGGGATCGGGGGCGTCCGGGGCCCGTGCCACCGCGACGGGGCACTCGGCCGTATGCAGGACCTCCGCGCTCACGGATCCGAGGAGGAGCCTGCGCAGGCCGGTGCGACCGCGGGAGCCGACGACGACCAAGGAAGCACCGCGCGAGGCCCGGACGAGGAGTGTCGCGGGACGGGTGCGCTCGACAAGCAGGTCGGCCCGGACCGCCGGATACCGGTCGCGCCGCCGGCTGATCTCCTTCCTGAGGAAGTCCCGGGCTCCCTGGTCCAGGCCTTCGAAATCCGGTGGCACCATGCCGACGGGGCCGGTGGGCGCCGTTCCGGGGCTGTAGGCACCGTGGACGAGTTCCAGACGAGCACGGCGCAGGCCGGCCTCCACATAGGCCAGGTCCAGTGCCGCGAGGGAGGCGTCCAGGCAGGCGTCCTGGGGGTCCACGCCCACGACGACGCGACTCTCCCGGGGGGCCGCGACCACACCGGGACGGACCACGATCACGGGGCAACGCGCGTGCGTGGCGACCTGCCAGCTGACCGAGCCCAGTGGCAGCCGTGGGAAGCCGCCGCTGCCGCGATGGCCGATCACGATCATCTCCGCGTCCTGGGACCGCTCGACCAGTACGGCGGCCACATGCCCGAACGGCAGCTCGCCCGCGACGGCAAGTGCGGGGAAATCGGCCCGTACGAGGTCCTCGTACCGGCGTACGAGGCGGGCCCCCACGCTCGCGGCCGGGTCCTCCCCGCCACCGGCCGGCGCACCGCGTATGCCCGTCGGCGGCGGCCGGGTCGCGTGGGCGACCCGCAGGGGGCACTGGCGGAGTTCCGCTTCACGTGCCGCGAAATGAACCAGGTAGTCCTGGCCAGGTCCCTCATCCACACCGACGACGACCGGCCTGCCCCGGCAGGGTACGGCGCTGCTCATGAGTACTCCCGACAGGTCGCTCCGGTGAACGGTGCTGGTACGGGCCCGGGCACGTACCGAGTACCCGGGTGGGGCGGAGGGAGACATCCCGTCCACGGAACGGAGCGTCGGCCGGGGAGCCGGCGGAACGAGGCGCGGCGGGCCGTCCCCGAATCGCCGACCCCTCCGCCTCGCGGGCGAGCAGGGGGCCGGCCCCCGCGCCACGGACCGGCGCGGCGGAGGGCGGGCCCTGGGCGGGGCCGCCCCGCGCTCGTGGACCACGCGGGTGAGCCGCTCGTATCGGCGGGTGATCCCGCCCATAAGACGGGTACCGGCGTGAGCATGCCCCTGTCGATTGAACTGCTGCCCGAGTCCACCCTGCGCGATGTGATCGGTCTGCTGGTCAGAGTGGTGGAGTCGGCTGGGGCATTGATTATTTTCATCGGGGCCATGTGGGCGTTCGCCCAGTTCGTGCTCGCCGGGACGCGCGGTCGCGGCGGCCGGCGGGTGGCCGGCTTCAACCGCATCCGTCTCAGCCTGGGACGTTTCCTCGTCCTCGGGCTCGAGTTCCAGCTCGCCGGTGACGTCCTGCGCACGGCCGTGGCGCCGAGCTTCGCGGAGATCGGGCAACTGGCGGCCATCGCCGCGATCCGTACCGCGCTCAACTACTTTCTCGGCCGGGAGATCGCCCGCGAACGGGCCGAACTCCACGAGGACGACCGCGAGGACAACCGCGACGGCAACAAGGCCGCCACTCCGTGACCGCCTGGCTGCACACGGCGGCCCTGCTGACGACGGCGGCGGGGTTGCTGAGCGCCTGCGTGGCGTACTTGTCCACCAAACAGGTACGCGTCTCCCTGGGCCTGCTGCTCGACTTCCTCACCGCTGCCGGACTGATCAGGCTCGCGGACGAACCATCGTGGGGCAGCATCGCCGCCGCGGCGGCCGTGATCGGCATCCGCAGACTGGTCGCGACACGTCTCGGCCGGCCCGGGGCCGGCACGTCGGGGCACAGGTGACGAGCGGGCAGACCGGACGAACGAGCGAACGAGAGAGGCGGACGACCGATGCGTGCGTTGACCGTACGACCCGGACAGAAGAACTCACTGGAAGAGCGGCAGCTGGCCGACCCGTCGCCGGCGGACGGGGAACTGCTGGTACGGGGCTTGACGGTGGGTGTGTGCGGGACGGACCGGGAGATCGCGGGGGGCGAGTACGGATGGGCCCCGCCGGGCCGTGACTGGATCGTCCTCGGGCACGAGTCACTGGGCCGGGTGGAACAGGCCCCTCCCGGTAGCAGGTTCTCGGCCGGTGATCTGGTGGCCGGGGTGGTGCGCCGACCGGATCCCGTGCCCTGCGGCGCCTGCGCCCAGGGCGAGTTCGACATGTGCCGCAACGGCCGCTACACCGAGCGCGGCATCAAGGAGATCGACGGCTACGGCGCCCAGATGTGGTGCGTGGAGCCCGACTACGCGGTGAAGCTGCAACCGCACCTCGAACATGTCGGCGTGCTCATGGAGCCCACCTCGGTCGTGGCCAAGGCATGGGAGCAGGTGGAGCGTATCGGCGGACGCTCCTGGTTCGAGCCGCGGCGGGTCCTGGTCACCGGCGCCGGGCCGATCGGCCTGCTGGCCGCCCTGCTGGGCGCACAGCGCGGGTTGGAGGTTCATGTCCTGGACCGCGTGACCGAAGGGCCGAAGCCCGCACTGGTACGGGATCTGGACGCCGAGTACCACACCGACGATGCCGCACAGGTGATCGGCGACGTGTGCCCGGACATCATCATCGAGGCCACCGGAGCCGCCGGCCCGGTGTTCGCCGCGCTGACCGGGACCGCCTCGTACGGGGTGGTGTGCCTGACCGGTGTATCACCGGCCGGCCGGCGCGTCACCGTGGACGCCGGCACCCTCAACCGCGACATCGTGCTGGAGAACGACGCCGTGGTCGGGTCCGTCAACGCGAACCTGCGGCACTACCGGCAAGCCGCGGACGCGCTCGCGAAGGCCGACCTGACCTGGCTGGAGCGCCTGATCACCAGGCGGGTGCCCCTGGAGCGCGCCACCGAGGCGTTCGAGCAGCAGCCGGACGACGTCAAAGTCGTCATCGACCTGTAGGCGCCGCCCCCGGAAACGGCCCGGCGAGAGGACTGCTCACGCGTGGGCGCCCCGCCTCCGTCGGGGGCGCCCACGCGCTCGGCTCATGTGTGGCGTCCGGCCCGTCACCGCTCTGCCACGGCCGACGGGGACCACCGGCGGGCCATGGGCACGGCCGCCGGGCCGCCGGGCCGCCGGGAAGGGCGTCCGCGCGTCTTCCTCGCGATGCCGGTGGCGCTCCCTCGTCAGACGCGTGCCACCCTTGACGGTCACGCGTCACGAAAGCAGCGGCGCGTCAGAACGGGGGAGGGGCCATGGCGGAGCGGGACACGGTCGAGCGGTATCTGGAGGGGTACGCACGGATCCTGGCCGGTGCCTGCGCCACCGGCCGGAGGCTGACCCGGGACGAGCTGGAGGAACTGCGGGCACAGGGGGAGCGGGCGGCGAAAGCCGGCGTCGGGTTGCGGCGAGTGGTCCGTGCCCACCTCGCCGCGGCCCAGGATGTCCGCACGGACTTGCGGGGCGCGGCCGCCGACCACCTGCTGGCCGCCGTCGAACAGGCCGTCGACGCCTTCGCGGAAGGGCACGAGCGGGCTCAGCGGCTCGCGATCCGTCAGCAGGAGGCGGCGCGGCGGGAATTCATCGACGACCTGCTCCACGGCCGCAGCCACCTGGGCCGCCTCGCCGAACGGGCGGAACGCTTCGGCCTGGTGCTCTCCCACGCGCACGCGGTCGCGGTGGCGCAGGGGCCGGAGCCGTACGACGACGGCTTCCCGGTCACCCGGACCGTGGAAGCGTCCCTCACCGCCCGCTTCGGGGACCGCCGGATCCTGCTCACCACCAAGAACGGCCGGCTGATCTGCGTCGCGCCGGGCGATCAGTCCGACGTCCTGACCTTCTTCGCCAAACAGGCACACGCGGCGACGGACGGGGGCCGGGTCGCCATCGGCCGCTCCCACTCGGGCGTCGGCGGGGTGGTCCACTCCTACGAGGAGGCGCTCAACGCCTTGGAGCTCGCCGAGCGCATGCAGTTGGAGGACCCGGTCCTGCGGGCCACGGACCTGCTTGTCTACCCGGTCCTCACGCGTGACCGCCAGGCGATGGCCGACCTCGTGCTGAGCGTCCTGGGGCCCCTCCGGCAGGCCCGGGGCGGCCCCCAGCCGCTGATCGACACGCTCACCGCGTACTTCGACACCGGTTGCGTGGCAGCGGAAGCGGCCCGGCGGCTCTCCCTGAGCGTACGGGCGATGACGTACCGGCTGGACCGGATCCACCAGCTGACGGGCGCCGACCCCGGTGACCCCGTCCACCGCTACACCCTCCAGACCGCGGTCGTCGGCGCCCGGCTGCTGGACTGGCCCGCCCAGGAGTTGTGACGCGGTCGGCGCAGCGGGGCGGCCACGCCCACGGTCTCGACGCGCCGGACCACCTATCTCCCCGGCTCGCGGGCTGCTTCCCGGGCGGACTCCAGGGCGCCCAGCACCCATGGCACATGCTCCTTGGCCGTGACGACGAACACCGGAGTCCCGCCGTCCCGGCACTCCACGACCAACCGGTCGCCGTAGTTCCCGCCGCCCGGGTCCGTCCGGTACGGCGGGCGGACCCGCTGGGGAACCAGGGTGCGGGGGACCGCCCGGCGGGCGAACGCGCCGGTGGGGTCGGGGGTCGTCGCCAGCAGGCCGGGGCCGACGACCAGGTAGCCGCCCCCATGAGGGGGGCTGTAGGGCACGTCTCCGAGTACCGCGCCCGGGACGCACTGTTCCGCCTCCGGTACGGCCGGGACCACGTGCACCGTGTCGTCGCCCCTGCGCCGGTACACCGACGCGGTCACGGCGTACGCGGCCGGGACGGGAAGCGCGGCCGCCGCGAGGAGGAGCAGCGCGGCCGGGACGTCGTCGGTCAGCCACGGCACCGCCGCTCCCGCGACCGCCAGGTAGAGAGCTCCGATCAGGGCCACCCCGACCTGCCACGGATACGTTCTGCGGGAGGCCGCGGAGTGGCGGGCCCACCAGTACGCCACCCACAGGAAGCCGGTGCCGTACATGCCGAGCCCCAGGCCCCCGGCGAGGAACAGCCGGTAGGAGCCCCGCGGGTCCGCGTACGTGTACCGGCGCCCGTCCGTGAAGTCGACGTACCGGATCTGCCCCTGCCAGTACGTGACCCGGACGCGACTCCCGGACCAGGCGGTCGGGGACGACGGCGGGGACCCCGCGAGCCGCGTCCTGGCCGGCGTGCCGTCCGCCTGGGTGACGTACAGCCAGAAGTTCGGAGTCCGGCTCCGCCCGGCGCGTTCGGTGTGGCCGACCCGGGCAGGCACCGTGCGCAGGCACTCGTCGGACCCGGCCGGTGCCGTGCAGGCGGCCGCGGCCTCGAACCGGCGTTCCTCCTGGAGCGCGCCGGGCACGCGGAACAGCAGCCACGCCGCCACCAGGATGAACACGATCCCCAGGGCGGCGGACGGGAGGACCGGGCGCTTCGCCGCGGAGCGTGGAACGTCGGCTCGCCGGGACAAGGGGTACTCCTGTGAGAAGGGGCCTGTCTGTACTCGAAGCTGGTCCTCATGGACATCCGCCCGTTCTTGGTGGACATCCGCCGGTCCGCGCCGGGTCACTGACCGCTGACTTCGATCCTGCCGTTGTCGCCGGGTGCCTCGGCCGGAGCGGCCTTCGGCTCCCCGGCCGTGCCGGTGAGGCCCTGAAGCAGTTGTGCCAGGTCAACGCCGGTGGTGGAGCTGAGCAGTTCCATGCCCTGGGCCACGTTGTTGGCGACCGTACGCGGAAGCTGACCGGCGCCGTCGGTCGAGATGACGGTCAACTTGTCGATGGCACCCAGCGGTTCGGCGGCCTTGGCGACGACCTCGGGGAGGACCTCGACGAGCATCTGGAGCACGGCGGCATCGCCGTACTCGGCGAACGCGTCGGCCTTCTTCCGCATGGCCTCCGCCTCCGCGGCCCCCTTCACCGCGATCGCGGCAGCCTCGGCCTCACCCTCGATCCGGGTGGCGTCGGCGAGCGCGGCGCGGTGCGCCTTCTCACCCTCACCGGTCAGCCGGGCGCGCTGGGCCTCGGCCTCGGCCTCCTTGACCTGGGCGATACGACGAGCCTCGGCCTCCTGCTCGGCCTGGTAGCGCGCCGCGTCGGCGGGCTTGCGGATCCTGGTGTCGAGCTCGCGGTCGGTGAGCGCCGCCTGCCGCTCGGCCACCTTCTCCTGCTGGCTGAGGATCTCCTGCTGCCGGTCCGCCTCGGCGAGCGGCCCCGCGGCGGCCGCCTTCGCCGTCGCCTCGTCGGTCTCGGCCTTGATCTCGGCCTGCTTGAGCGCGAACGTCCGCTGGGCGATCGCGATCTCCTCCTCGGCCTTCAGCCGTGCCTGCTCCGACGCCCGGCGGGCCACGGCCTCCGCGATGTCCGCCTCCTGCTTGGCGCGCGCCGCCTCCGGACGGCCGAGGTCCTCCAGATAGGAGCCCTCGGTGGTGATGTCCTGGATCTGGAACGCGTCCAGGACCAGCCCCTGGCCGGAGAGGCTGGCCTCCGCCTCCTCGGCCACCTGGCCCGCGAATGCGGCCCGGTCGCGGATGATGTCCTCGACCGACATCCGGCCCACGATGGAGCGCAGGGCGCCCGACAGCACTTCCTGGGTGAAGCCGACGATGCCGTCCTGCTGCATCAGGAAACGCTGGGCGGCGGCGCGGATGGAATCCTCGGTGCCGCCGACCTTGACGATCGCCACACCCTCGAGGTTCACCTTGACCCCCCGCAGGGTGACCGCGCCACGGACGGCGATGGGGATGTGCCGGGAGGACAGGTCGAGCGTGAACTTCTGCTGTACGAAGGGGACGACGAAGACCCCGCCGCCGACGACGACCTTCTGCCCGCTGTTGTCGGTGATGACCCGGCCCGTGTCGGGGTCGGTGGACCGCTTGCCGCGGCGGCCCGTGACGATGAACGCCTCGCTGGGCCCGGCGACCTTGTAGCGGGTGATCACGACAAGGGCGAGCAGGACAAGGAGTACGACGACCCCCACCACTGCGGTGACGACTGGACTCATGAGCATCCCCTTCTGTCCCTACGGGGACGACAGGTCAATTGGGTGGAGCGGAGAGGGGGGAGGTGGAGGCGCCCGGTGGGCCGGTGTCAGCGTTCCACGGGGCGCACCCGGACGGAGCTGGGCGACAGCGCTTCCTCCACCCAGACCTCGGCGCCCCGCCGCAGAGGCGCGGCCGACTTCGCGGCGTACTTCACGGGCTGACCGGCCACACGCAGCAGCACTTCACCGTATCCGTCCGCCGGGATGGCGGTGACCACGGACCCGGAGGTGCCGATGAGGTCGTCCCCACGCGGTGCCGCGGAGGTCCGGTCGTCCATCAGGGCGCGGCTCAGCTTCCACGTCAGCCACCCGGCCGCGACCCCGGCGAGCGCGCCGGCGGCTGTCGCCGGGACCATGCCGAGACCGGTGGTGCCGGACACGATCGCTCCGGTGAAGCCGAGCATCGACACGAACCCGGCGATGACCGGAAGCGACAGCCAGCCGTCGAGGAAGCCTTCCAGCACACCGTCGAAGAGCAGCGAGCAAGCCAGCAGCACGATCCCGGCGATGCCGAGAACGAGAAACAAGCCCATGCGCGCACCTCCCTTTCCGCGGGTGAATCCCGAGGTGGTTCGCAGGATCTCACTCGCGTGCGCCGAGTCGCATTGCCTCAGCCCGGCAATCTTCACGCCGCTTTGATGCTGAGGCCGTGCCGTAGTGAGGAGTTCCGGCCGACTCGACGTGTGCCCTTCTCCGCCGCGCCCAGTCGGTGCGGGGGCAACGGTTCGTGCGAACGACCCGCCGTGGGGGCGTGTCCGACCGAGGTGAGGGGGAGGCCCTCCGCGGTCACTACGGCCGGTTCGCCACCCGCCGCGGCCGGGCGGGGCGGGTGGCACGCGCCTTGCCTTCCCCGCGTACACCTGCACCCGCTCGCGCACACGCGTATGCGTGCACCGGCCCGGGTACGCGCGCTCACGCGTAGCCGCCGCGCCTGCGTACCCAGGGGCACGCCCGGGCCGTGAAGAGTCAGGGCCCTGTCAAGAGCTTGTACGAAACGTGTAAAGTCGGGCTCGGTGTGCCGGGAAGCCTGGTCGGCGATACAGGACACTTGTCTTCGCCGATCGGGAGTCTCTTATGGTGCTTGTCGCCGTCTTCGGCGTCGCGCTGCTCATCGCGGTGCTGCTGTCCGGCCTCGCGGCCCGGACCGTCCTCTCCACGTCCTTCCTGTTCCTCGTCGGCGGTGCCCTCGTCAGCGACGGGTTCCTCGGCCTGATCCACATCACCCCGGACAGCGCGATCGTCGCTGTCACAGCCGATCTGGCGCTCTTCGCCGTGCTGTTCACCGACGGCATGCACGTGTCGTTCGAGAAGCTCCGGGCGAGCTGGAAGAGCCCGGCCCGTGCGCTCGGCCTCGGCATGCCACTGGCCTTCGTCGGCATGGCACTGATCACCCATTACCTGGTCGGGCTCGACTGGACCACCTCGTTCCTCGTGGGCGCCGTACTGGCGCCCACCGACCCGGTCTTCGCGTCGGCGATCGTGGGCCGCAAGGAGGTCCCGGCCAAACTGCGGCAGCTGCTCAACGTCGAGAGCGGCATCAACGACGGACTCGCCCTGCCCGTGGTACTGGTCCTCATCGCCGCGGCCGGCCCGACGGCCGGCCACGCGGAGTCGTCGCTCGGCATGATCGGGCTCGAACTCGGCCTGGGCCTGGCCTTCGGTATCCTGTTGCCGCTGGCGGTGAACGGCCTCGTGCGCTTCCGGCTGCTGGGCGCGGAACCCAAGCTCCAGCCGCTGCTGCCCCTCGCGACCGGCGTCATCCTGTACGGGGCGTGCCACCTCACCCACGCCAACCCCTATCTCGCCGCCTTCTCCGCGGGCGCGGTGCTGACCGCAGTGTCGCCCGAGGCCAAGACGGCGTTCGAGCCGCTCGGCGAGGCCCTGGCGGAGCTGGCCAAGTTCGCCGCGCTCCTCGTCTTCGGCGCGCTGCTCACGCCCCAGTTGTTCGGCGACCTCTCGTTCGGCGGGTACGTCGCCGTGGTCCTCGCCATCGTGCTGATCCGTCCGGCGTCCATGCTCCTCTCCCTCGTCGGTACCCGCTTCGACCGGCGGGAGAGGCTTGTCGCGGCCTGGTTCGGACCCAAGGGCTTCGCTTCGGTCGTCTACGGGCTGCTGGTCCTCCAGGCGGGGATCCCGCAGGGGGAGCAGGCGTACACCCTCATCGCCGTGTGCATCGCCTTCTCGATCGTCGCCCACAGCAGCACCGACGTGCCCATCGCCCGCCTCTTCGACGTGGACGACCTCGCCGGCATTCCCTCAGCCGACGACCGCGACGAGGTGCCGGGCGCGACGGTGACCGCCGGCACCGGCGGCAAGCGTGACGACCAGGCCCCTCCCTCCTGAGGGGCCGGTGCGCCTGGCGGGTGAGGGCGAGCCGTACCGGCGTTCCCGTTGCCGTTCCTGTCCCCCGCTCCGACGAGCGCGTACCCGCTTGCGGCACCGTCGCCGTGACCGCCCTTCGGCTGTGGCGTTCCTGACTCACCGGAGGCTCCTGACTCACCGGAGGCTCCGGACCCCCGCCACCCGGCCACGGTTCCGGCGCTCGGCATCACCCCCGGTGCTCCCGAGCCCCTGAGCGACCCTCACGGGCGCGCGTGAGCGTGCCGAGCACCCGGATGTGCGGACGGCCGTCGGGCTCCGGGGTGGTGACCGTGACGCGCACGCCGTAGACGTCGGCGACGAGCGCCTCGGTCAGCACGTCCGAGGGGGCACCGGCGGCGACGACGCGCCCTTGGCGCAGCACTACCAGGTGGTCGCAGTACATCGCCGCGAGGTTGAGGTCGTGCAGGGCGACGAGGGCGGTCACCCGGAGCAGGCGGACCAGGTGCAGCAGGTCGTGCTGGTGCTGGATGTCGAGGTGGTTCGTCGGCTCGTCGAGCAGCAGCTCCCGCGGTTCCTGCGCGAGGGCGCGTGCGATCTGGACGCGCTGGCGCTCGCCCCCGGAGAGCGTGTGCCAGGGGCGGTCCGCCCGGTCGGTGAGATCCGTGCGGTCCAGGGCATCGAGGACGGCCCGTTCGTCGGCCCGCGACGGCGGCGACCAGGGGCGCCGGTGCGGGATGCGCCCGAGGCGTACGACATCGGCGGCGGTCAGCTCGACGAGGGTGTCCGCCTGCTGCTCCACGACGGCCACCCGCCGGGCGACGTCCCCGCGGCGCAGGCGGTCCAAGGGGTGACCGTCCAGCGTGACCAGCCCGGAGGCGGGGGCGAGCACCCCGCACAGGACGCGCAGCAGGGTGGACTTGCCGGAGCCGTTGGGGCCGAGCAGACCCGTCACGGCACCGGCGGGCGGTGCGACGCTGACGCCGTCGAGGATCAGCCGCCCGTCGGCGGTGCGGACGACACGGTCGGCGGCGAGGGTCATCGAGGGGTCCTCCGGGTGCGGTACAGCACGAGTACGAAGGCGGGCACGCCGATCAGCGAGGTCATCACGCCGACCGGCACCTCCTGCGGTTCGATGACGATCCGGGCGACCGTGTCGATCCACACCAGGAACACGGCCCCACCGAGCGCCGCGGCCGGGAGCAACCGGCCGTGCCCGGGGCCGACGAGGGCGCGCGCGGCGTGCGGCAGCACCAGGCCGACGAAGCCGATGGCACCGGACGAACTGACCAGCGCGGCCGTGAGCAGCGCGGTGACGCACAGCAGGACCAGCCGGGCACGGGCGACGTTCACGCCCAGGGTGGCCGCCGCGTCCTGACCGAAGGCGAACGCGTCCAGGGTCCTGGCGTGGCCGAGGCAGACGGCCAGCGCGATCACCAGCGCGGCGAGGCACAGCCACACGTCCGTCCAGTCGGCCCCGCCCAGCGAGCCCAGCAGCCAGAACAGCACGCCCCGGGTGGTCTCGGCGTCGGCCGACGTGACCACGATGAAGGAGGTCAGCGCGGAGAACAGCTGCATCGCGGCGACGCCGGACAGGACGACGCGGTCGGTGGTGCCGCCGAGGGTGTGGCTCAGCAGCATCATCGCCGCGAACGAGCACAGGGCACCCACGAAGGCACCGCCGGAGACCGGCAGCAGACCGCCGCCCACGCCCAGGACGACCACGACGACGGCTCCGGTGGAGGCGCCGGACGAGACGCCGAGGACGAAGGGATCCGCCAGCGGGTTGCGCAGCAGCGACTGCATCACCGCTCCGCACAGCGCCAGCCCCGCTCCGCACACGGCGGCCAGCAGGGTGCGCGGAAGGCGGAGGTTCCACACGATGCCGTCGCGGATGGGGGTGAGCTCCGAGACATCACCCCCGAGGTGCGCGGCGACGACGGACCAGACGTCGCGGACGTCGATGTCCGCCGGCCCGATGGTGATGGCCAGGGCCATGGACAGGGCGAGCGCGGCGAGCCCGCCGGCCGCGCGCAGCAGCGCCGCGGTCACTTCGCCAGGCCGAAGCCGCGCAGCGCGGCCGCGACCTGTTCGACGCCCTCCACGGTACGGATCGTCGGGTTCATGGCCTGGCCGCTGACCAGGACGTACCGCTTGTGACGGACGGCGTCCATGTTCCGGGTGACCGGGTTCGACTCCAGGAACTCGATCTTCTTCGCGGCGCTCTCCCCGCTCTGCGCCTTGCGGGTGAGGTCACCGATCACCAGCACGTCGGGGTCGCGGTCGGCGACCGTCTCCCAGTTGATCTGGGGCCACTCCTCGGTGGTGTCGTCGAAGACGTTCTTGGCGCCCAGCTCCTTGGTGATGATGCCGGGGGCTCCGCAGCAGCCCGCCATGTACGGGGACTTGGCGTCGGAGAACCAGTACAGCAGGGTGACGTCCGAGGCGTCGAGGCCGGCGGTGGCCCTGGTGACGCGGGACGTGAGCCGCGCGACCAGATCCTCGCCGCGCTTGTCCTCCCCGAAGACGCGGGCGAGGTCGCGCACCTCCGCGTACACGGTGTCCATCGTCAGCGGCTCGGTGCGGACGCCGTCCCCGTCGCCGCTGTTGTCCTTGCCCAGACAGTCGGACGGCGAGAGGTACGTCGGTACGCCGAGCTTCGCGAACTGCTCGCGCGTCGCCACGCCGCCCTTCCCGAGGGTGGAGGCGAACGACGCGGCGACGAAGTCGGGTTCGGTGTCGAGGACCTTCTCGAAGGACGGGTTGTTCTCGGCGAGGCGCTCCACGCCGGCATTGGCCTTCTCGAGGCCCTTCATGACGGGGTCGGTCCAGGTCGCGGTCCCGGCCATCCGGTCCGCGAGGCCCAGCGACAGCATGATCTCGGTGGTGCCCTGGTTCAGCGAGACCGCGCGCCGGGGCCCGTCGCCCCGGATCTCCACCTTCTCCCCGCAGTTGTCCAGCGCGCGCGCCGCGGCCTGCGGCGCGGTCGCCGGCCGGGCGGAGGCGCCGCACCCGGTCAGCAGGAGGGCCCCGCTCAGGAGCACGGCGAAAGAAGCGGTCCGGCGCGTGATGGGCACGGCGTTGTTCCTAGCGTCGGGGGCCCATGCGCGGAGCCCGTGCGTACGGTGCTGCCAGCAGGTCTTCGGACTCGGGGTCATCCGGACGAGGCGCCTTCCCGAGCCGGTGGTCCGGCCCAGTGGCTTCGTGCCCCGCCCGTCGCCCTCACCGCTGCGCGTCAGTTCCGGGTTCGCACCGGATTCCCTGACTCACGTACACACGCAAGGCATGTAAGGAGTTCAACTGGCTGGCGCAAATTACCACACCCGCGGATCCCGGCGAACTCGACGGTGTGTCCCACTTCGGAGCAACCGGCGCTCGGGCACTGGACAGCCCCGTACGCGGACGACGGAGGTGGCGCCACCGGGGTCGGCGCCAAGAAGCCGCGGACTCCACGGGACGTACGAGGCCCGTGGGCGTCCGCGGTGGCGGGACGAGGAGCGCGGGGCAGCGAGGCGTTCGGTCCTTCGCGCTCGCCGAGGAGCGGCTGACCACGCGGGCGAAGACGATTGCCGCGAGCGTCAGGCCCCCGAGCGCCGCGACCGTGCCCGGATACCCGGCCCGGCCGCACGTGGAGCGGCCGCCGCCGGGGTGGAGGGCTCACCCGGATCCGGGTCGGTCCCTGTCCGGTCGGCAGCGCTTCGAAAGCCCAGCTTGGGTCCGGCTCACGCCCCGGAACCCGCCACCCCCGCCCACCAGGTCTCCGCGTGTGACCTGCGCCGTCTGTAGGCAGTGTTCGTCGCGGCGGCGGAGCGCCATGTGTCCCGAGCGCCCCCGCCGCATTCGAGCCTGCCTCAACCGGCCCGCCGTGTCGTCGCTGAACGCGCCAAGGAGTTGACCACGCGCGCCGACGTCCCCGTGCCCGCCGTGGGGGAGAGCCTGAGCCCCGGTGCTGGCGGTGGCGGGCCGCCCGTACGCGCCGCTGACCTAGTGGCCGCGGGGGGCGTACATGATCACGGCCATCCCGGCCAGGCACACCAGGGCGCCGACGACGTCGAAGCGGTCGGGCCGGTAGCCGTCGGCGACCATGCCCCAGGCGATCGACCCCGCGACGAAGACTCCACCGTACGCGGCGAGGACCCGGCCGAAGTCGTCGTCGTGCTGCCAGGTCGCCACCACCCCGTACAGGCCCAGGGCGATGGCCCCGGCGCCGATCCAGATCCACCCTTTGTGCTCGCGGATGCCCTGCCACACCAGCCAGGCGCCGCCGATCTCGAACAGGGCGGCGACGACGAAGAGAGCGACGGAGCGGGCGACAGTCATACCTGGCGACCCTACCGACGGACCGGGGACACGAGCTCCAGCGGGTCGACCGGCGCCGGGCGGGCACGCTCCCGCCCTGTGCGAGCGGCGGGCACACCCCCGGTGGCGCACCTGAGCCCGGGCGCCGGTCGGGCGCGCCGGCCCGAGTGTCCTGTCGTCCGGAAGCGGCGCGCGGCACGCTTTGGCCCGGCGCCGGCGAGACGGTCGGCCGGTGGGCCCGTCGGGCGGTGTGGGCGTACGGCCGCCCGGGTGCCGCCGGCGGGGCTCTGGTCAGGCGCGTCGCCGCGGCGTCACGCGCGTCGCGCGGCCCATACGGTGCGTTCGGTACGGACGGCGAGGTCGCCGCGGCGCAGGACGCCGAGGGGGCTGTCGGTGTCGAGCAACTGGTCGAGCGCGACGAGGTCCTCGGCGGAAAGAGCGGGGGCGGCGCTGTCGCGCAGGTGCTTCAGGCTGCTGAGCGCGTACCGGCCGACCGCCGTGCCACGGGAGCCGTCGACGTTCACAGTGATCGCGCGCTCGTCCTCGACGGTGAACCCGGCGGAGGCCAGCTTGGTGCCCCAGTCGGCACCGCGGTGCGGCACGTGCGCGGCGGCGTGGTGCGCGAGGGCGGCGTGGCAGCGCTCCTCAAGGCCGGGCCGCCCCTCGGGAGCGTTGACGGGCAGGAAGCGCGGGAAGCCGGCCGTCTCGACGACGGCGAACAGCCCGCCGGGTGCGAGCAGGGCGCGAACCTCGCGCAGCGCGCGGTCGGGGTCGGCCAGGTGGTGCATCGACGCCGACGCCCACACCAGCTCGGGCCGGTCGAGCTCGGGCCAGTCCCCGTCGAGGTCGGCCCGCACCGTGCGCACCCGGTCGGCCACACCGAGCGCCTCGGCCCGTTTCCGCAGCCGGCCCAGATGGCCGTCCGACGCGTCGACGGCCGTCACCTCCGCTCCGGGGAAACGCGCGAGCAGGGCGAACGTGCCGGCCCCGGTGCCGCATCCCAGGTCGGCGATGTGGCGCGGGTCCCTGTCGACGGGCAGCCACGCGGTGATGGACGCGAGGTGCTCGGCGAACACCTCCGCGTCGAGGTCGAGGATCTCGGCCTGGCCGTCGGACCCGAGGTCGTGCTCGAAGGCGGTGTGCTGCGCGCCACCAGGTGCGGAGTGGGGAGAAGTGTGCGTCATGGCGGTCACGTTAGGAGGGGCGTGCCGCCGGGACGCCATGGTTCCCCGATCGCGCAAGACGATGGCCGGATGTGCTGCCGGAAGCGCAAACGGCGCGCGCCGGGTACGGGCCGGCCGCTGCCTCAGGCGTCGTCACCCCGCTGGTGGCCGCGGCGGGCGTCGCGGTCGAAGATGCCCAGGATCTCGCAGGGCCCGCCCTCGGCGCCGATGGCGTGCGGCAGCATCGTGGGGAACTCGGCCGCCTGGTTCGTCTCCACGCGGATGCGCCGGTTCCCCAGGAGCAGGACCGCGGTACCGGACAGGACGACGAGCCACTCGCGGCCCGGGTGGGCGCGCATACGCGCGGGGTTGTCCGGCGGCGGGTCCGTCATGCGCTGGCGTACGACGGTCAGGCCCGGTTCCGCCCTGATCGGCCACCGCATGAGCCCGTGCGGTGCGTCGATCACCGGACTGATGAGGACGTCGTCGGTGGCGGTCTCGACGAGCTGGTCCAGGGAGGTGTCCAGAGCCCGGGCGAGGATCACGAGCTGGTCCAGCGACAGGCGGCGCCGGCCGTTCTCGATGCGGCTGAGCGTGGACTGGCTGACCCGGGCACGGGTGGCCAGTTCCTCCAGGGACCAGCCCTGCGCCACGCGCAGGGCCCGGATCCGCTTGCGTACCAGGCTGTCCAGCTCGCCATCCTCTTGCGTCATGAGCAACATGCTATGCCTTCGCCGCAAGGTTTGCTTACCGTCGTGAGGGCGGGCCACCGGAACGGCCGGGGCCCTCGACGAAGGGGAGTGCGACGCCATGCCTGGGACCACTGACGTGTACGGGACGGAACAGCTGCCGGGTGGAACCGTCGACGCCCTGGTGATCGGCGGCGGCGCCGCCGGCTTGAACGGCGCCCTGATGCTCGCCCGCTCCCGCCGCTCGGTCGTCGTGATCGACAGCGGCGCCCCGCGCAACGCGCCCGCCGGGGGTGTGCACGGCCTGCTCGGACTGGACGGCACCCCGCCGACCGAACTGCTGCGGAGGGGGCGCGAGGAGGTGCGCCGCTACGGCGGCCTCGTCGTGACCGGGGAAGTGGCCTCCGCCGCGCCGGCCGCTCCTTCCGCCGAGGGAGACCCGCGTTTCACGGTCACCCTCGCCGACGGCGGCACCCTTCAGGCGCGCCGCCTGCTGGTCGCCACCGGGCTGCGTGATGTCCTGCCCGACGTCCGCGGGCTCGCGGAGCACTGGGGGCACGGTGTGGTCCACTGCCCGTACTGCCACGGATGGGAGGTGCGCGACGAGCCCATCGGGATCCTGTCCACGGGTCCGGCCTCGATCCACCACGCCTGGCTGTTCCGCCAGTTGACCGATGACCTCGTCTTCTTCACCCGTGGTGCCGAACTCGACGAGGACACCCGTGAGCGCTTCGCCGCCCGCGGCATCCGGATCGTCGACACCCCGGTGCGGGAGGTCGTGACCGGCGAGGAAGGCGACATCGCGGGCGTGCGCCTCGGCGACGGCCACCTCGTGCCCCGCCGCGTCCTCGCGGTCGCGACGACCTTGCGCGCCCGCACCGAGGGCCTGGACGGACTGGGGCTCCCGGCGGAGGAGCTTCCCGGCGGGATGGGCCGCCGCCTCGTCTCCGGCACGGCCGGCACCACCGAGGTGCCCGGAGTGTGGGTGGCCGGCAACGCCACCGATCCGACCGCCCAGGTCGGCGCCTCCGCCGCGGCCGGTGCCCTGGCGGGCGCCCACATGAACGCCGACCTGGCCGCCGCCGACACCGAGGCGGCTCTCGCCGCCGCGCGGCGCGTCGGTGCCCCCGCCTGAAACCCGCGCCACCGGCCCGCGGCGAACCACGCGAGGCGGGGGGGCGAAGCCGAACGGTTCCGCTGAGGGCCCGTCGGGTCGGGGCGGGGCAGGGCGGGCGCTGGGCCTCGGTGGTTCCGTCGACGTCGACGTCGACGGCGATGGAAACGGCGACCGTCACGGCGCCGTCACGGTCCCGGGGCCGGGGATCGGCGCGTGCGGTGCGGGAGCGTGGCGGTGCGTCAGCGCGTGGCGTGCACGGTGTACGGATGCGCACGGTGCAGGCGGTGCCACGGTCTGGCGGTGCACGCGGTGCACGCCGTACGGGCGCGGCGGCCCGGCCCCGAGTCCGTGGCCCTGACCCCGCCTTCCCGAGGCCGGTCCTCGGGACGTCGCTACGCCGACTTCTCCGGCGCGATCTCCTCGATCAGGCCCTCGACGAGCTTCCTGATCTCGTCACGGATCGGGCGTACGGCCTCGACGCCCTGACCGGCCGGGTCCTCGAGCGGCCAGTCCAGGTAACGCTTGCCGGGAAAGACCGGGCAGGTGTCGCCGCAGCCCATGGTGATGCAGACGTCCGACGCCTTGACCGCGTCGACGGTGAGGATCTTCGGAGTCTCCGCGGACATGTCGATGCCGACCTCGCGCATCGCCTCGACCGCGGCCGGGTTGACCCGGTCCGCCGGGGCCGAGCCGGCGGAACGCACCTCTACGCGGTCCCCGGCCAGGTGGGTCAGCCACGCGGCGGCCATCTGCGAGCGGCCCGCGTTGTGGACGCAGACGAACAGGACGGAGGGCTTCTGGGACATCGAAGGTCTCTCTTGTCTCACGACGAAACAGGCGCATCAGGATTCACTGACGTCAGCACCCGATGGTGTCATCCACCACTGATGTGAAAGTATCAGCCCATGATGACGTCAGTCGACACTGAACTCCTCCGGGTTCTGGCCGACCCGCTCAGGCTCCGGATCGTCGCCCTGCTCGCCCGTGAGACGCTCTGCACCACCCACCTGGTGGAGGAGACCGGAGCGCGCCAGACGAACCTCTCCAACCACCTGAGAGTGCTGCGCGAGGCCGGGATCGTGGAGACCGAACCGTGCGGCCGCTTCACCTACTACAAGCTGCGGCCCGACGTCATCGCCCAGCTCGCCGGCCAGTTCGCCGACCTGGCCGAGACCGCTCGTACCGCCGCTGACAACAAGAGGGCCTGCCCGTGACCCGCACCGAAGCACCCGCGACCACCGAGGAACCGTCGGTCGTCGCGAAGCTCTCGACGCTCGACCGCTTCCTCGCCGTATGGATTCTGCTCGCCATGGCCCTCGGGCTCGGCCTGGGCCGGCTGATCCCCGGCCTCGGCGACGCCCTGGCGAAGGTCGAGATCGGCGGTATCTCCCTGCCGATCGCCGTCGGCCTGCTGATCATGATGTACCCCGTTCTCGCCAAGGTCCGGTACGACAGGCTCGACGCCGTCACCGGTGACCGCAAACTCATGGTCTCGTCGCTCGTCGTCAACTGGGTCCTGGGCCCGGCCCTGATGTTCGCGCTGGCGTGGATCTTCCTGCCGGACCTGCCCGAGTACCGCACCGGTCTGATCATCGTCGGTCTGGCCCGCTGTATCGCCATGGTCATCATCTGGAACGACCTGGCCTGCGGGGACCGCGAGGCGGCGGCCGTGCTGGTGGCGCTCAACAGCGTGTTCCAGGTCCTGGCCTTCGGCGTGCTCGGCTGGTTCTACCTCGACCTGCTGCCCGGCTGGCTCGGCCTCGGCAACGGGGAATCGCTCGACATCTCGATGTGGAAGATCGCGCTCAACGTCGTCATCTTCCTCGGCATCCCGCTGCTCGCCGGCTTCCTCACCCGCCGGATCGGTGAGAAGAAGCTCGGCCGCGATTCCTACGAGAGCGGCTTCCTGCCGAAGATCGGTCCGTGGGCGCTCTACGGCCTGCTCTTCACGATCGTGATCCTCTTCGCCCTCCAGGGGAAGACCATCACCTCCCAGCCGCTCGACGTGGCGCGGATCGCGGTCCCGCTGCTGGTGTACTTCGCGGTGATGTGGTTCGGCACCTTCCTGCTCGGCAAGGTCATCGGCCTGAACTACGACCGCACGGCGACCCTCGCCTTCACCGCCGCCGGCAACAACTTCGAGCTCGCCATCGCGGTCGCCATCGCCACCTTCGGCGTCACGTCGGGCCAGGCGCTGTCGGGTGTCGTCGGCCCGCTGATCGAGGTGCCTGTCCTGGTGGCGCTCGTGTACGTGTCGCTCGCCTGGCGTAAGAAGTTCAAGGCCGCCTAGTGGCTCGGCGTACGGACGTGGTGGTGATCGGCGGCGGCCAGTCGGGGCTCGCCGCCGGTTACCACCTGCGCCGCCTCGGCGTCGGGTTCGTCGTGCTCGACGCCCAGGCCATGCCGGGCGGGGCGTGGCGGCACGGGTGGGATTCGCTGCGCCTGTTCTCACCGGCGGCGTACTCCTCGCTGCCCGGCCGGCTCATGCCGCCGCAGGAGGGCAGGGCCTGTCCCGGCGCGCGGCATGTCGTGGACTACCTGGCGGACTACGAGAAGCGCTACGACCTCCCGGTCCGGCGCGGCGTGCGGGTGCGGGAGGTGCACCGCGACGGCCCGTTCCTGCGGGTCCGGACCGACTCCGGTGACTGGTGCGCCCGCGCTGTCGTCAGCGCGACCGGCACCTGGTCGCGGCCCTTCGTCCCGGCGGTGCCGGGCCGTACGGCCTTTCGCGGCGTCCAGCTCCACTCGGTGGAGTACCGCAGGCCGCAGGAGTTCGCCGGCCGGCGGGTGATCGTGGTGGGCGGCGGGAACTCCGGTGCGCAGATCGCCGCCGACCTCGCGTACGACACCCACCTGACCTGGGTGACGCTGCGCGAACCGCGGTTCCTTCCCGACGAGATCGACGGCCGCGCCCTCTTCGACGCCGCCACCGCGCGTCGGCGCGCCCTGGAGCAGGGCCGCACCGACACCGGCGGGGTCGCCTCGCTCGGCGACATCGTGGCCGTACCGCCCGTCCGTGCGGCGCGGGACGCCGGACGCCTCAAGGCGTCGCCGATGTTCGACCGTCTCACGCCGACCGGCGTCGCATGGGCCGACGGCATGGCCGCCGAGGCCGACGCCCTCGTGTGGTGCACCGGGTTCCGCCCGGCCCTGTCCCACCTCGCTCCGCTCGGCCTGCGCGGGCCACGGGGCCACATCTCCACCGCCGGTACGCGCGCCCTCGCCGAGCCCCGCCTCCACCTGCTCGGGTACGGCGACTGGACCGGCCCGGCCTCCGCCACCCTCATCGGCGTGGGCCGCCCGGCCCGCGAGGCCGCCCGGGAGATCGCGGACCTGCTCGGGGCGCGCGGCTGATGGCGTGGAGCCACCCGCGGCCGGTGCGCGCCCCCGGCGGGCGCGCAGGCCCTCGGGACCGTTCGTCGTCGCCTCCCGCCCCGGGGGCCGGCCGGCGCTGACGCTGGCGTCGCTCAGGCGGCGGCGTACCGGCCCAGGATGTGCCCCATCGCGGCGAGTACGGACGGCTCCACACGGTAGTAGACCCAGGTGCCGCGCCGCTCGGAGGTCAGAAGTCCCGCCTCCTTGAGCTTCTTCAGGTGGTGGCTGACGGTCGGCTGCGAGACACCGACGTCGGAGATGTCGCACACGCATGCCTCACCGCCCTCGTGCGAGGCGACCGCGGAGAAGAGCCGCAGCCGCACCGGGTCGCCCAGTGCCTTGAACATGGCGGCCGTGCGTACGGCCTCCTCGGCCGTGAGGGGGCGCTCGGTCAGCGGAGGACAGCACGGGGCGACGTCCGGCTCCAGCAGCGGCAACGGGCTCACGTTCGACATGTGTCTATGTTGACATACATCGAACCAGGGCCCCAGGGGCGGTCTCCCCTCGTGGTCGCTGCCGGGCATGGGTGTCGACGGGCGTGTTCCGTTACGTAACGGACGCCGTTCGTCGGGGCCGTTCGCGCGGGCCGTTCGTCGGGGCCGTTCGCCGGCCAGCGCCTCGGCTGGGCTGCGCTGTCGGGCCCCTCCCCGCCCGATCGCGGCCTGGGTCTCGCTCGTCTCCCATCGCACTACTTCCATGAATGTCTATGTTGAAGTTCATCGAATCAAGTGCCATGCTGAGGGCGCAAGCCATCGACGAACGTCGAACCAAGGGAGTCACCATGTCTGCGCCGACCATCGACGCGCCCACCACCGCTCTTCCGGTCGTGGTCATCGGCGCCGGGCCCATCGGCCTGGCCGCCGCCGCCCACCTCGTCGAGCGCGGCCTCGAGCCGTTGGTCCTGGAGGCCGGACCCTCCGCGGGCACGGCGGTGCGTGAGTGGAGCCACGTCCGGCTGTTCTCCACCTGGGCGGAGCTCGTCGACCCGGCGGCGGAGAAGCTGCTGGCCCCCACCGGCTGGACAGCTCCCGACGGCACGGCCTACCCCACGGGCGGTGACTGGGCCGAGCGGTACCTCCAGCCGCTCGCCGGCGTCCTCGGCGAGCGCGTCCGCTTCGGTGTCCGCGTCACCGGCGTCTCCCGCCTCGGCCGCGACCGGGTGGTCGACGCCGACCGCGACGCCCAGCCGTTCACCGTCCACGTGACGTACGCCGACGGGCGCGAGGAGCGGCTCACGGCGCGGGCCGTCATCGACGCGTCCGGCACCTGGGCCACCCCGAGCCCCATCGGCGGCGACGGCCTGCCCGCCCTCGGCGAGGGCGCGGCCGCCGACCGCGTCTCCTACCGCGTCCCCGACCTCCGGGAGCCCGCCACCCGCGCCCGTTACGCCGGCAGGCGCACGGCCGTCATCGGCTCCGGCGCCTCGGCCTTCACCGCCCTCGCCACCCTCGCCGACCTGGCGAAGTCCGGGGACGGCACCGGCACGCACGCCACCTGGATCCTGCGCCGGGGCATCAGCGGCTCCACCTTCGGCGGCGGTGCGGCCGACCAGCTGCCCGCCCGCGGCGCACTGGGCCTCGCGGCCAAGGCAGCCGTGGACGACGGCCACGCGGACGCCGTCACCGGGTTCCGTACGGCCGCCGTCGAGCGCGACGGCGAGCGGCTGGTCCTGGTCGCCGAGGACGGCCGGCGCCTGGACCCGGTCGACGAGGTCATCGTCCTGACCGGCCTGCGCCCCGACCTGTCCTTCCTCTCCGAGCTCCGCCTCGGTCTCGACGAACGGCTCCAGGCCCCGCTGGAGCTGGCGCCGCTCATCGACCCCAACGTCCACTCCTGCGGCACGGTCTACCCGCACGGCGTGAAGGAACTGACCCACCCCGAGAAGGGCGTGTACCTGGTCGGTATGAAGAGCTACGGCCGCGCACCGACCTTCCTGGCGATGACCGGCTACGAGCAGGTCCGGTCGATCGCCGCCGCTCTCGCCGGTGACCGGGAGGCCGCCGAGCGCGTGGAGCTGACGCTGCCCGAGACCGGGGTGTGCGGCGGCGCCGGCCTCTTCGACGAGCCCCAGGCGCCCGACGAGGCGAGCGGCGGAGGCTGCTGCGCGGCACCGGCCACTCTCCGCATCGGCGGGGAGACGCCCGCCTCCTCCGGGGGCTGCTGACCACCGCGCCGCACCGCCCAGCGCGCGGGGCCGCGACCGGAACGGGGGACCGGTCGCGGCCCCGCGGCGTCCGGCCGGCCCTGTGCGCCACCCGGATCACCGGCCGGGGCGCGGGCGGCAGCGGGGCAACATCACGCGCATCGCCCGCGCCCGCCCCCTCACGCTGTCGGCAGCGGCCCGCACCCTCTCCGGCTCGCCGCCTTTCCGGCCGGTGCCCTTTCCGCCCTCGCCCCGCACGGGGTCGTCCTCTCCCCGCCGGCCACGGGCCTCCGGGTCAGCCGGTCGTGGTGGCGAAGGGCCCGTTGTCGGCGAAGACGAGCTCGGCGAAGTTCTCGGCGATGCGGCGGTGTCCTTCGGGGCCTGGGTGGATCGCGTCCGGCAGGGGGAACTCGTCGTGGTCGCTCTCGCCGTAGAGGTCGAGTCCGTCGAGGTAGTGGAGGTTGGGGTCCTCGGCGGACCGCTGCTTGACGATGTCGGCCAGGACGTCGCGGACGATCGTGAGCGTCAGCCGTCCGGCGGTGGTCTCGACCGGATCACCGGTTGCCCTGAACTTCAGGGTTCCACTGGAGAGGTCCGGCATGAGAGGTCCGGGGGTGTTCTCGTGGGTCGGACACAGGACAGGGGAGACCAGGAGCAAGGGGATGGTGGGGTGGCCCTCGCGGATGGTGTCGAGGAAGCCGTGGATGGCGGGGGCGAAGGCGCGCAGGCGCATGGCGTCGCCGTTGACGACGTTGATGCCGAGCTTGAGGCTGATCAGGTCCGCTCGGGTGTCGCGCATCGCGCGGGCGGTGAAGGGGTCGACCAGTGCGCTGCCACCGAATCCGAGGTTGATCAGCTCCACATCGCCTGCGGAGGCGGCCAGCGCGGGCCAGATGGTGCTGGGAGAGACGGCGTTGGAACCGTGGCTGATGGAACTGCCGTGGTGCAGCCACACCCGGCGCCCGGTCTTCGGGGCCGGCTCGACGGGGGCGTCGGTGCGCAGGGCGATGACCTCGGTGATCTCCGCGTGCGGGAGCCAGATCTCGATGTCCTTCTCGCCTGCGGGGAGGTCGGTGAAGTGGGCGGTGCCGGCCGGGCCCGGGGTGAATTCCGCGGTCTGGGTCCGCAGGTCGGTGATGGTGCGCAGGTTCCCGCCGGTCACGGTGGCCCGGGCGGTGAGGCGGCCGTCGACCAGGAGGTCGTAGACGCCGTCCGGCGGGGGCGGGAAGCCCCGGTGGACGCGTTTGGTCGGCAGGGTGTCCAGGTGGACGGTGGTGGCGCTCGTACGGAAGGCCAGCCGGACACCGGAGGGCTGAGCCTCGGCCACGGCCAGCAGGTCGTCGGGGATCTGGCGGCGCGCCCGGGCAGGCAGCCGGTGCGGCAGCAGGCCGTGGGCAGTCTCTTCCACGTCGAGGTGTCCGTGCAGGAAGTCGGCGGTGATGGGGGTGATGATCAAGTGCTGTTCGGTGCTCATTGCCTCAAGCCGTTTCGTTCCGGGGTGGGGCGTCGGGTCGGTACGGAGAAGCCGCCGCGGGTGACACGACCGGTCAGGGGGTGGACCGGCTCCGCAATGCGGTGTCGAGGCAGTCCAGGGTCCAGGCCCAGGACTGCTGCGCGGCGATGTCGGTGTGGTCGAAGCCGCCGGCTGCCTCCAGGGAGGCGTAGCCGTGGAAGACGCTGCCCAGCATGCGGACCGCGTGCGTCTGGTCCGGCTCGGCCAGTTCGTAGCCGCGCAGGATCGCCCGGGTCATCTGCGCGTGCCGGACGCCGGCGCTGGCCGCGGCGGTCTGCGGATCGAGCCGGTACCGCGCTGCTTCGTACCGGCCGGGGTGCGCCCGGGCGTAGTCCCGGTAGGCGTTCGCGAAGGCCGTGAGGGCGTCCTTGCCCGCGCGCCCGGCCACGGCGTCGGCGACCCGGTCGGCGAGTTCCTCCAGCGCGAAGAGCGCGATCCGGGTCTTGAGATCGTGGGAGTTCTTCACATGCGCGTACAGGCTCGCCGGCTTCACGTCGAAGCGCCGGGCGAGCGCGGACAGCGTCACCTGGTCGAAACCGGCCTCATCGGCGAGTTCCGCACCAGCGAGCGTCAGCCGCTCCGAGCTCAGTCCTGCCCGAACCACAACCATCACCTACTCTCGGTATCCCTAAAGCAAGCATGCATTTACCTATGCCCTATAGGCAAGCGGGGATGGCCTTAAGGTGTGGCGCAGTCGGCCGAATGGGGCGAGCCCGACGACAGGGCGGGGCCAAGCCGCACGGGCGCCCCCACCTTGACGCGCACGAACAGTCCCCTGCCTGAGCAAGATCAAAGGTGACGGGCCGGCGACCGCTGAGCGCCGCTCCGGTTCGCAGAACCCGTTCTCACGTCTGAGGCAGCGTCCGAGGCGTGACGGCCCCTGTGCGGAATCTCCCCGAGCGACGCGGACGACGTCGAGCTCCACCCCTGCCCACGCTGCCGGGACGACCCCGGCTCGCCGTGCCGCTCGCACTCCGGCACGGTCGCCGGCACCCACCACACCGGCCGCTTCACCAAGGTCCTTCGGCTCGCCAGGCTCCTGCGCGTGCCCACCCCCGCCGCCGACCGCGGGCCCGGCCGGCCGTGGCGCCCCGCCACCCCCCGTCCCGCCCGCCCTCGCGCCGGACATCCCGACCGCGGACATCCGCATCGGGTACGCACGGTGCTCGACGCTCACCCAGGAACTCCGGTCGCGGCTCGACGCCCTCGCCAAGCACGGCATCCCGCGCGGCAAGGTGTTCTCCGAGAAGGTCAGCACCCGCGTCCGGGTGCGGCCCCGGTTCGAGGACGCGCTCGCGCCGGCCCGCCGGACCAAGGCCCACGCCCCGCCCCGCGCTGCCGGGTCGTGTTCACCGTCGACGAGATGAAGCGCCTGGGCCGCGACGCCGCCGGGCTCACTGCGCTCGCCGAGCTCACCGCGCTCGCCGACCGCCTCACCGCCCACGGCACGGCCCGGTCCGGTCCGGTCCGGGGGAGTGGCCACAGCGAAGCCGGCGGCGGCCCGCCGTGCGCGTAACGGACGCGGCGGACCGCCGGCCGGCGGTGCGCGTGTCGATCAGTGACTGGTGAGTTCGCCGGTGAGCTTGCCGTGGATGTCCGCGCTCGGGCGGTTCAGGCCGATGATCTCGACGGTCTTGCCGCGCTGGGAGTACTTGGTCTCGATCGCGTCCAGAGCGGCGACGGAGGAGGCGTCCCAGATGTGCGCCGCGCTCAGGTCGATGACGACCTTCTCAGGGTCACCCGCGTAGTCGAAGCGGCCGACGATGTCGTTCGAGGAGGCGAAGAACAGCTCACCGGTGACCCGGTAGACGACCGTGGCACCGTCCGGGGCGACGGTGGGGCTGACCTCGGCGAGGTGGGCGACACGCTTGGCGAAGACGACCATGGCGGTGACGGAACCGACCACGACGCCGATGGCGAGGTTGTGCGTGACCACGACGCAGGCGACGGTGATCACCATGACGGTGATCTCCCCGGCGGGCATGCGCCTGAGGGTCTTCGGGGCGATGGAGTGCCAGTCGAAGGTCGCGAACGACACCATGATCATGACGGCGACGAGGGCGGCCATGGGGATGTCGGAGACGATCGGGCCGAAGACGATGCACAGCACCATCAGGAAGGCGCCGGCCAGGAACGTCGAGACGCGGGTACGTGCACCGGACACCTTCACGTTGATCATCGTCTGACCGATCATGGCGCAGCCGCCCATGCCGCCGAAGAATCCGGTGACGATGTTGGCGACACCTTGGCCGATGGACTCGCGGGTCTTGTTGGAGTGCGAGTCGGTGATGTCGTCGACCAGCTTGGCGGTCATCAGCGACTCCATCAGCCCGACCAGCGCCATCGCGAACGCGTAGGGGGCGATCGTCGTCAGGGTCTCCAGCGTGAACGGCACGTCCGGCAGCCCCGGCACCGGCAGCGAGGAGGGCAGCGCGCCCTTGTCACCGACGGTCGGCACCGCGATGGCGGCACCGACCGTGATCACGGTCAGGATCACGATCGACACCAGCGGCGCCGGAATCACGGTGGTGACCTTCGGGAAGAACACCATCAGCGCCAGGCCGCCCGCGATGAGCGGGTACACGGCCCACGGCACGTTCCACATCTCCGGCACCTGGGCCATGAAGATCAGGATGGCGAGCGCGTTGACGAAGCCGACCATCACCGAGCGGGGGATGAACCGCATCAGGCGTGCCACGCCGAGCGCGCCCAGGACGACCTGGAACACACCGGCGAGGATGACGGCGGCGATGAGGAAACCGAGGCCGTGCTCGCGGTTGAGGGGCGCGATGACCAGTGCGATGGCGCCGGTCGCGGCGGAGATCATCGCACGGCGGCCGCCGACGACGGAGATGACCACGGCCATGGTGAACGAGGCGAACAGCCCGACCGCGGGATCGACCCCGGCGATGATCGAGAACGAGATCGCCTCGGGGATCAGGGCCAGGGCGACGACCAGACCGGCGAGCACCTCGGTGCGCCAGACCTTCGGGTCGGAGAGCCAGTCGGGCTTCCGGCCGCGCAGGCGCGCGGCCGGGGAGACTGCGGGAGAGGCAGAAGACAAGAGAGTCGGAACCTGTCGTGCTCGGGCACGGCCCCGTGCGAAGGCCGGGAACGTGCGGAGGAAGCGGAAGGCCGGGGCGGCACCCCGCAGGGGTGACCCCGGAAGACGGGGCCGGAAGCAGAAGAGGGACGTAGTCGGCGCGCCACAGCGCGGCCGGATCACATCCGACGGCGAAGCGTCAGGGCGGGCAGGCGGCGGCGCCGGGCGTCATGAACGTGCGCACGCTTCTCTCCCGCAAGAATCGGATCTTCCCCCGGGGCCTCCTGGGCCCCTGCACGGCGACGGCGGTACAGCGACGGACCGCCTCGCCACCGTCAACTCTACCCAACGGCGGAGTGGAGATCGACGGAAGCCGCCGCCCCGGGGCCTGCCCGGGTTCCACGGCGGCAGGCGGCGGCCCGTGGCCGGTGCTTTTGGGGCTCCCAGGGCTCCCGGGGCCGGAGTGGCGGCGACACCCGGGCCGTACGGCCGCTCGCCGGGTCAGCCCGCAAGATCGCCGGCCGTGGTGGTGGTCACTGCTGCCCTATGGGCCCGGTCCCCGTCCGGTCCCGTCCGGCATCCTCGTGGACCGACTCCTCCGGAAACGCCGCGGCACGGCAGATCCGCCGCGGACGGCGCGTACGGACGCGTCACGGCCGCTGCCGCTCCCGCGCCGGCGTCGCCCCCGGGTCCACGATGGGGCAGAGGCGGCTGCCGCATCCCGCAGCCGGCGTCGCCCCGCCCCTCTTCCACGTCCGCCCCTCCATGCCCACCACGCTCCGTCCTCTTCCGGCGTACCGCCCTCGCCGGCCGGCTTGTGAGACCTCACGCGCGCCGGCGCGCCCCCAGTGCCGGCCAAGCGCCCCTCACGCGGCATTGCGGTCCAGGCGCCCGGCCCCCGAAAGTGACAGTGAGGTAACGCTGCGCAGTCGGCCGGACAGTCGGCCGACGCGGCACATCAGGGGGGCCAGTGAAGTACACGCGCCAGGAGAGGACCATGCCGGTGGCGGCAAGGACGGGGCGACGGACGGTGGCGCTCGCGGTCGCTCTCGCCGCGGCGGGCGGACTGGCGCTGGCGACCGCGCCACCGGCGAGTGCCGAGGCCAAATCCACGTGCGGCGCCTACATCTGCGTGGCCACCGCCTACCAGGGAGGCGACTACGTCCAGGACATCACGGTCACGACCCGGGACGGCCTTCCGGGGACGCTGCGCGCCTTCGTGGGCGATCACCGGGCGAGCAAGGCCGGTGTGTCGCGGTGGCGGTTCGTCGTCAACCGGGAGATCAGGGCGTACCCGCGGTTGGCGGTCTGCGGAGGGCTGGACCGTGGCGGCCGGGTCATCGAGAACCACTGCGTTCTGATCCCCTGACGTCGGGACCGAGCAGAGTTGCCAACAGGGCGTGCAGTTCGGGCACTTCGGCGACCGCCTCGCACACGGGCTCCAGATCCGCCCACGGGACCGGGCCCGCGACGGTCAGGACGCGGCGGGTGCGGCGCAACAGCCCGGCGCGGCCCGGAACGCCCGGCCGGAGGCGGTCGGACAGGGACCCGGCCTCGCCGCCCAGCACGCCCTGGAAGCACGAGGAGGCGCAGAAGCCGTCCTCGAACCAGTGGGCGAGCGACTCCACGACGCCCTGCGGTTCCTCGACGGCCTCCAGACGAGGCCGGTAGGCGGCCCACAGGTGCTCCCGAGTCTCCTCGTACGCGTCGACCCACGCGGAGAAGACCACCGTCACGCCCGGTTCGTCGTACAGGTCCATGAGGCCGAGGACGACCCGCACGGTTTCCTCCGTGCGCGCCCCGGACGTCTCCATCGCCATGTCCGCCCACCATCGGGCGGACTGACTGCCCGTCAGGGTATGGCCCGGGAGCCGCCGGTCCTGCCAGACGCCGTCGGCGTCGCATGTGGCGCCCTGGGCGACGAGCCACCGGCGGGCGAACTCCCTGTCGGTGTCGCGGGTGGAGGAGGCGGTCATGAGTGTCCTTTCCCGGAGGCGTGATCACCGTAGACGACGGAGGTGTCGGCGCGTGACCGGGGGCTGGCCGTATCTTGCGCGCCATCGGCACGTGTGCCGGTGTCGCCGCCGGCGGCCCACCGGAAGACTGAACGCGTTGTCACGCCCCTGAGCGCTGCCGTCGCGGCAGGCGTCGGGCGGCGCGGTCGGTGCGTCTCTCCGGAGGTCCCCCATGTCCCTCATGCACAGGCGGAACGTGCTTCGTGGCGCCGCTGCCACCGCGGTCGGTGCCGGCCTCGCCGGTGGCCAGGCCACGGCGGCGACGGCCGGCACGGCGGCCACGGCCGACCCGGCGGCCACGGCGGCCACGGGTGACGCCGCCGGCGCGCGGGCCCGGCCGCGCCGTGAGCCGCTGCGCGTCCACACGGTGCTGTACGACGGGGTGGAGGAGCAGGACTTCGCGGGCCACATCGAGGTGTTCGGGATCGTCGGTGAGGACCGCATAGCGCAGTCCTTCGTCACCGTCGACGGGCCGCGCACGCTGAGGACGTCCGCCGGCATGGAGATCGTCTGCCGGTCCCCGTGGTCGCCCCGGTCGGCCGATCTGATCCTGGTGCCCGGTGGTGGGTACGGCGACGGCTCCGGCCTCCAGCGGGAGGTGCGGCGCGGGGTGCTGCCGAAGACCCTCGCGGCGGCACGCCGGCGCGGCCTGGTCCTGGGCGCCGTGTGCAGCGGCACCATGCTGCTCTCCGCGGCGGGCATCACGGCCGGACGGCCCTGCACCACGCACCACATCGCCAAGGACGATCTCAAGGCTCAGGGCGGACGGGTCGTCACCGGCCGGGTCGTCGACGACGGTGACCTGGTGACGTGCGGCGGGGTCACCTCCGGAATCGACCTGGGCATCTGGCTGCTCGAGCGGTTCTTCGGCCCGGAGACGGCGCTGTTCGCCGAGGAGGTGCTCGAGTACGAGCGCCGCGGAACCGTGTGGCGCTCGTAGGCACGGGCCCGGCCCTTCCGTCCCCACCCGACACCGTGTCCGTCCCACCGGGCCGGACGAGCGAAAGGCACCGGCATGCACCGCCGAACCCTGCTCCGTTCCACGACCGCGCTCGGAGCCGCTGCCCTGGCGGCGAGCACCGCTGCCCACACCGCCGCGGCGTCCGCGGGCCCCCGCCGCGCCGGGCCCCTGCGTGTGCACATCGTCATGTTCGAGGGGGTGGAGGAACTCGACTACATCGCGCCGTACGAGGTCTTCGCGGCCTCCGGCTACTTCACCGATCGCGACGTCGACGTCCGCCACGTCGCGCTGGACGCGCCCCGCACCGTCACGGCGACGTACGGGACCGAGGTCCGCGTCAGCCACCGGTGGGCGCCCGACGAGGCCGACGTACTCGTCGTGCCCGGCGGCGGATACACACGCCGCGAGGACCCCGGCGTGTGGGCCGAGATCCAGCGTGGCGCACTGCCCCGTGCCCTGGCCTCCGCACCCCGTCCCGGACTCACCATCAGCGCGCTGTGCACCGGCGTGATGCTGCTCTCGGCGGCCGGACTGACCAAGGGACGCCCCTGCACCACACACCACAGGGTGCGCGACGACCTCGAGAAGCAGGGCGGGGTGGTCAAGCGTGCCCGCGTCGTCGACGACGGCGACCTGGTCACCGCCGGCGGCGTCACTTCCGGCCTGGACCTCGCCCTCCGGCTGGTGCGCCGCGAGCTCGGTGCGGACGCGGCGCTCGGCCTGGAGGAGATGCTCGAGTACGAAGCGCGCGGCACGGTGTGGACGGCGGGGCGGGGCCGGGGCTGAGCGGCCCGGCCCACAGCCGCCCGGTGCGCCGGCCGCATTCCTGCCCCATGCGCCGGCCACATCCCCGCCCGGTGCGCCGACCGCCATCAGCCGCCCCGTACCCGCGGGACCACAGCCGCCCTGTACGCGGGCCCGCAGCCGTCCCGCGGGCCGCCGGTGGACGGTGCCCGACCGGGCCGGCGCCGGGGCGGCCGCTCGGCGCCCGCCGCGCTCCTGAAGCGGACCGCCGCTCGCACGCCGTGTGCGAACCGGTTCCCGAGCGGACGGCGCGCCCGGGAACCGGCATCCGCTCGTCCGTGTCCCAGGGGGTGAAGACCCGCGGCAGGGGGGACGGAATGATGAACGCGTGGGTGGTCCCCGGTTTCACGGAGACACGAGAACTCGGCTCGGGCGCGAGCGGCCGGGTGGTGCTGGCGGTGCACGACGGGACCGGCACCCCCGTCGCGGTGAAGTACCTCAGCGACCGCCTGCGCCGGGATCCGGCGTTCGTGGGGCAGTTCCGGGCCGAGGCCCGGCTGCTCGGCGCACTGCACTCGCCGTACGTCGTCCAGCTGTACGAGTACGTGGAGGCACCCGACGGCGCCGCCATCGTGATGGAACTGGTGGACGGCATCGCCCTGCGCGCGGTGCTCGGGCAGTCGGGGCCCACCGGCCCGGAGGCCGCCCTGGCCGTGCTCAAAGGCTCGCTGCTCGGTCTGGCCGCCGCCCACCGGGCAGGGGTCGTGCACCGCGACTACAAGCCGGAGAACGTCCTGGTCGCGGCCGACGGCTCGTCCAAGCTCGTGGACTTCGGCATCGCCGCCGACCACGGGACCACACCGGGAGTGGCCGGCACACCCGCCTACATGGCCCCCGAGCAGTGGCAGGGGCGCCCCGCCTCACCGGCGGCCGACGTGTACGCGGCGACGGCCACCTTCTTCGAGTGCCTGACCGGACGCAAGCCGTTCACCGGACAGCACCTCGCCGAGCTGGCGCTCCAGCACATCGAGGCCCCCGTTCCCGAGGCCGAGGCCCCTGAGCCGGTGCGTCCGCTGATCCGCCGGGGCCTGGCGAAGCGGCCGGAGGAACGCCCGGAGGACGCCGAGGCGTTCGTGGCCGAGCTGGAGGGCGTGGCCCGCGCGGCGTACGGGCCGGACTGGGAGGAGCATGGCCAGCGCAAACTGGCGGCCCTGGCCGCGCTGCTGCCGCTGCTGTTCCCGTCGGCGGGCGGCTCGTCGGCGTCCACCACGGCCTTCGCCACGACCTCGCTGTGGTCGCCCGGGCGGAGCGGCTGGCTGGGCGCCGGCGCGGCGCTCGCAGTCGGTCTGCTCCTGGTCCTCACGCAGGCCGGGGCGACGGAGCGGGCGGGCGGTGTGGCTGCGGCCAACGCGTCGGCGACGACCAGCGCCCTCCCGCTCGCGGGTGGCCCGGTCCGTCCGGCGTCGTCCCCGCCGACGCGGTCGCCCTCGCCCTCAGACGCGCCTTCACCCTCGTCCTCGTCCTCGCCGTCCTGGTCCCCCTCGGAGCCGGGAGCTCCCTCCTCCTCGGCGTCTGCCGGTACGTCGGCCTCGCCGGCCCCCTCCTCCTCCGCGCCCCCGGTGCCCCTGCCCACCGGGCCGACCACCACAACGCCGACGGACGCCGGGCCGACCACGCCCCCGTCGACCACCGCGCCACCGTCACCGCCGCCGGCGAGCGTGAAGGCGGTGACCGTGACCTCGTTCCGTCAGACCGGCCCCACGGCGGCGCAGGTGACGCTCTCCGTCGACACCTCCGGCCCGGCGACCGTCCTGCTGGAGTGGTTCAGTGGCGACGTGCAGGGCACGCCAGGCGCGCCCGAGGGCTCCATGACCTTCCCCTCCGCCACGGCCACGACCATCCGGACCCTGACCTTCTCGGGCCAGGGCTGCTACTGGGGCGTGCGCGCCACGACCACCCCGGCGGCGGGCAACGGAGCGGCGACCCGGCAGATCCTCGTCAGGCGGTGCGAGATCCGATGAACGACGACGACTACAGCGCCACCGTCCTCGGCAGTGACTGGATCACCGGGCCGCCCACACGGACCCATGTCGCGCCCGACCGGGCCGACGGCTCCGTGCTGCGCTTCGGGCCCGGGGTCACCGCGGCCGCCGTGGCGCCGTTCCCGGTGGTCCCCGGCCCCGCGCCGGTCCCACGGCGCGCGGGCGGCCTGCGGCGGTACGCGCTCGCAGCGGCCGTTCTGGTCACCGTCCTCGGCCACCTCGCCTGGCAGCGCCACGGTCCCGGCGTCGAGGTACGGGACGTCGCCGTGACCACCGACCCGGCCGGACCGGCCTGCGACGCGGCGGCCGACGTGGTGGCCGTCGTCCGGACGAACGGGCGCCCGGGGACCCTGGCCTACCGGTGGGTCCGCAGCGACGGCACCCGCTCCGAGCGGCTGACCGAGCGGATGCCCCCGGGCCGGCACGACGCTACCCTCCACCTGCTGTGGACCTTCCGGGGCCCGGGTCACCACCCGGCCGAGGCCCGGCTGGAGCTGCTGGAACCCGCCCGTCGTACGGCGTCCGTGAGGTTCACGTACGACTGCGCGCCCTTCCGGCACACGCCCTTCCGGCACGCGCCCTAGCGGGCGCCCGGAGCCACCGGCGCGGGCGGAGGGGGCGACTCAGCCGTGGCCGGCGTCCGCCGGCCGGTCCGGGTGCTGTCCCGGCCGGGCGGGCGGGCCGGCCAAGGGGGTGGGCGAGAGGTCGGCGGGCTCCTCGCCGGGCTCGAGGAGGGTGTCGGCGGCACCGACGATCTGAGGGTCGGGCTCACCCACGGCCGCCGGGTCCTTCTTGTCGTAGTCGATCCGTGAGAGCAGGCTGCGCATCGCCTCCAGCCGGCCGCGCCGTTTGTCGTTGCTCTTGACCACCGTCCACGGCGAGTGCTCCGTGTCGGTCGCGCGGAACATCGTGACCTTGGCGGTGGTGTACGCGTCCCACAGGTCGAGGGAGGCCACATCGGTGGGTGACAGCTTCCACTGCCGCACCGGATCGACCTGACGGATCGCGAAACGGGTGCGCTGCTCGGCGCGTGACACGGAGAACCAGAACTTCACCAGCAGGATCCCGTCCTGTACGAGCATGGTCTCGAAGAGCGGGCACTGGCGCAGGAACAGCTCGTACTCCTCCTGGCTGCAGAAGCCCATGACCTTCTCCACGCCGGCCCGGTTGTACCAGGAGCGGTCGAAGAAGACGATCTCGCCGGCCGCCGGCAGGTGGGCGACGTACCGCTGGAAGTACCACTGGCCGGCTTCCCGCTCGGTCGGCTTGTCCAGGGCGACGATGCGGGCGCCACGAGGGTTGAGCCGCTCGGTGAACCGCTGGATGGTGCCGCCCTTTCCCGCCGCGTCACGCCCCTCGCAGATCACCACCAGGCGGGCTCCCGTGTCCTTCACCCAGCGTTGCAGCTTCAGCATCTCGATCTGCAGGATCCGCTTGGTCCGCTCGTACTCCGCCCGCCGGATCTTGCGGTCGTACGGGTAGTTCTCCTGCCACGTCCGGATCGGCGCGCCGGCCGAATCCAGCAGGACCGGCTGCTCCGGCCGGCTGTCGTCCACGCTCAGGCCCGCCAGGAGATCATCCGCCTGCGGTCGCTCGGGGTCCTTGTCCTCCATGTCCCACCCCTACCCGGCCCCGCCCGGATCACCGCCCCCCGCGACCGGGCGGTGCTCGTCCCGGTATCGCCCGCACCGGTGCACGGCCCGGTCGCCCGGTACGCCGACGCACCCCGCGCCCGGCGGCGGCATCGCCGGTTTCACCGTCGTGGCCGTCGCCCTCGTCCCGTTCCGTCGACGGCACGAGATGACGGGCGCGGGTAGGATGCTCCTACGCTTCGACGCAGCCGGGGCCCGTACCGCTCAGCAGGTACGGGCCCCGGCCCGTTGCGGGCGACGGATCGAGGAAGGTTTCCCCATGAACGCGAAGTCGTCAGCCACCGGGCGCCCCGCCGCCGGCAGGACCGGCCGTGACCGAGCGCCGCGGGGCGAGCTGTCGGTGCCTGTGACCGTGGTCCCGGGCCTGCCGCCCGCCGCGTCCTTCGCCGATGTGGATTTGCCGCCCGAGCTGGTGGCGACCATGACCGGCCTCTCGGTGCGGGAACCCTTCCCGATCCAGGCGGCCACCCTGCCGAACGCCCTCGCGGGCCGTGACGTCCTGGGTCGCGCGCGCACCGGCTCGGGCAAGACACTGGCCTTCGGGCTCGCGCTGCTCACCCGCACCGCGGGACGGCGCGCCGAGTCGAAGCGGCCGCTGGCGCTGGTCCTCGTACCGACCCGCGAACTCGCGCAGCAGGTGAGCGACGCCCTGGCCCCCTACGCGCAGGCACTGGGGCTGCGGCTCACGACCGTGGTCGGCGGGCTGTCGATCGGGAAGCAGGCGACGTCCGTCAAGGCCGGCGCCGAAGTCGTCGTGGCGACCCCGGGCCGGCTGGCCGACCTGGTCGCCCGGCGGGACTGCCACCTGAACCAGGTGCGGATCACGGTCCTGGACGAGGCGGACCAGATGTGCGACCTGGGGTTCCTGCCCCAGGTCTCGGAGATCCTGGACCACACGCCCGCGGAAGGGCAGCGCATGCTGTTCTCGGCCACGCTCGACCGCAACGTCGACCAGCTGGTCCGGCAGTACCTGCACGACCCGGTGTTCGCCTCCGTCGACCGCGTGGAGGGCTCGGTCACCACGATGGAGCACCATGTGCTGCACGTCCATCCGGCCGACAAGTACGCCGTCGCCACCGAGATCGCGGCCCGGGACGGGCGGGTGCTGATGTTCCTGGACACCAGGGCGGGCGTGGACCGGTTCGTCCGCCACCTGCGGGACAGCGGCGTACGGGCCGCCGCCCTGCACAGCGGGAAGTCCCAGCCGCAGCGCACGCACACCCTGGCGCAGTTCCGGGAGGGAGCGGTCACCGTGCTCGTGGCCACCGACGTCGCCGCTCGCGGAATCCACGTCGACGACCTCGACCTGGTCGTCAACGTCGACCCGCCCGGCGAACCCAAGGACTACCTCCACCGCGGCGGGCGCACGGCGCGCGCGGGGGAGTCGGGCCGCGTGGTCACGCTGGTCACTCCCGGTGAACGGCGTGACGTGAACCGCGTGATGTCGGACGCCGGGATCAGGGCCACCGCCATCCAGGTGCGGTCCGGCGAGGAGGCGCTTACCCGCATCACCGGAGCCAAGCGCCCCCCGGCGGGGAACAAGGCGAAGAACACCGGTGCCCCCTTCCAGGGCATGGGCACCCGCACGGGCCGCGCCCCGAAGGAATCCCGCAGGTCCGCCGAAGCCCGCAAGATCGCCGAGGCCCGGCGAGCCGCCCAGGCCCGCAAGGCCCGCTGACACGGGACGGCCGTCAGGCTGTACGGGTCCCCTCCCGACCGAGGACACCTGCGGTACGCGGAGCCCGCCGACGGAACCGGCCGCGGTACGCCGCCGGGCCCGGCCGGGGACCGGCGGCCACGCACGGGACCCGCCTGCCGGAACGGCCGGCTGCACGTGAGGCCCGCCGCCGTAACGGCCGGCCGTGCGCCGGATCCGCTGACGCGCCCCCGTCGCCCGCGTGCGCACCGGCAGGGGCCCGGGTGGCAGCGGACGTTGGTCCCCCGGAACCTGCCGGCGGGTTACTCGCTCCGTGGTCTCCGAGCTGGGATCACCGTGTACGAGGACGTATCCGACGACGGCACCCCGGCCTGGGGTGAACGCCGGGGACGGGGGCCGGGGGGGCCGGTTCGGGGGTCGGCGGGCGCGTGCCCTGCGGGGGATCCGTTTCCCTTCGGCGGTTCCTCCCAATGAACCGCATCTGCGATGGAGGAAGCGGCAGACAATTGCAGATGAGGCGGTATCGGGCCTAGCGTGTCGCATATGCAGTCCTACACTATTGGCCAGGCGGCGCGGCTGCTCGGCGTCAGCCCCGACACCGCGCGCCGCTGGGCGGATGCCGGCCGGGTCGCGACCCACCGCGACGAAGCGGGCCGCCGCCTCATCGACGGGCGGGACCTCGCCGCCTTCTCGATCGAGGTCGCCCAGGGCGGCCCGGGAGAGGAGGACGGTTCGTACACCACCGCCCGTAACGCTTTCCCCGGCATCGTCACCGCCGTCAAGCTCGGCGATGTCGCGGCCCAGGTCGAGATCCAGGCCGGGCCGCACCGGCTCGTCTCCCTGCTCACCCGCGAGGCCGTCGAGGAACTGGGGCTGGAAGTCGGCATGCAGGCCACCGCCCGCGTGAAGTCCACCAGCGTGCACATCGACCGCGTCTGATCCCGCGCTCCCTCGGTTCCACCGCGGCGGCGTCCCCCGTTTCCGACGCGGCCGGCTCACCCTGCTCCGGGCGCCGCTCGCCCCGCGCACCTCACCCAGGAGTCGACCTCATGTCCCGCCCCCGCACCTGCACGCGCCGCACCTGCACGCGCCGCGCCGTGACCGCCGTCCTGACCGCCGCCCTCCTGGCGCCCGTGGCCGCCTGTGCCGGCGGCGACGGGGAGAAGGGCGCCACCCGGGCGCCCAGGGGTGACGGCTCCGCCGTCCCGGAGGCGGACCTCACCGTGCTGGCCGCCGCGTCCCTCACCGACGTCTTCAGGACGGCGGGCGCCGCGTACGAGAAGTCCCGTCCAGGAACCCGGGTCACCTTCTCCTTCGCCGGCTCGCAGGAACTGATCGCCCAGGTCAGGCAGGGCGCCCCGGCCGACGTCCTGGTCACCGCCGACACGAAGAGCATGGAGGGCGTGCAGGCGGAGGTCGAAGCCCCCACCGTCATCGCGAAGAACCGGCTCGTCATCGCCACCGCCGAGGGCAACCCCAAGAACATCGCCACGCTCAAGGACCTCGGCGATCCGAAGCTCAAGGTGGTCCTGGCCGCCCCCGAGGTGCCGGCCGGAAAGTACAGCAGGAAAATCCTGGACGCCGGGAAGGTCACCGTGAATCCGGTGTCCCAGGAGCCCAGCGTCCGTGCCGTCCTCAGCAAGGTGGAACTCGGGGAGGCCGACGCGGGACTCGTCTACAGGACGGACGCCGACACCGCCGCCGGCAAGGTGGACGCCGTCACGATCCCCGACGCGCGGAACGCCGTCGCGGAGTACCCCGCCGCCGTGCTGAAGGATTCGGAGAACGCCGAGGCCGCCACCGCGTTCGTCGCCTGGCTCTCCGGTCCCGAGGCACAGAGGATCCTCAGGGGCGCGGGCTTCCAGCAGCCGTGACCCCGCCCACGCCGCACGGCGACCACTGCCCGCCGGCGAGGAGCGGGCGGCCTCCGCGCCGCGTACCACCGCCCGGGGCCCGGGCCCGAAGACCCGGGCGCCAGGGCCCCGGGCCCAGGCCCAGGACCCACGACCCGAGGAACCGACAGGACACCGATGAGACGTCTCACTCCGCGTACGCCCGTCGCCCTGGTGCTCCCCGCGCTCGCGGCCGTCGCCTTCCTGGCGCTGCCCCTCGTCGGCATCCTCGCCCGTACCTCCTGGAGCGAGCTGGGCGCACACCTGGGCACACCGGAAGCCGTCGAGGCGCTGAAGCTGTCCCTCGTCGTCTCCCTCTGGTCCCTGGGCCTGTCGCTGCTGCTGGGTGTGCCCCTGGCCTGGCTGTTGGCCCGGGTCTCCTTCCCCGGCAAGGCGCTGGTCCGGTCACTGGTACTGCTGCCCATGGTCCTGCCCCCCACCGTGGGCGGAGTCGCGCTGCTGCTCGCGTTCGGGCGCCGCGGCGTACTCGGACCGTGGCTGGAGGACTGGTTCGGCGTCACCCTGCCGTTCCACATGTCCGGCGCGGTCGTCGCCGCCACCTTCGTCGCCATGCCGTTCCTCGTCATCAGCCTGGAGGGCGCGCTCGCGGGGCTCAACCGGCGGTACGAGGAGACCGCGGCCTCCCTCGGCGCGCCGCCGTTCCGCGTCTTCCTCACGGTGACGCTGCCGATCGTCGCTCCCGGGCTCGCGGCGGGCGCCGCGCTGACCTGGGCGCGCGCCCTCGGCGAGTTCGGCGCCACCATCACCTTCGCGGGCAACCTGCCCGGCAGCACGCAGACACTGCCCCTCCAGGTCTACCTCCTCCTCCAGGAGCAACCGGAGGCCGCGACGTCCGTGTCCCTGCTCCTGCTCGCCATCGCGATGGCCGTCCTCGTCGCCCTGCGCGGCCGCTGGTCCACCGCCCCGCGCGTACACGCCCCGGCGGCCACGAGGGAACGCCCCGGCGGTGACGACAGCGCCGCCCCACGACCGCCGGATCCGGCGCCGGACACCCCCGCCCCCGCGGACTCCGGCCGCTGGGCCCTGCACGCCGAGGTCACCGGCTTCGCCGACGTGGTCCTGGACGTCCCCGCCGGCACCACCGTCGCCGTCGTCGGCCCCAACGGCGCCGGCAAGACGACCCTGTTGCGCGCGCTGCTGGCCCTGACCGACCGTGCCCACGCCCGGCTGAGGCTCGGCGACACCGACGTCACGGGCCTCCCGCCCCACCGGCGCGGTGTCGCCTGGGTCCCGCAGGACGGCGCCCTGTTCCCGCACCTGACCGCACTCGCCAACACCGCCTACGGGCTGCGTGCCCGCGGCGTACCCAGGGAGGAGGCGCGGGCGGCCGCCCAGCGGTGGCTGGACCGCCTCGGCGTCGGCCACCTCGCCCACCGTCGCCCCGCCCAGTTGTCCGGCGGCCAGGCCCAGCGCGTCGCCCTGGCCCGCGCGCTCGCCGCCCGCCCCCGGCTGCTGCTCCTGGACGAACCGCTCGCGGCCCTCGACCAGACCACCCGCGCCCACGTCCGCCACACCTTGCGCCGCCACCTCGACGGCTTCGGCGGCGTCTGCCTGATCGTCACCCACGACCCGGTGGAGGCCGTCTCGCTCGCCGACCGCGTCCTCGTCCTGGAGGGCGGCCGGGCGCTTCAGGACGCCTCCCCGGCCGAGGTGACCCGGCACCCGCGCTCCCCCTGGGTCGCTCGCATGCTCGGGCGCAACGCCTGGCCCGGCACCGCCACCGCCGACGGCCTCGCGCCCTCGGGCGGCGTCACGACCGTCGTCGCCGCCGAACCGCTCCCCGAGGGCACCGACGCTCTCGCGATCATCGCCCCCGAGGCGGTGTCCCTCCACCGGGACAGGCCCACCGGCAGCCCGCGCAACGCCTGGCCCGGCACCGTACGGGAGATCACGGCCGTGGGCAGCCGGATGCGAGTCCTCGTCACCTCCGACGAGGCCCCGGACCTCGTCGCCGAGATCACCCCGGCGGCAGCGGCAGACCTCGGCCTGGCCGACGGCACACCGGTGTTCACCGGCGTCAAGGCGACCGAGGTCGCCCTCGTACCGCGCTAGAGCGGGTGACGCCGGCCCGCGGTCCGGACCGCGGGCCTGCCGCGCCGGCGCCCCGGCGCCGGAACTGGATGCTCCTCGACCGCGTCCTTGTCCGGTATGGACAGGGTCGCGCATGCGGGGACACCGGCTTCCGGACGTCGCCGTCACCACGGGAACGGCACGGACGCGGGCGGGCGGCGGGGCCGGGTGCCGGCCGTGCTCGCCGTGTCGGCCGCCTGCCTGCTGGCCTTCCCCGGCGCGGTGCCCAACGCGGTCGGACGGCTCGGCAGCCTCCTGGAGACGTTCCTGCCCTGGCTGGGCCTGCTCATCCCGGTCCTGCTGGTCGTCGCCCGGGTGCGCCGCTCCGCCACCGCGCTGCTGGCGCTGCTGCCACTCGCCGGTGTGTGGCTGGCCCAGTTCGGTGCAGCCCTGACGGCCGGCGGCGCACCGGCGTACGACATCACCGTCGTCCAGCACAACGTCAGCGACGAGAACGGGGACCCGGAAGGCACCGCACGCGTCCTGAGGGACGCCCGGCCCCAGCTGATCGCCCTCCAGGAGCTCACCCCGTCCGCGCTTCCCGCCTACAGGGCGGCGCTCGCACCCGGTTACCCGCATCACGCGGTGCACGGCACGGTCGGGCTGTGGTCGGCGTACCCGCTGCGCGACGTCCGGCCGCTGGACATCCGGCCACCGGGGTTCGGAGCGGACTGGAACCGCGGGCTGCGCGCGACGGCGGTGACGCCGTACGGGGAGGCGGCCGTGCACGTCGTCCACCTGCCCTCCGTACGCATCGGTCCGACGGCCGGGTTCGCTTCCGGCCCCCGGGACGCGAGCGCCGCGCTGCTCGGCGAGGCGATCGCCGCCGAGACACTCGGCACGGTGATCCTGCTCGGCGACCTCAACAGCACGGTCGACGACCGGGGTCTCGCCCCCGTCACCTCGCGTCTGCGCCCCGCCCCGGCGTCGTTCGCCTTCAGCTGGCCGGCCGCGCTGCCGTTGGCGCGGATCGACCAGGTCCTGGCTCGTACCGCGACGGTCGTCGACATCCGGCCCCTGCCCACCACGGGCAGCGACCACCTGCCCGTCGCCGCTCGCGTCCGCATGTGAGACCGGGAAGGCGGCACCCGCCCGGCACGGCAGGTTCCACGGCAGGTCCTCTTGTCGTCGGCTGCGGCCGCGCGGGCCGTCCCGGCCCGGTGGCCCGGCCGGGGTCCGGCGGGCGTCGGCTCACCACTTCGGCCACGACCGGTGTCCGAGCCCGCCCGGGGCACGGCCGGTGCGCGGGACCGGACCGGTGTGCCGTGGCGGACACCGCTGCCCGGCGACGACGAGGGGAGGTGGTGATGCCGGAGACGGTGGGCCCGAAGCCGGAGCCGGACGGGACCAGCCGTACGTACGGGACGGGGACGTCGCCGTCCACGCGTACCGCCGACGGACGCGTGCGTGGGGTTCCGGCCCGGGCGGCCGGGGCGTACGAACCGCCGCGCCGGACCTGACCGCTCGCCGCGAGGCGGTCGGTCCGGGACGAGGCTGCCGCTCCGGGCGCGCTCCAGCTCGAAGAAGCCGGCGTGCCCGAAGAGGGCCCGCGACGCGTCGGGAAAGGCCTTGCGCCGACCACATGTGATCAACCACTGTGCCGAGCAGGCCGAAGATCAGTCGGCGCCACCCTGACCGGAAGGACTCGCATGACCGGCGAGCGCCCCGCGCTGTACGAGATGTTCGACGACCGGTTCCGTACCGGCCGGTGCATGAACGGTGACAACGCCCTGGAAGTCCTCCACACCGGCTGCCGCTGGGCCGAGGGGCCCGTCTACCTGCCGGCCTGGCGGCAGGTGATCTGGAGCGACATCCCCAACGACCGGATGCTGCGCTGGGACGAGGAGACCGGCGCCGTCGGTGTCTTCCGCCGCTCCGCCGGGCACACCAACGGCAACACCCTCGACCGGCAGGGCCGGCTGGTCACCTGCGAGCAGGGCAACCGCCGGGTGACACGCACCGAACACGACGGCACGGTCACGGTGCTGGCCGATCGCTGGCAGGGCAGGCGTCTGAACAGCCCGAACGACGCCGCGGTCATGTCGGACGGGTCGATCTGGTTCTCCGACCCGGACTTCGGCATCACCAGCGACTACGAGGGCCACCGCGCCCCGAGCGAGATCGGCTCCAACAACGTCTACCGGGTCGACCCCGCCACCGGCGAAGTGCGGCTGGTCGCCGACTGCTTCCGAGCGCCCAACGGCCTCGTCTTCTCGGCCGACGAGCGGCGGCTGTTCGTCTCCGACACCGGTGCGGGCCAGATCCGGGTGTTCGACGTACGCGACGACGGCACGCTGTCGGACGGCGAGGTCTTCGCCGAGGCCGCCGCTCGCGGGAACGCCCGCTTCGACAACATCCGCTTCGACGACGGCGGCCGGCTCTGGGTGGCGGCGATGGACGACGGGGTCCACTGCTACGACCCGGACGGCACGCTGATCGGGCGGCTCGACGTCCCCGAGACGGTCGCCAACATCGCCTGGGGCGGCGCCAAGCGCAACCGTCTCTTCATCACCGCGGGCACCAGCCTGTACTCGCTGGTCATGGGCGTCACGGGCACCCACCCCACCGGACCGGGGCGCCGGCCCCGGACGGATCCGGAGCCCCGGTGACCACCGGGCCGGCCGGGTCCCTGCTGCGCGGCTGGCAGGGGCTGGTCGAGGAGGTCGAGGCAGGGTACGCCTGGTGTGCTCCGGCGTCCGTCCATGACCGCCGGTGCCGGGGCGAGTTGGCGCGCGTGGTGCCGCGGCTCACGGAGGAGGAGGCGGCGGCGGCGCTCCGCCCCCGGCCCCACGCCCTGGACGAGCGCTTCCGTGCCGCCACGATCCCCTGGCCCCGGCCCGGTCGCGGGACGGCCGATGGGCCGTGGTGGCGGCACCGGGTACCGCGGATCCTGGAAGCGGACCCGGGCGAGCGGTACCGGGACGGCCGGCCGCTCGGCTGGGACATGTTGCCCCACCCCAAACCGGGCTCCGTCCCCGTCCGCTGACCACCTGCAGGGGCGGGCGTCCACGTCCACCGGTGCGGCGGAGTGCCCGTGTGGCCGGGTGCGCGTGCGGCGGGGCGCCGCGCCCGCGTCACGCGCGCGGCTCGTGCGACGCCGCCCGGAGACATCCGCCCGCTCTCCTCCCGGCGGCCTTCACCGGCCCCCGCCTCCGGTCCCGTCCCGCTCGTGAGCGACGCGATCACGAGGAGAAGGCCGGACTCTTCTACGTCGACAAGTCCGTCGGCGGAATCGCCGACGACACCCTCGCCCGGCTGACGACCTTCCCCCGGGTCCTGATCAGTTCCCACCAGGGGTACTTCACGCGTACCGCGGTGGGCCAGATCGTGGACGCCACCGTGCGGAACATCGACGACTACCTGGCCGGACGCGTGAACGAGAACACCCTGGTGAGCCCGTCGGCCGGGGACCGCTGACCCGGTCCGCACCAGGTACCGGGCCACTTGGCCACCGAGCGGCCGTTTGCGCCGGGCCACCGGACCGCGTGGCACAGAACCGCAAGCCACAGAACCGCGGGCCACCGGACCGCAGGGCGCAGGGCGCAGAACCACTGGTCGCAGAACGACTGGTCGCGGAACCACCGAGCACCTGAGCCGCCGTGCGGCCGGGGCCGAGGTCGCCGCGCGCCCCGTCCCGGACGAACAACACGGGACAACACGCACCGGCCTCACCGGCGCCGCCACGAGGTGCGTCCGGGTGCGGCGGCCCCGACTCGGGCCGGACCCGCGGCCCGGTCGTTCGGCGCGCGCCCCTCCCCGCCGCGCCCCTGGACAGGGCCCCCGCGCGATGGCGATACCGGGTGAGCACCGGCGTCGACAACGTGCAGCGCGACCATTCGTACGACGCCGGCGCCTCCGCGTTCCAGGACGACGTCTCGTGCCGGGGCGGCAGCGGGCCGGACGGCAAGGCGGCCGGCGACGCCGACGGTTCGAACCCGGTCCGGCCCGGCGCGAAACGGATCCCGGTGCTCCTCGTACACCGGCGCCCTGGGCCGGGTCTGCCGCCGACGGCGTCTCGTCGTCACCGTGGCGGCAAGCCGGTGACGCCGCACGCCTTTGGGGCCGGCTGTGGCGTGAACAGGGCGGTGGGGGCGGTCGCGTGGAGATTTCTCCACAGGGGTAGGCCCGGGCGGCCGTCCTGCTGTACGGTCCGTCCGACAGCTTGCTTACATCTTGTCTAACAAGGAAACGCCGCTCGAACCGAGGAGCCCCAGCATGGCAAGCAGCACCGCCCGGCCGGAGAACCAGACCGGGCCGCACGCCCAGGACGTCGCCCGCCGCCTGCTCGACTCGTCCGCGACGCTCTCGTACGACCCGGCCACCGAGGTCGACTGGGAGACGCCCCTGGACAAGGACTTCCACGGCGCCAGCCCCGAGTGGAGCACCCTCTACGGCACCGCCTACTGGCGGGAGATGACCGACGCCCAGCGCAAGGAGCTGACGCGGCAGGAGGCCGCGTCGGTGGCCAGCACCGGCATATGGTTCGAGATGATCCTCCAGCAGATGGTGCTGCGCGACATCTACGCCAAGGACCCGACCGAGCCCCGGTTCCAGTGGGCGCTGACCGAGATCGCCGACGAGTGCCGGCACTCGATCATGTTCGCCCGGGGCGCCGAGAAGCTCGGGGCGCCCGCGTACCGTCCGCGCCGGACAGCCGTCGAACTGGGCAGGGCCTTCAAGACGATCGCGTTCGGGGAGGCCGCGTACGCCGCCATCCTCGTGGCCGAGGAAGTCCTCGACGTCATGCAGCGCGACTGGATGAGGGACGAGCGGGTCGTCCCGTTCGTACGCACCATCAACAACATCCATGTCGTCGAGGAGTCACGGCACATGAAGTTCGCCCGCGAGGAGACGCGCAGGCGCCTCGCGCGGGCCGGCTGGCTGCGCCGCCAGATCCACGCCGTCGTCATCGCGATCGCGTCCTACGTCATCGTCACCAGCATGGTGAACAAGGACGTGTACGAGAACGCCGGACTCGACCGGGAGCGCGCCGTCCGCGAGGCCGGGGCCAACGAGCACCACAAGTCCCTGATGCGGTCGAGCTGCGCCGGACTGATGGAGTTCCTGGCGTCCGCCCGCCTGCTCACCCGGCCGGCCCTGGCGTTCTACAAGCGCGCCCACCTGATCTGATCCGACCCGGACCGAGCCGACGACATGACCTACGCCATCACCCAGACCTGCTGCGCCGACGCCACCTGTGTCGCCGTGTGCCCCGTCAACTGCATCCACCCCGCGCCGGACGAGCCGGAGTTCGGCACCACGGACATGCTGTACATCGATCCGCGGTCCTGCATCGACTGCGGTGCCTGTGCCGACGCCTGCCCGGTGGACGCGGTCTTCCCGGTCGACGGCCTGCCCGAGCCGCAGCAGGAGTTCGCCGGGATCAACGCGGCGTACTTCCGCGACGCCGACGATCAGCCCCGAACCGCCGACGACGGACCGAACTTCCACGCCTGGGGCGAGCCGCGGTTCGAGCGCGGCCTGCCCGCCGACTTCGCCCCGATCCGGGTCGCGGTCGTCGGCACCGGTCCGGCCGGCATGTACGCCGCAGAGGACCTGCTGCTGCACACCAACGCCGAGGTGACCTTGATCGACCGGCTTCCGGTGGCCGGCGGCCTCGTACGGTACGGCGTCGCCCCGGACCATCCCGGGACCAAGAGGATCGGTGACACCTTCGCGCGGTTCCACTCCCACCCCCGCGTGCGGATGGGCCTCGGCCTCGAAGTGGGCCGGGACATCACCGCCGAGGAACTCGCCGCCCACCACCACGCGGTGGTGTACGCGGTGGGCGCCTCCGCGGACCGCCGCCTCGGCATCCCGGGGGAGGACCTGCCGGGCAGCGTCCCCGCCACCACGTTCGTCTCCTGGTACAACGCCCACCCGGACGTTCCGGCGGACGCGGTCGAACCCTCCGGTGAGCGGGTGGTCGTCGTCGGGAACGGCAACGTCGCCCTGGACATCGCGCGGATCCTCGTCTCGGACGCCGACGCGCTGGCCGGTACCGACATCGCCGACCACGCGCTGGCGGCGCTGCGTGCGGCGCAGGTGCGCGAGGTGGTGCTGCTCGGGCGCCGAGGCCCCGGGGACGCCGCGTACACGCGCTCCGAACTGCGCGCCCTGCGCCATCTGGACGGAGTGGAACTGGTCGTCGACGACCACGACCCCCGCGTCGGTGAGGCGGTCGACGCGGCCGGACCGACGGACAAGGCCGCGCTCCTGAGGGGCCTCACCCGTACACCGGTCGACTGGTCGTGCCCGCCGGCCCCGGGTCGCCGCATCGTGTTCCGCTTCCACTCCGCGCCCGTGGAGGTCCTCGGCGAAGGCGCGGTCCGCGCCGTTCGGGTCACGGAACGGTCCGAGGAGCGGTCGATACCGGCCGGGATGGTGCTGCGAGCGGTCGGCCACCGCGGCGTACCGCTCGCCGGGCTGCCCTTCGACGAGGCCACCGGGACCGTTCCGCACGAGGCGGGCCGGGTGGCGGACCGGCCGGGCACGTACGTCGTGGGATGGATCAAGCGCGGTCCCTCGGGCGGCATCGGGACCAACCGCACCTGTGCGGCCGAGACGGTGGGAACGCTGCTCGCCGACGCCGTGGCCGGCGTTCTGCCCGAGCCGGCGCACCCGGCGAAGGCCTTCCAGCGGCTGCTCCGGCGCCGGGGCGGTGGGGCCGTCGACGCCCGGGGGCTGGCCGCGATCGACCGGGCCGAGCTCGCCCGGGGCCGCCGCGACGGACGGCCGCGGGTCAAACTGGCCACCGTGGAGGAGCTGCGGGCGACGGCGCGGCGCGCCCGCTGGGGGCTGCTGCCCTGACCGCCCCGCCGTCATGAGGCGGGCCCACCCGGAGCGCCCGAGCGGGGTCCACCCGAGGTCGCCCGCCGCCACCCCGAACCGGCGAGGCCGGCCGAGGCGGGCGGGACGGTATGCGCGGTACGCGCGCGACATGCGGGACGGCCGGGGAGGTACGGACGGGGACCGTGCGGGCGGACGGCACCGCCCATCCCGCCAGGGCGAGCGAGCCGGGCAGGGCGACCGGACGTACGGGCGAGCCGGGCAGGGCGGCCGGGGTCACGTTCGCGGGGTGTGTGCCGCGCATGGCGCGGGTGGCCGGGTGCGGCGACGGCGCGTTCCGCGCACCATGCGCCCGGCGCCTACCAGGACGGCCGGCCGGTCGCCCCGGGGCCGTACCAGTCCAGGCACAGGACCGTGGCGTCGTCCGGCAACCGGTCCTGGCACGCCGCCCGCACGGAACCCACCAGGGTGGCGACCGCCTCACGCGGGTGGTGGGGGCGGGTGTCGCGGATCAGGGCGGCCAGGTCCACCCCGGCCGCCGCACGGTCCTGCATGCCGTCCGTGAGCAGGATCAGCCGGTCACCGGGGCGCAGGTCCAGGTGCTGCACCCGGTACGGCCGCGGCGAGGGCACACCGAACGGGAGGTTGACCGACAGGGCCAGCTCCTCCACCGTTCCGTCACGGAGCAGGAAGGGGCGCGGGTGACCGGCGTTCACCAGCTGGACGCCGCCGCTTTCGAGGCCGACGCGGAGCAACTGGCCGGTGGCGATGCCGGAGGCGTGCTCGACCAGCGCCCGGTGCGCGCGGTCGGCCTGCTCCACGATGTCGCAGCCCGCCCGCCGGGCACCCCGCAGCGCGCCCACCAGAAGGGTGGCGAGCAGGGCGGACTCGGTGTCGTGCCCCATGGCGTCGGTGATGGACAGGTGCAGTGTCTCGCGGTCCAGCGCGTAGTCGTAGGTGTCCCCGCCGATGTCGTCGGCCGGTACCAGCCCGCCGGCCAGCGAGAACTGCTCCGCATCACAACACGAGGCGGACGGCAGCAGGTTGTGCTGGATCTCCGCCGCCAGGCTGGTGGGCGTCGTACGCCGGCCACAGTGGTAGAGGTCGGTGAACCGCCGGTCGGTGACGATGATGTACGCCAGCGCCCGGGCCGCCTCGTGGACCTGCCGCAACACCGTCTCGTCGGTGTCGGGCAGCGTCATCTCCAGCACGCCGACGCAGTCGCCCCTGTTGGTGACCGGTGCGACGACCCGCCTGGCCTCGCCGTCCGGCTCCACGTGCAGGCGTTGTGACAGCAGGACCTTCTCGTACACACTGCCCCGCAGGACGATGCGTGTGATGCCCTCCTCCTCGGCCTCCACACCGTCGGCGATGGCCAGCCGCACCAGCGTCTCACCGATCAGGTCGGCGAACAGGAACGAGACGCACACCGCGTGGAAGCGCTTCTGCAGATGACGGGCCACCACGTCGACCGACTCCACCGGCGAGGCGCTCGCCGCTTCGGCCAGAACGTCCCCGAGTCTCAAGTCCTCACCATCCACCGCGGCCTCCCTTCGATGCCGCCTCTTCTTCCCCCCGCCGCGCTGTTCTCACCTAGAAGTCCATGGCCCCGACCGACTCTCACCCCTGAGCCTGAAGGTCACCACCCGAGCCGAAGGCAGTGGGCGCGGCCCGCCGGGAGCCCGCGCACGGCGGCACGTCGCCGCGGCGCCGGGCGTTGTGCGACCGGCTCGGGCAGCGCTGGGAGGGGATGCCGGGCGCGGTGATCGGATCCCGCGCCGGTGAGGCGCTCGGGCGCTTCACCCGCGGCGGCCCCACGCCGGTGACCGGGCCGCTCCCCGGAGGCCGGGCGGACGTCATCCGCCGGGTCCGGCCGTCGGCGGGGAGTGGATGGTCAGCCGGGTCCGGCCGTCGGCGGGGAGTGGATGGTCAGCCGGGTCCGGCCGTCGGTGGGAAGTGGATGATCAGCAGGGCGCGGTCGTCGGGCATGTCGGTGTCGGGCTGCTGATGGAGGAGCAGATCGCACGTGCCCCGGGCGTCGAGGCCGACGGCCGTGGACGCCGTCCTGGCGAGGCGGTCCAGCCCGATGTCGAGGCTTTCGCCCCGGCGTTCGATGAGGCCATCGGTGTAGAACACGAGCGTCGAGCCGGGCGGGAGGGTGATCTCGGCCTGCGGGTAGCGGGTGAAGGGCACCGGGCCGAGCGGAGGAGCGAGCGCCGCCCGCAGGTACTCGGTGGTGCCGTCGCCGTGGATCAGCAGGGGCGGCGGGTGCCCCGCCCGTGTGTAGCGCAGGGTCCTGGTGCCGCGGTGGTAGGTGGCGTAGCAGGCGGTGGCCATCAGCCCTTCGTGGTACGTCCCCAGGAAGTCGTTGAGCTCCGCCATCACCGTCGGCAAGTGGTCGCTGTGCCGGCGGGAGATGCTGCGGAGCACCGTGTTGATCTGGGCCATGGCCGTGGCCTGGGCGATGCCGTGGCCGGCGACGTCACCGATGGTGAAGCCGACGGTGTCCTGGTCGAGCGGGTGGACGTCGTACCAGTCGCCGCCCACGTCCACCATGTGCGTGCCGGGGGCGTAGCCGCTGGCGATGTCCAGGCCGGAGACCTCCGGCAGGCGCGGCAGCAGGCTGCGCTGGAGCCGTACCGCCAGGCCGTGTTCGTGCTCGAACAGGCCGGCGCGGCGCACGGCCTGGGCGATCTGCTGGGCGATGGCGGTGGTGTGGTCGGCGTCCGGTGCCGCGCCGGGCGCGTAGCTCACCACGAGGCTGCCGAGGACGACGCCTTCCGCTTCGAGCGGTACGCGGCGATCGGTCTCCGGCAGCGGCGCGCCGGAGGAGGGACCGTGGAACAGATCGAGATCGGTCCAGGAATCGGTCGTGACGGGGAGTGTGTCGGTGGGGGAGAGCGAGGGCACGATGCGGCGCGGGTGCAGCTCGAGGGTCACCCCCACCGCGTCGAGGGCCTGCGGAGCGCACTTGTGCACCGCCTCGCACACATCCGTGAGGTCGGCGCTCGCGGCCAGCGCGGCCGTGAGCCGGTACAGGCGCTGCATCCTGGCGCGCGCCTCGGTCTCGGCGCGCAGCAGCTTGTCGCGCTGCTCGGCCATCGCCCGGCGGTATGCCATCTGCTGGTTCATCAGGCTGACCCGCTGGCTGAGGGCCACGAAGCGGTCGCTCACGTCGAGACGGGCCAAGTGGAGCTGTACGGCCGACTCGGGGCCCCGCCACCAGGTGGCACGGGCACCGTGGCACCGCAGGCGCACCGGACGGCCCTCCCCGTCGCGTACGGTCATCACGCCGGGGAGCGGTGAGCCGCTGCGCGTCCACTGCTTCAGCCGTTGCGCCACCTCGTCGGTGTCGAGCACCAGGTCGAGCAGGTCCGCACCCGGGACGAGGGTGTCCACCGTCCGGCGCGTCGCCGGGCTGACCGCAAGGAGCCTGCCGGAGGTGGTGCACACCACGACCGAGTGGGGCAGGAGCTTCACCACGGCGCGGAACGACGCCAGGTCCATCTCAATCCCCTGCCGGGAGGGCGGCGGCGCCGGTGCTGCCCGTGGCATGCCGGTCGCCGAAGTACTCGCGGCCGGGTTCGTCGTCCACGTCGAGGTCGGGGGTGAGGTGTACGACGACCCGGCAGCCCGAGTGGCCGCGGGCGATCGTCTCCTCCAGTTCGACACGGGCGTAGCCGAGGTTCTGGGCGGCGATGGTGCCGAAGACGTTCGACGTCATCATGCACATCGAGTCCCGTCCCAGCACCTTCTCGGCGAACGGGCAGCTGCGGCTGCCCAGCACGATCTTCTCGTCGTCCTGGGAGATGAGGTAGAAGTCCCCCTTGATGCGCTGTTTCAGGTCGACCAGGACGTCCGCGACCTGCTCTCTGCCGAGACGCGGCAGACCGAGGGCCGCGGTGTACGACTCGTTGAGCTGCGAGCCGACCGACTGGCCGACCAGGCTGATGTAGCCGGACGCCTCCTCCAGCCCGACCACGGACTCCAGGGAGGTCGCGAGCTCCCGGATGAGAGCGCGCATGAACACATCGCGGTCCAGGCCCACGTCCGCTTCCTTCGCCGGCTTCACGGCCGCTCCCTTCCAGGTGGTGGAGCACCGTGCCTCAGCCGGCGCCTGCGGCATCAGCAAGGCGCGACGCCCCGACCGACCCCAGACCGAGGATAGAGCGCTCCACGCCGGCTGCTGAACCCTGGCCGCGGCACCCCCCCCGATCGGGGAACGGACGAGGCGGGCCGCCACCGCCCGGTCAGCCGCGCGCGCCGAACACCTGGGTCCACCACGGTCCGCCGGGCCCCTCGTGGGCGCCGACACCCATCTCCTTGAACGAGCAGTTGAGGATGTTGGCACGGTGACCCGGGCTGTTCATCCAGGAGTCCATGACCGAGGCGGGGGTCCGCTGCCCGCGGGCTATGTTCTCTCCGTACGTCGACCACTGGTACCCGGCGGCGGTGATCCTGTCGCCGGGGCCCTTGCCGTCGGGGCTGGTGTGGTCGAAGTAGTCGCGTGCGGCCATGTCCTCGGAGTGGCGCAGCGCCGCCGTGTCCAGCGTGCCGTTCCCGCTCACCGGGCCGCACCCGTTCTCCGCCCGCTCCGAGTTGACCAGCGCGGTCACCTGCTGTGCGAACGAGCCGGACGGGGCCTGTGTGCGCTCGGGCCGCGGGGTGGTCCGCACCCGAGAGGGGGACGGCTCCTGGGGCGGCTTCGGCGCCGTACGGCTGGGCTTCGGCGTGGGGGAGGCCTTCTTGGTGGCCGACGCCGAGGGGGAGGGGCTCGCGGAGGCGGACGGTGACGCCGAGGCCGACGGGGCCGGGGTCGGCCGGGCGGACGTGGCCGATGGTACGAGCGGGGCGCGGGAGGGCTCGGCCGCGGTCTGGGTACGGACCTCCCGGGCGCCCTCGTCGGGCCCCAGGAACTGCAGCCCGGCCACCCCGCCGCCGGCCACCAGCAGTGCCGCCGCGGCGGCGGCGCGGCGCTGCCTGCGGCGCCGGGCGTGACGTTCCTGCAGTCGGCCGGCCGGGACGGACCCGCCCGGCCTCCCCGCTCCGGCGAGGCCGAACGTGTCCCCGGCGGCGGGCGGCAGCCCCGCGCCCGCTCCGAGGAGCGCGGCTCCCACGGGCACCAGGCCGAGACCGACCAGCAGCCCTTCGGCGGGGACCAGCCCCGCGCCGTGACCCGAGCAGACCGTGCACGCGCGTGCGTGCCGGGCGATCCGCTTGCGCCACAGCGCCGACGGCAGCCCGTCCCATCCGGCCAGCGCGTCGTCGAGCAGCACACAGCGGGGGACCGCCGAAAGCGCCCGGACGACGATCCGCGCGGTCTCCAGCTGCGCCTTCACCCGCTGGACGCGCACGGCGGTGTGCTGGGGCGTGAGTTCCAGGGCGTCGGCCACCTCGGTCCGGCTGAGTTCGCCGGCGGCCTCCAGCCACCACAGCGACAGCAGGTCCCGGTCGCCGTCGTCGAGCCAGCGGGTGGCCTCGGCGACCTCGCGCCGCTGTCCGGAGAGGCTGAGCCGCAGGATCGTGAGGTCCACGAAGTCGGCGCCCGGATCGGCCGGGTCGGTTCCGTCGTACGGGGCGTCCGCGACCGCCGGGTCGAACCGGTGGTCGCGTATCCGGTTCATGGTGATCGCCACGAGCCACGACCGGAACCGCCGCGGGTCCCGCAGCGAACCGAGGCCGGCGAGCGCGCGGATCATCGTCTCCTGGACGACGTCGTCCACGTCCGCGTGCCCGCTCAGGGCCCGCCCGACGATGTTGTACACCAGCGGCAGGTACGCCGAGACCAGTTCGTCCTGTGCCCGCTGGTCCCCGGCCTGCGCCGCCTTGACCAGCCGTACCTCGTCTGTCTGGCTCACCTCTCGGCTCCTTTCTCCCCCGGGCGGCGATCCGCCCGACACCTGGGAGACCGGCCGAAGGGCCGGCGATAACGAAAACAGGGCGAAGAACGACGGGAACTCCGGGCACCGGTGTCTCCAGGGGCCGCGGCCTCCGGTGCCGCCGGCGTCCCCGTTGTTTCCGGCCCCCTTCGCGGGGCAACGGGGGGAGGGGAGGTGCCGAGGTGAGCGTACGCGGCAAGGTGAGGGGCAAGAACGGCAGCGCGGTGGTCGAGGTCGCGGGGCGGTGGGGATTCGCCGCGCGGGGTGTGATCTTCCTGCTCGTCGGTGTCCTCGCCCTGAGGATCGCCTTCGGTGACAACGCCGAACAGGCGGACAAGGGCGGTGCCCTCACGGAGGTCGCCGCGCGGCCGATGGGTTCGGTGCTCCTGTGGCTCCTGGGCGTCGGTCTCGTGGGGATGGCGCTGTGGCAGCTCACCGAGGCCCTGTGGGGACACAAGACGACGAAGCGGCTGCTGTCGGCGGGCCGGACCGTCTTCTACGCCGTCGTGGCCTGGTCGGTGCTCGTCTTCGCGGCCGGCGACCACAGCGGCGGCGGCGGGGAGAGCGACCGGCGGTCCCACGACATGACGGCACGGGCGCTGGAACTGCCCGCCGGGCAGTGGCTCGTCGCGGCGGCCGGCGTCGCCATCGCGGTCACGGGCGTCGTGGGTGCCGTGCAGGCGGTCCGCCGCAGCTACCGCAAGCATCTGCGGCTCGGCGAGATGCGGCCCCGGGTCCGTGACGCCGTGGACGTGGCGGGTGTGGCCGGGGGAGTGGCCCGTGGACTGGTGTTCGTGGTGGCGGGCGGGTTCGTGGTCCGTGCGGCCATCACCTACCGGCCGAGCGAGGCGAAGGGCCTGGACGACACCATCCGCTCCTTCGCCGACACCCCGGCCGGCCCGTGGCTGCTCGTGGCGGTGGCACTGGGACTCGCCCTGTACGGGCTGTTCTCCTTCGCCATGGCGCTGTGGCGCCGCGTGTGAGCGCCGGGGGTGGAACGCGCCGTCGCGCGTCCCACCCCTGGAGGGACGCGCGACGGCCCGGCCGTGGGCGGGTCGCGCCTAGAAGGTCAGGTTCCAGGCGTCGATCCTGCCGGTGTCCTGGGTCGCGATGTCACGGACCCGGAGCTTCCAGGTGCCGTTCGCGACCTCGGCGGAGGCGTCGACCGTGTAGGTCTTGCTCACGTTGTCCGTACCGTCGTTGTTGGCGAAGTCCTCCAGCGGGTACACCGTTCCGTCGGGTGCCACCAGGGAGACGACCAGGTCACCGCGGTAGGTGTGCACGATGTCGACGCCCACCTTCAGGGCGGCCGGCGCGTTGCCGGTCACGCCCGAGATGCTGAGGGGGCTCTCGGCGGTCGCGTTGTCGGCGATCGCGACGTCCGTGGTGGTCGCGAAGTACTTGCCGGGAGCAGGCGTCGTGCCGCCGACCGCCTTCAGGGCGTCGGTCTGGCCCTCGCCGAAGAACCCGTTCCTGGTGGTGGTGCCCGCGCACCGGCTGTCCGAGGGGCAGGCCACGTCCACGGCCTGGACGCCGAGCCGGGAGCGGAGGTCGGCCGGGGTGGCGGTGGGGTCGGCGCTCGCCATCAGCGCGGCGACACCCGCGACGTGCGGCGACGCCATCGACGTACCGTTCATGTTGCCGTACTTGCCGCCCGGCAGGGTGGAGTAGACGCCGGAGGCGCCGTCGCCGCCCGGTGCGGCGATGTCGATGACGCCGTCGCCGTAGTTGGAGTACGACGCCTTGACGTCGCCCTTGCCCATCGCGGCGACCGTCACGACGCCGGGCAGTTCGGTCGGGATGTCCAGGCAGGCGTTGGTGATGGTGCGCCGGACGGGGGTGGAGTCGTTGGGGCTCTCCGTGTCGACCGTCTTGTTGGCGAGGTCGAGGTTGGAGTTGCCGGCCGCGGCGACCTGGAGCGAGCCCCGCTTCTCGGCGTACTCCTGGGCACGCCGGACGCCCTCGATGATGGCGGCCTGGTCGGCGTTGTCCGGGCAGTTGAACTGCCACGGATCCGTGTAGTAGCTGTTGTTGGTGACTTTGAAACCGTGGTCGCCCGCCCACATGAAGCCGCAGATGGTGTTCTCCGCGAAGAACAGGCTGGTGCCCGGTTCGGCGATGCGGACCGAGGAGACCTTCACCCCGGGAGCCACACCGACGACGCCCTTGCCGTTCTTGGCGGCCGCGATCGTGCCGGCGACGTGCGTTCCATGGGTGCCGACGTCCCGCCATGCCCCGGCGCGGGTGTCCGCCTTGCCGTACGCGCAGGACACGGAGTCCGCCGCGTTGAAGTTCGGGGCGATGTCCTGGTGCCGGTCGTCCACGCCGGTGTCGAGCACGCCCACCTTGACCGCCGCCGAGCCGGTGGTCACGGCCCAGGCCCGGTCGGCCTTGATCTGCGTCATGTCCCAGCGCGTCAGGCTCTCCGTCAGCGTCGTCGGCGACTGGGACGGGCTCGCCGGGAGGGCCGGGTTGTACGCGTCGGCCGGGACGTCCGAGGTGCGCGTCGCGCCCACCTGCTGGACCCCGGGGACACCGCGCATGGCGGTGGCGAAGCCGGCCGAGGCGGAGTGGGCGACGATCACACCGATGGCGTCGTAGGACGCGAACACCGAGCCGCCGTTGTTCGTCACGGCCGCCCGCACGGCGGAGGTGTCACCGGGGGCGGTGATCACGAGGTGGGCGCGGGTGCCCGCCGTCCACGCGACGGCGGACGCGGGGGCGGCGGCAGGGGCCTGCGACGCGGTGCCGACGGCCGTGGCCGGAGCCCCGACGGCGAGCGTGGTGCCGAGTACGGCCGCGGCGACCGCCATCGACTTCGCCGGGAGCCAACTGGATATGTGACGTATCAAGGCGTCCTCCGAGTCCCGGCATGCTGGTCGGGCCGCCGGGCCGAATGAGTAGGGGGTGAACGCAAGATGTCAGACGCCCGAAACACTGAGAAGGAGGGGAAACCCTTGCTACTGCCGCCACCGGGCACGAGGGTTCGCGGAACGTGCTGTCGGCGGACCGAAACGTCATGGATCGCCCTGGTTCCTTCCAGGGGTTCACGCGTGCACCCCGCCGAGCTGCCCGCCGGCTTCGCGGTTGCCCGGCCTCCGGTGCCGGCCTCCAACGCCGGCGGTCCGGTCCGCGGTCCGGCCCGCAGTCCGGTCCACGGTCCGGTCCTGGCCGGACATCCGTTCCGGCGTACGGGAGTTGGGAGGCGCGGCCGCCACCGGCGCCGCACCGGCGGCCGGGGGAGCGGTGCCGCGCCTGGGCAGGGCGTCGTAAAGTGCTCCTGGGCGCGGCGCGAGCATCAGGAGAGCAAGTGACTGCGGTGAGCCTTGAGCACACGACCGTGCCCGCCGACACCGGCGAGGTGACCTTGCTGATCGCCCGGCAGGTCGAGCCGGGACACGAGGCCGCGTTCGAGCGGTGGGCGCGCGGCATACTCGCCAGCGCGGCGCGGTTCCCCGGGCACCTGGGGCACGGTCTCTTCCGGCCGTCCGCCGAGGGCGCGCCCTGGTTCCTCGTCCACCGCTTCCAGGACGCGGCGGCGTGCCGGGAGTGGCAGGAGTCACCGGAGAGGGCGGCCTGGTTCGCCAGCTGCGAGGGTCACCACCACACCGAGGTGGCGCGGCGGGAGCTCACGGGCATGGAGACCTGGTTCGCCAAGCCGGGAGCGGTGACGCCCGCGCCCCCTCGGTGGAAGATGGCGATCAGCGCAACCCTGGCCATCTACCCGATCTCCCTGCTGGGCACCTACTTCCTGGTCCCGCACCTGGTGGGCCTGCACCCGGTCGTCGGCAGCGCGGTGATCGCCTGCGTGTTCAACATCCTCATGACGTACGCGGCGATGCCGGCCGTGAGCCGCCTGCTGCGCGGGTGGCTCCGCCGGTAGGGCGCACGTCCCGTCGCGGGTGAGCCGCCCACCCGCGAGGATGGCAGCGCACAGAAAGGGGCACAACGTGGCATCTCGCCTCAACCCGTACATCAGCTTCGACGGCGACGCCCGCCAGGCCATGGAGTTCTACCAGCATGTCCTCGGCGGCGACCTCACCCTCAACACCTACGGTGACTTCGGCACCGACGACCGCGGCCAGGCAGAGAAGATCATGCACGGCACGCTCGAGACGGACCGTGGTTTCACCCTGATGGGGGCCGACCACCCGCCCGGCTCGGAGCACCGGCCGGGCAACAACATCGCCGTCAGTCTGAGCGGTGACAGCGCGGACGCGGGGAGGCTGCGCGGCTACTGGGAGAAGCTGTCCGACGGGGGCACCGTGTCCGTACCCCTGGAGAGGCAGATGTGGGGCGACGAGTTCGGGATGTGCGTGGACCGGTTCGGCATCGCGTGGATGGTGAACATCGGGCAGTCGCAGGACTGACCGGCCGCGGCCGCACGCGGCGCCACCAGTGCGCTCCCGCGCGGCCGGCCGGTTCGCACGGCCGCCGGTGTGCTCCGTCCCGCAACGGGTACGAGCGCGTCATGCAGCAGTCTGTCCAGGACGTTCACACCATGGCCCGCGAGGACACCACCGTCCGCGAGGACATCGACACCGCGCGGGAGGAGGCGGCACTCGGCCTGTCGGAGGCGCGCCAGGGCGCAGTGGCGCTGGCGGCCGGCGGGGCGTGCGGGCTGCTGGCCCTGTTGTCCGCGCACTCGACACTGGTGCGCGGGCTGGAACGGGTGTGGGCGCCCCAGAAGGTCACCGGTGCGCTCACCGTCGTCTACGCGTCGGGCGCTTCCGTCCTCGTCCACTACGGTTCGAAGCGCATGCGGGTGGCCCGCACCGCGTCCCGGGAGGCCCTGCATTCCTCGGCGGACGTGGTCCGGTACGTGGTGGACGAGCTGAAGGACGCCTGACCGCCGGAGGCCGTCCGGCCGCCGTCGCCCGCCGTCGCCCGCGGGCCGTCCCACCGCCGCAACACACCCGGCCGCCGGAGCCCGCCCCACTGCGGGCGGGTCCGGCACCCCGCCGCGGACCGCCCGGCGTCCGGGCACCGGACCTGCCCCGCGTCACCACCGTGCTCGACCGGCCGGGACACGGCCGTGCCGTCACCCCACGCCCCGCCCCCGCGACGAGGGCCGACGGATGGGCGTCCTCCCCCTGCCCTCTGCCCCCTGCGCGCCGGGACCGTCGGCGCGACCGCGACCGCGACCGCGACCGCCACCGAGCACGCGGCTCCGCGCCACGCGGCTGACCGTCCCCCGCACGCGGGGCCTCCGCGCTGCGAGGAGCACCCGCGCCCGCGCCGGTCGCGGCCGCTGCCGGCCCCGTGGTCATGGGCGTACCCGCCCCGCGCGGCCCGGCCCCCCCGCGTGCGTCCCGGCCTACAGGGGAGGGGCGCCGGGTGGGCCGGCCGCGTCCAGTACCGCCAGCAGGGCCCGCGCCTCGGCGTGCGCCCGGTCCACGTCGACGTCGTCGCATATGACCTCCAGGCCGAGGGCGGTCATATGCGGCATCCCCGGGAAGGCCACGTACGACTGGTAGGCGAAGCAGGCGCGCAGCTCGTCGTCCGGGTCGCGTCCGACCCGCAGCGTCGCGAAAGGCTCCGGCTCCGCCGGCCCGCACGCCGGCGTCCGCGTGCCGCTCCCACTCAGGTGCAGTTCGCGTTCGTAGAAGGTGGGCGTCACCGGCAGATCGAGGACCGCCCGGGCGAACTCCCGGACGTGCGCGGTGTCGTCGAAGGTCAGCAGCTCACTGAAGATGGGCAGCCCGGCCAGGAGCAGCCAGCGCCGGGGCCCGCCGCCCTCCGGTGTCTCATAGGCGACCGACAGGACCGACGAGCCTTTCTCCGCCGGATCGGACTGCCAGGCATAGGTGAAGACCTGCTCGAAATGCATGTGTCGACCTCCCCCGAAGCGGCCCGTACGAGCCATTCGTCGTCAAGCCTAGGGGGCCCCACTGACAATCGTCTCAAGACGATCGGGGGAAGGCGTGCGGCGGTCCGTGCCGACGCGTCAGCCCCGTCACGCGGGGTACGCGCGGGGCATGACACGACAACATCGCGACGTCGACCACGACATGACACGGAGGCACCGATGAACCCCATCGTGACGACCGCTTCGCAAGACGCCTCGGCCGCGCCCGCATGGCTCCATGTGACGGTGATGGCCGTGGCGGTCCTGATCCTCTTCTACAGCCTGGCCAGGCACAGCAACAACTGACCCCCGGCGCCCGTTACGGGGCGTGCGGGGCGAGCCGGCCCTCCTCCTGGCGCAGCACCTCACGGGCCGCGCCCAGCGCGACCTCACGGTCGCGCGGCACCACACCGATCCGGGTACGCCGGTCGAGCAGGTCCCCCTCGTCAAGGGCACCCTCGTGGCGCACCGCCCAGACGAGTTCGGCCACGGTGACCGGATGGCCCGGCACCACGGGGCGCGCCAAGTCCGGGTCCTGGAGCCCCAGGGCGTGCACGGCCGGGGCCTCGGTGCCGTAGCGGCGGACCAGCCGGCGGGGGGCGTCCAGGGCGGCGAGCCCGCTCGGGGCGGCGGCCCCCACCAGGGGCAGGCCGGCCGTGCGGCAGGGCCCCGCCACGAGACCCCGCGCGCGGACGGCCGCGTCCAGGGCGTCCTGTGCCATGCGCCGGTACGTCGTGAGCTTGCCCCCCACCACGGTCACGACACCCTCCTGTGACGTCAGCACCGCGTGCTTGCGGGAGATGTCGGCCGTGCGCGACGAGCCCGAGCCCGACAGACCCGACGTGTCGAGGAGCGGACGCAGTCCGGCGAAGGCGCCGATCACGTCGTCCCGGCCCAGCGACACGTCGAGGGCCGAGCCGAGTACGTCGAGCAGGAAGCCGATGTCCGTCTCCGGCACCTCCGGCACGTCCGGGATGTCACCGTCGACGGGTTCGTCCGTCAGCCCCACGTACACCCGGCCGTCGCCCTGCGGCAGCACCAGGACGAAGCGGTTGGCCTCACCGGGAACGGGGATGTGCAGGCCCGCTGTGAGCGAGCCGAGGTCCTCGGAGCGGAGCACCAGGTGGGTGCCCCGGGAGGGGCACAGCCGTATGCCGTCGATCAGGCCACCGGCCCAGACACCGGCGGCGTTGACGACCGCACGGGCCCTGATCCGGGTCTCCTCGCCGGTGAGTTCGTCCCGTACGCGTGCACCGCCGCCGTCCAGCGACAGCGCGCGCGTACGGGTCAGGATCCGCGCGCCGTGCGCGGCGGCGGTACGGGCGACGGCCGTCACCAGCCGCGCGTCGTCGCTCAGCCGGCCGTCCCAGGAGAGCAGCCCCCCGCGCAGCCCGGCGGAGCGGAGTGCGGGCGCCATGTGCCGCGTCTCCACGGATGACAGGGAGCGAGGCGCCGGCAGGGTGGAGCGTGACGTACGGGCCGAGGCGCGCAGCAGATCACCGGCGCTCAGCCCGGCCCGGGTCAGCGCCGCCTGCGACCGGGTGACCAGCGGCGTGAGCGGCAGGACGAACGGCTGGGCGCCGACCAGGTGCGGAGCCGTCCGCTCCATCAGGATGCCCCGCTCCACGGCGCTTTCGTGGGCGACGTCCACCTGTCCGGAGGCCAGGTAGCGCAGGCCGCCGTGGATGAGTTTGGAACTCCACCGCGAGGTGCCGAAGGCCAGGTCGTGGGCGTCGATCGCCGCGACCGTCAGACCTCGGGAGGCGGCGTCGAGGGCGACGCCCGCGCCGGTCGCCCCGAGGCCGACGACCAGGACGTCCACCTCGGTGCCGTCGGCGAGCCCGGCCAGTTCGCGGCGGCGGCGTGCCGCGCTCAGCGAGGAGTCACGGGAGGGGCGGCCGGGAGGTGTGGTGCTCGGGTGGCTCATGGGACGAGGGTCCTTTCCAGGAGGGTCCGCAGCTCGCCGAGGAAGGCCGCTTCGTCGAGCCCGGGGTCCGACTCGTCGGTCATGGTGCGCAGCGAGAGCGTGAAGGACTGGACGATCAGCAGCACGGACCGGGCCTGGAGGTCGGGGTGCGCGGAGCGGACGGATCCGTCGGCGTGTCCTTCCTTCAGCGCGCCGGTGATGAGGCCCAGCAAGGCGTCCTGGCTCGCGCCGCGCCGGTCGAGCACATAGGGCAGCAGGAGTTCGGGGTCCACGTCGAGGATCTTGTGGAAGAGCGGATGCGCGCGGAACGCCTCGATCCCGGCGACCAGCCCGTCGACGAGCCTGTACCGGGCCGGGGCGCCGGGCTCGCGCTCCGGCATGGCCGCCACGGCCAGGGCGACCCACTCGCGGGTCATCACGTCCCCGACCAGGGTCCGGACGTCCGGCCACCGGCGGTAGAGCGTCATGCGGGAGACCCCGGCGCGGCGGGCCACGTCGGTCAGGGTCGTACGGCGTACTCCGACGGCGAGGACGCAGTCGCGGGCCGCGTCGAGGACGGCATCCCCGTCCGAATGGTTGTGACGAATGGGCGTCATCTGTCACAGTGTACCGCCAGTGCGGGCCACCGAGCACGCCCGATCCCGAACCGACGGTGAGGAACACGACCCCGTGGACATGTTGTGGAGCGGCTGGGGCGACCCGGCCAAGGCGGCACCCCTGCCCGACACCGTGACCGGCCTGCTGCGAGACCTCCTCGGCGTCACCCCGCGAGGACACGGCCCCGCCGCGCTGGAGGACATCGCCGTCCCCGCCTGCCCTCTCACCGACGGCGCGCGCCACGCCCTCGCCGGCTGCCTCGGCGACCCCGCGCACCTGCGCACCGACGCCGAGACCCGCATCCGCCACACCCGCGGCAAGTCGACCCCCGACCTGCTGCGCATCCGCGCCGGCGAGGTCGACGACATACCCGCCGCCGTCCTGCTGCCCGGCACCCACGACGAGGTCCTCGCCGTCCTGCGCGTGTGCGCCGAACACCAGGTGGCCGCCGTGCCGTTCGGCGGCGGCACCTCGGTCGTCGGCGGCCTCGCCCCCGAACGCACCACCTTCGTCGCCCTCGACCTGCGCCGCATGGACGCCCTGCTCGACCTGGACGAGGTCTCGCGCACCGCGACCCTCCAGCCCGGACTGCGCGCCCCCCACGCCGAGGCCCTGCTCAACGAACACGGCTTCACCCTGGGCCACTTCCCCCAGTCCTACGAATGGGCCACCATCGGCGGCTTCGCCGCGGCCCGCTCCAGCGGCCAGGCATCCGCGGGCCACGGCCGGTTCGACGAGATGGTCCTCGGCCTCACCGTGGCCACCCCCGAGGGCACCTGGGAGGCCGGACGCGCGCCCCGCTCCGCGGCCGGTCCCGACCTGCGCCAACTGGTGCTCGGCTCCGAAGGCGCGCTCGGGGTGATCACCTCGGTGACCCTGCGGATCCGCCCCCTGCCGGAGAAGCGGCTCTACGAGGGCTGGCGCTTCGCCTCCTTCGAGGCCGGGGCCGCCGCGCTGCGCAAGCTGGCCCAGGACGGCCCGCGCCCGACCGTACTGCGCCTGTCGGACGAGACCGAGACCTTCATCGGGCTCGCCCAGCCCGGCCGCATCGGCAGCGCCGGCACCATGGGATCGGCCGGCTGCATGGCGATCGTCGGGTACGAGGGCACGGCCGCCGACACCGAGCGGTGCCGGGAGGGCGTCCACCGGGTGCTCCTCGCCGAGGGCGGCGAGTGCGCCGGCACGGAACCGGGGGACCGCTGGGCCCACGGCCGCTACGACGCCCCCTACCTGCGCGACGCGCTCCTCGACGCCGGCGCCTTCGCCGAGACCCTGGAGACCGCCGCCTTCTGGTCCGCGCTCCCGGAGCTGTACCGGGGCGTCCGCCTCGCCCTCACCACCACCCTCACCGACGCGGGCACGCCCCCGCTGGTCATGTGCCACATCTCGCACGTGTACGAGAACGGCGCCTCGCTGTACTTCACGGTGGTCTCCGCCCAGGGTGAGGACCCCGTCGCGCACTGGGCGCCCGCCAAACGCGCCGCGAACGAGGCGATCCTGGCCGCCGGCGGCACCATCAGCCACCACCACGGCGTGGGAACCGACCACCGGGACTGGTACGTGCGGGAAGCCGGACCCCTCGGAGTCCGCGTCCTCCAGGCCGTCAAGGCGGAACTCGACCCGGCGGGGGTGCTCAATCCGGGCGTCCTCGTCCCCGTCCGCCACCCCTGACCCCGACCCTGCCCCCCGACCCTGACCCCGAGCCCTGCCCACGCCCCACGGAGGCGCGCACATGCGACAGTTCACCGCCGTCGTCAACCCGGCCGCAGGCAGCTCCAGCGGCACGGCGGCCCTGCTGCCCGTCGCCCGTCTCCTGCGGGAGGCGGGAGCCGGGCTGGAGACCCGCTACAGCCGCAGCCTCGACCACGCCCGCGAACTGGCACGGCAGGCGGCCGCGCGGGGACACACCGTGCTCGCGGTCGGCGGCGACGGGATGGCCGGCGCCGTCGGCGGCGTGCTCAGCGGCACCGACGCCGTCCTCGGCCTCGTACCGTCCGGACGCGGCAACGACTTCGCCAGGGCCCTGGACCTGCCCGGCGACCCCCCGGCCCTGGCGGACGTCCTGCTGCGCGGCACCCCGCGCGCCGTCGACACCATCGAGGTGGACTCGGCCGTCCACCACGGCGTCGCGGTGCTCGGCAGCGTGTACGCGGGTGTCGACGCGGTCGCCAACCGGTACGCCAACCGGTCCCGGCTGCTACGCGGCTCCGCCTCCTACTACGTGGGCGGGGCGCGTGCGGTGGCCGGGTGGCGACCCGCGACGTACCGCATCACCGTCGACGGCACGGCCACCCACGAACGGAGCGGCTACACGGTCGTCGCCGCCAACTCCGGTTTCTACGGCTTCGGCCGCCGCGTCGCGCCGGACGCGCGCGTCGACGACGGCCTGCTCGACGTGGTCGTCATCCGGCACGCCCCGAAACGGCTGTTCTTCACGATGATGAACGAGCTCAGGACCGGCGCGCACACACGGCGGCCGCAGGTCGAGGTCCTGCGGGGAAGGGAGATCCGCATCGAGGCCGACCGCGACCTGCCCTACGGCGCGGACGGTGAGGTCGACGCGGTGCTTCCGGTCACCGTACGGGTGCGCCCCGGCGCCCTGCGCGTCCTCGGCTGAACGCGCCGCTCGGGCCGGGCGCGGCAGGGCGGGGGACGGGCGGCCGGACCCGGCCGGTGCGGTCGCGTACCCGAGGGTGGCCGTGACTCGAAAGCGCGGCACCGACTGCGCGGCCCGTGTCAGCCGGTGGAGCCGCCGGTCCGCCGGCCCACCGCCTCGCGCCAGAACTCGGCGACGGTCATCCCCGGCCCGGCCGCCGCGCCCCGCACCGTGGCGGTGAGGTCGTCCGCCGGGTAGGGGCGGGTGCCCGGCAGGAGGCCGTGCTCGTTGTCCTCGTTGTGCCAGGAGGTGGTGGCGAAGACGTACTTCCCGCCCGACTCCAGGGCGGGCTCGCCCACCGGCTGGGTGAGGGTGACGGTGCCGGTGAGGCGGCCCTTGAAGACCTGCCCGACGCGCACCTCGTAGAGCCGGGAGGGGATCTCGGCGATCGTCCGCCGGCCGGTGCCGCGGAGGACGGTGCCGTGGAAGACGTCGTCGGCGTGGGCCGCCGTGTCACGTGCCCCGTCGGGATCGTAGGAGGCGGCGACGGCCTGCACTCGCGCGGAAGAGGCGTCGTCGTGCCGCAGGGCGAGGTACCCGCCGGTGGCCACGGACGCGGTGACGGCCGCCGCCAGGCAGGCGAGGAGGATCTTCTTCATGGTCGTTCCCAAGGGGCGTGGACGTGGACGGTGTGCCGCGCGCGTCCCGCGTGCTGCGGGGCGACACGGCCGGTGTTGTCGCTGCCCACCGGCAGGGCGGGTCATCCGCCCGCGCCCGGTAGTCGTACTGGTCGACGGCCCATGTGGGTGACCACCCGGGAGCGTGCCGACTCGCACACCCCCGGGTCTCCGCCTCGTCAGTCCCGCGCTCCGGGGAGCAGGTTGACGCGCTCCCGGACCACCGGATACCCCGCCTTCGCGAAGTTGGCGGCCATCGGGGTGTTGCCCTGGTCCGTGGCCCCGGCGACGAAGTCCGCGCCCCGCTCGACGAGAAAGTGCGTGCACTCCGCCAGCAGGTCGTACGCGTAGCCTCGCCCGCGCTGCTCCGGGAGGACCCCGATGAAGCCGACGCACGGCCCCGCGGGGTTGTGGGCGGGGATGTGGATGCCGGCCGTCCGGCCGTCCGGTGTGTACGCCACCTGCCACCACTCGCGCGGTGACGGGCACCAGCGGAAGAAGTCCAGCTCCTCCCGCGCCGCCTGGTCGAGACCGCCCTCCTCGACGGCGCGCAGTGCGTGCGCGTCCAGCGTCACGGAGTGGATGCGGCGCAGCGCGTCGAAGAACACGGCGTCGTCCGGCTCCGCCGCGAACGTCAGCCGTCCGGGCCGCGCGGGCAGGCCGCGGTCGGGTGTCCAGCGGTACATGTACCGCTCGACCAGCACCTCGTAGCCGGCCGCCCGCGCGGCCCGCAGCCGGGTCTCACCCGCCGCGCGCGTGACGGGGTCGTCACGCCAGCCGGTAGGCAGGTTGATCTCCAGTTCGACCTGGAAGGGGGAGGTACGCAGCAGCTGGGCGCCCGCCTCCTCCTCGCCCTCGGCGACGTCGAACCAGTTGATGTTGACGGGGGCGTCGTCGTCGGCGCCACCCCACCAGGCACCCCGTGCGACGACCTCGCCGTCGCGGAGCGCCACCCGCTTCCACTCGGGCCGGTGTGCGGTGCGCGCGTGCGCCGCACGCGCGCCGAGCGGGTCGGGCAGGGTGTCGAAGAGATGGGCGTCGCTCGTGTCGAGCGCGCGGATGACCGTATCGGTCATGAGAGTTGTCCTCCGGGACGCGGCGTGGTGAAGCGCTCCCGGTCAGGCCGAAGACGCCGGGAAAAGAGAACGGGAGCGCGGGGAACGGGACTTGTGCACGGCGCTCGCCTCCTCTCCGCTGTCATGGGCGTCGCGGCCACGTTAGGCGGGCACCGGCGTTGATGTCCACCGCTTTTCCGGGCCGGCCCCGGAGGAGGCCGTCACCCGGTCGCGCCGAGGCCCGCGTCGAGGCCCGCGTCGAGGCCCGCGTCGAGGCCCGCGTCGTGGGCGAGGACGCGCCACGGTGGCGGCCGGTTGCCCCGGACGGGCGACGGTTCCCGTGACCGCGCCCGCCGGGGGATCGTTGGCCGGGCATGTCACGTACAGCCAAGCGCGCTCTCGCCGTGTTCGCCCTCACCGGCGCCACCCTGGCCGCCCCCGCGGCCGCCCACGCCGAGTCCCTCAACGGGGGCCTGATCGACAAGGTCCACGTCGGGCTTGACGGCAGGTTCGGCCAGCACCTGCTGGAGGAAGCCGTGCACACGGTCGACACCGTCCAGTCGAAGGCCTCGATCCACCCAGGGGGCCGGCCGTAGGTCCCGCCCGGTCAGGAGAAGACCACGCACGCGGCGGCCGGCACCTCCACCGCGCCGCCGCGCCGCAGCGCACCGCTCTCCGGGTCCGCGTCGAACCAGGTGATGTCGCCGGACCACTCGTTGGCGACGTACAGCCGGTCCCCCGACGGGCCGGCCACCAGGTCGCGCGGCCACACACCGCCGCAGTCCACGGTGCTCGTGAGCCGGGGCTTCTCCGCCCCGTCCGCGAGGGAGAACGTCAGGATCCTGTTGCTGCCGCGCACCGCGGCCCGGACGAACCGGCGGTCGGATCCGACGTGGACCACCGAGGGATACACCCGTTCGCCGTCGGGGGCGCCCTCGGGGTCGATCGCCACCTCCGCCAGCGGCTCCAGAAGCCCGGACACCGCATCCCACCGGCAGACGGTCATCTGAGGTTCCAGCTCGTGCAGGACGTACACCACCTCACCGTCCGGGTGGAAGGCGAGGTGACGCGGCCCCGACCCGGCACGCAGCGCGGTCTCCCCGTGCACCCGGAGCCCTCCGGTGGTCCGGTCGGCCGTGCAGACGCGCACCGAATCGGTGCCCAGGTCCACGCTGAGCACCCACGCTCCCACGGGGGCGGGCAGCACCTGGTGGGCGTGCGGTCCCCGCTGCCGGTCGCTGTCGGGGCCCGAGCCGTGGTGGGCCAGCACCACGGGCGGTCCCGCGAGACTACCGTCCGGGCACACCGCGAGGCTGCTGACGCCGCCCGACCCGTAGTTGGCGGTGAACAGCCTCCGTCCGGCCACGCTGAGGTGCGTGGGGCCGGAGCCCGCCACGTCGACCGCCGGGCCGAGCGGGGTGAGACCGCCGTCCGTCCCGGTACGGAACGCCGCGACCGTACCGGGATCGCCGTCACCGACCGCGTAGAGGGTCGCGGTGTCGCGGGCCAGGGCGAGGCACGAGGGATTGACGACGGTGCCGACGCTCGTGCAGGGGGTCAACGCCCCGGTCGCCGGGTCCACGGCCGCGACCGTGATGCCGCGGCCGCCCCCCGAGGTGAACGAGCCGATGTAAGCCCAGTGCACGCGATGCCCCTTCCGCCGTTCCACGACTGGCTGGGCACTGTAGGCACGGACCGCGCCGTCAGGCGCCGTACACGCCGACCTCGTACAGCGAGTAGCCCCATCCGGTCCCGCGTCCGAGCCCCGTGACACGGACGAAGCGGGCCGGTACGGCGGTGAACCGCGCGGTGTCGAGGCCGCCGTCACCGGCGGTGGTGGACCAGACGGTCCGCCAGTCCTTCCCGTCGGCGGACACCTCGATCCGGTACGCCTCGCCGTATGCCCGCTCCCAGTCGAGGGTGACCCGCCCCACGGTGCGCGTGGCGCCCAGGTCGACGGCGAGCCACTGCGGGTCGCGCCAGTCGCTCGCCCAGCGGGTGCGGCGGTCGCCGTCCACGGCGCGGCCGGGGGAGTGGCTGGTGACCGGGTTCCACTCCGACGTACTGGCCGAGGCCGTCGAGCCGGTGGCGAGGTTCTCCGTACGGTGGCGCTCGGAGCCGCCCCAGGTGGTGAGGTAGGACTCGGCGCCCCGGAAGAGGTCGTCGATGACGTCCTGGCCGCCCGTGACCCGGATGTCCTCCAGCCAGTCCGGCACCAGGCCGTAGTGGGCGGCGCCGTCGGTGTTGACGTCCCAGGTGCGTTCGCCGGTGGTCTGCCGGTCGACGAGCGAGCCACCGTCGGCGCTGCGGAACGGGTAGCGCACCGGGTCCGGGGTGTCCGCGCCCCGGGGGGCCGGCCAGCCGCCGACGCCGTTCATGTCGGTGCCGTACCCGTAGCCCACGCCGTACTTCTCGCGCAGGGCGTCCGTGCGCCGCGCCTCGGCGGTGAACTCCTCGGCGCCGTGCATGTACTGGGCGATGAACCCGCCGAGGCGGTAGACCCGCTCCGTCCAGTCGATGTCCATCCAGCTGTGCGAGGAGAGCACGCCGGGGTACGACTCCGCCTCCAGGACGTCCAGGACGCGGCCCGTCGCCTTCACGCTCATATGGTCGATCTCGATCATCATCTTCCGCTGCATCATCCCGCGCAGCGCGTACTCGCCGAGGGCCGTCAGGCCGCGGGTGTTGCACCGTGCGTCGGCGGCGTACGACGGGACCGAGACGCCCGGCGGGAGCTTCTTCTCGGCCTCGGGCGCCGCCGCGAGGCCGATGGGGTTGTCGTGCTGCGGACCCGTGCACCTCCCGGTCTGCCAGAACGTCCCGGTCGACAGGAACTGGCCCACGTTGATGGCCGTTCCGAGGGCGCCCGAGTCGAACCGGACGCCGCACAGGGCGTTGTCGAACTTGTGGCACAGGAACATGCTGCGGACACCGAGCGCGTGCAGTTCGTCGAGGCCCCGGTCGATGTCGGCCCTGTCGCACTGGGGCACGTCCAGGATCTGCTTGCAGCCGAACGGCTCGGAGGTCTCCACGCCCAGGACGACGGCCAGTTTGCCCTGCTCGATCACCCGGCGGGCCTGCGCCGAGTCGGTGACGATCCGGAACCAGCCCTTGCCGGGGCCGCCGTACATCTCGTCGACGTAGGCCTGCATCCCGTACGTCTTGCGCGCCTGGAGGCGGATGGAGGTCATCTCGTCGCAGCCGCGGTCCTTGAAGAAGTAGACCGAGCAGATCACGCCGTTGGTGACGAGGTCGTTGACGAGCACGCGCTGGCCGCCGCGCCAGGCGCGTTCCACCCAGGCGTAGTAGTTCTGCTGGTGGGTCAGCGAGTCGTGGGCGGGCCAGTCCTTGAACGTGGGCCAGCCGTGGGGGTCGTGCCGGCCGTCGCCGCCCCTGGTGATGAAGTCGAAGACCGCGAGGGAGCCGTCGGGGTAGTGCTCCGGGCAGTCCTTGAGCGCGTCGGCGACGCCGAGCGGGGAGAAGGGTTTGCCGCAGATCAGCCGGCCGCCGAAGGCCTCGTTGGACATCAGGTGGTCGTGCGCGTCGACGAAGCCCCGTACCCGGCCCTGGGCGTCGGTACCCTTGAACGGTTCCCCGACGACGTCGATCCGGGAGTCGGGGGCGGGCCGCGCGACCGGTTCCCACCAGTCGGGACCGGGGGCGGGACCCGTGACCGCCGGGGCAGGTCCCAGGGCCAGCAGGGTGAGGATCAGGGACAGTACCGCGAGCACCGTGAGCCTGCCGTGCGAGCGTGGCGACAAGGTCATCACCCGTGTTCCAGCCGGAGGGGGCACCGTGGGGGACCGGACGTGTGCGGGTCGGGCACCTCGCGGTGATTGTCATGTCCGCATAAATCGTGCGCTGTGAGAATCTCGGCTGCTGGGTGAGGAGTCAAGTGGCCGCCGGCCGTGCCGGATCGTCTCCGCGGTGGGCCGTACCCCTCCGCCCGGCGGATGGCGGTGCCCATACGGGAACGACCTCGGCGCCGGACACACCCCGCTCGCGGTGCCTGGCCCGGCCGGAGCGAGCCGGGGCCGGCCAGGGGCCTCCCGGTGGCGGCCGCCGGCGGCTGCCGCACACGGCCGGTACGCCCCCGGACCGGGTGGCCACGGAGCCCCGCCGGCGGCCCTCCCGGACGCGGCCGACCACCAGCCCCCGTGCGGCCTCGCCCGGAACCGCTTTGGCCGGGAGGTGTCCTACGGGGCCGTGCCATGACCCGCGGGGCCGGGCAGGGCGAGCCGGCCTTGTAAGCGCTGGGCGCGGAGGACCAGTTCCAGTTCGAACCGCCGGTCAGGGTCCTCCACGTCATCACCCCACAGCTCCTTGATCTGCCGCATCCGGTAGCGGACCGTCTGCGGATGCACCCCCAGCCGTGCGGCGATCTCCGGCGCGCCGCCCCGGGTCTCGAGCCAGGCGAGCAGGGTCTCCGCCAGCCGTCGGCGCTGCGTCGGCCCCCGCTCGGCGAGCGGAGCCAGACACCGGTCGGACAGTGCCTCGATCAGTTCCTCGGGCGGCAGCAGGACCAGCGCGTCGATGTGCTCCGTGCAGTACAGGAGGTCCCCCGAGGGCAGCAGACCGCGCTCGATCAGGCTCATCGCCTCCGTGGCCCACCGCAGCGAGGCCGCCGCGTCCGCCAGGGGGACCGCCGGGCCGATCGCGCCCGTCCAGCCCCGCAGCGCCCGGTGCACCTGCTCCCGCCGCCCGGGCACCCCCGGGTCCGGAACGAACAGCAGCGGCTGTTCGCGCTCCATGTCCAGCAGCACCTCCGCCCCCAGGGCGGGCGCCACACAGTCACGGGCCGGCCGCATCAACACCCCCACGGCCACCCGCTGGGGCAGCGTCCAGCCGATGCGGGCGGCGTGGGCGGCGTACTCCTCCAGGGGGCGCGACCGGTCAGCGCGGTACTCGCCCAGCAGGGCCTGCGTCAGCTTCCGCTGCAACCGGAGCCGTTCGCCCGCCTGGCGCGCGGCGGCCTCGGCGTAGCCGCGTACCGTCTGGTCCACCAGGCCGTCGAGGAAGGCGAACCCGGCCTCCGCCAGGTCATACATCGCCGGGGGCGGGATCCGGGCCTCGTGGCCGATCGCCGCCAGCCGCCGCCACGCGAGGCGCACCCCGAGCCGGTAGACGGCCTGGAGGGAGTCGAGCGTGCGGCCCTGCTGCCCCTCCCCGCGACCGAAGTCCTGGAAGACCTCCAGGTGGAGCTGGGGACTGCCGGATCCGCACACGAGGTGCTGGAGGAACTCCTCGAGGGCGCGCCGGATGCCGACCAGGGCGACCAGTTCCCCCGACTCGTCCACGAGGAGCGGCATCCGGGGGTGTTCGCGGCAGATCGTGTCGAGGATCTCCTGGGCGAGTGCGGGCACCTCTTCCATGGCGCGGTCGGCGAACTCGCGTACCTGTCGGCGCGGCAGGTCCGCCCAGGCCGCACGTTCACCGGCCGGCGCCTGCGTGTCCACTCCGGTCAACTCGGGTCACCCCCGGGGCGAAGCCGTCTGGTGGCTGATCAGTGGCACATTGGGCTGTTCCGGGGTGGCGTCGAGCAGGGCCACGATGGCGAGGGCCGCGCCCACGGCGAGCGCCGCGGCGACCGCCACGGTGAGAGCGGCGGCGAGCAGTCTGGGCATGGTCGGGTCAGCCTTTCTGACGCTGGGACCCCACCACGAGCCCGCCACCCCGGACGGCGACCACCCCATCGCATCAGTGCATTGACAGTCCGTCAAGGGGACCCCTACGGTTCCCGGCCCATACGGAGTGCACGTATACGCCGCGCAACCTCGTCCCGGCCCCCACGGAGTGTCCGCAATGCGTCGCACCGCTTCCCCCCTGTCCCTCATCCTGCTCGGGACCGGCGTGTTTCTGCTGGTCCTCGCGCCGTTACTCGTCCAGTACGTCCAGCCACGCGCCAAGGTGACCCCCATCGACGTCGACACCGTCACCGTCTTCACCGGTACGGGCAGTTACTTCGACACGCGCCGGATCGAAACCGTCACCGGCCGGCCGCTGACCATCACCCGTCAGGTACGCGGCGACGTGGCCGACAGCGTCCGCAGCGGCAAGGCCGTGTGGGACGTCTCCACTTCGGTGGACTCCCAGGACACGCTGCCCGCGGCCGCCACCCACGACTCCCTCCAGTGGACCCTGGAGCGCTGGGTCACCGACCGGCGCACCAACGAACCGGTGCACTGCTGCCAGGAGACACCGGTCTTCGACGGCGAGGCCTACCTGAAGTTCCCCTTCGACGTACAGAAACGGTCATACCGCTGGTGGGACGGCACTCTCGGCTCCACCGTGACCCTCCGCTTCGACGGAACGCAGAAGGTGCGGGGACACGAGGGGTACCGCTTCACCGGCCGGGTCGAACCGGCCAGGACGGGCACCCGGCTGGTGCCCGGCCGGCTCGTGGGGCAGCCCGGCCGGCCCCAGGTCCTCGCCGAGGAGTGGTACTCCAACCACGGCATAGAACTCGTCGTCGACCGGCGGACGGGACGCATCGTGAACGCGGCGATCGGTCCGCGCAAGGTCCTGCGCGCACCCGGCTCGACCAGGGACGCCGTGGTGCTGCTGGACAGCCGGCGCATGGAGTTCACCCCGGCCACGCAGCGCGCGCAGGTGGCGCTGGCCGCGGCGGACAATCGCAAGCTGCGGCTGCTCGGCGAGACGGTGCCCCTCGGCGCGGCCGTCCTCGGCACCCTGCTGGCGGCGGCCGGCGCGGCGCTCCTCGTACGCGGCGGACGCGGAGGCCGGGGAGGCCGGGGAGCCCGGGGACAGGGGCGGGATTCCGGCCCGGCGCCAGCGATGTGACGCGAGACCGACGATCGTCCGGGCGGAATTTGTCATCCGGGTGAGTAGCTGAACCGGCGGAGTTGCCGAAAACTGACCAACCCACCGCACCGCCACGTCCGCCTCCCCGGGCGTCCCCTCACCTGCTCCGTCCCCCACCCGGCGCCGGCGACCGCTCTCCGGCCCGCAGCATCGTCATCCGGTTACCGACCCGAACGAGTTGGAGCTCGTATGCCCCAGCACGTACCCCCCACGCTGACCACGGCCGTCCCCCGTGGCGCACGGTCGCCCCAGGGCTCCCTCCGCCCGCCCCGCCGCATCGTCTTCCTCTCCCGCCGCGACCTCGGCAACCCCGCCGCCGGCGGCTCCGAACTCCTCGTCGACCGGCTCGCCGAGGGCCTGACGGAGCTGGGCCACGAAGTCACCCTGCTGTGCGGGGGCCCTGCCGTGTACCGCGACTACCGGGTCGTCTCGGCGGGCGGGGACCTCGGCCACTTCCTCAGGGCCCCCGCCGCGTTCGCCCGTCAGGTGGGCGACTGCGACCTGCTGGTCGAGGTGTGCAACGGCCTGCCCTACCTGACGCCGCTGTGGCACCGGGGGCCCACCCTCTGCCTGGTCAACCATGTGCACACCGAGCTGTGGGGCATGCGCTACCCCCGCCCCGCCGCCGGGATCGGCCGGCGCCTGGAGCGCTGGGCCCTGTCCGGCGCCCAGCGGGACAACCTCCTGGTGGCCGTCTCCGAGTCGACCGCGTCGGCGCTCGGCGCCCTCGGGGTCGACCCGGACAGGATCCGGATCGTGCACAACGGGGTCGAGGAGCCGGGGCCCAGGGCGCCGAAATCGGCGGAACCGCTGTTCCTGGCGGTCGGCCGACTGGTCGAGTACAAGCGCATCGACCTGCTGCTGCGGCTCTGGGAGCGGGTGCGGCCGGTCACCGGGGGGAAACTGGTGATCGTCGGGGACGGCCCGGAGAGCCGGCGGCTCGAAGCCCTCGCCGGCCCCGGTGTGGTCTTCGCGGGCCGGGTGCCGGAGGAGGAGAAGCACCGGCTGCTGTGCGCCTCCTGGCTCCTGCTGCACCCCTCGGCGGTCGAGGGGTGGGGACTCGTCGTCACCGAGGCGGCGAAGCGCGGTACGCCGTCGCTCGGCTTCGACGTACCCGGATTGCGGGACTCCGTGGAGGACGGCGTCACCGGGACGCTGGTCCGCGGCGAGAGCGCCTTCGCGGCGGCCTGGTGCGCGCTCGCCCTGAACCACCGGCGGCGTGAGGCCATGGGCAGGGCCGCCGCCCTGCGGGCCGGGCGCTACCGGTGGGACACGACCGTACGGCGTTTCCGGGACGTCGCGACGGAGGCGGCCGCCCGCCACGGGGCCGTGGCACCCGGCGCGGCTCCCGGGCGCGTTACGGGCGGCGGGTGGGACGCCCCACCCGTGCGCGACGCCTTACCCGTGCGCGACGCCGCGGCGGGCGGCCGCCACCCCGGCGCGGCCCCCGCGCCGGGCGGTCCGCCGCGCACGGCCGCCGAAACCGCTCCGACGGACACCACGGCGCCCACCGCCCCGACCGCGCCGGCGAACCCGGCCGCCACGACGGGGCCGACCGCCCCGCGCCGGGGCTGAGCCGATGAAGGACCCCTCACTGCGCCGCTCCGTGGCCCTCTTCCGGGGCTTCCTGCGCGAACCGTCCGACCCGGAGGGCTTCTACGAGCTCCTCGCCCGCGACGCGGCGAACCAGGTCGAACGGTACGAGCCGCTCGCCGGAAGGGTCGTCGTCGACGTGGGCGGCGGAGGCGGCCACTTCACCGAGGAGTTCCGGCGCAGAGGCGCCCAGGGCTACCTCTTCGAACCGGACCCGTGCGAGCTGACCGGGTCGCGGCGCCCGCCCGAAGGGGCCGTCGTCGCCGACGGGTACCTGCTGCCCCTCGCCGACGGCACCGCGGACGTCTGCTTCTGCTCCAACGTGCTGGAGCACGTGGAGGACCCCAGGACCTTCCTCGGCGAACTGGTCCGCGTCACCCGCCCCGGCGGGCTGATCTACGTGTCGTTCACCAACTGGTACTCCCCGTGGGGCGGCCACGAGTGGGCGCCCTGGCACTACCTGGGCGCCGAGCGGGCGCGCCGCCGCTACGAGCGCCGGACCGGCCGCCCGGCCAAGCACGTCCTCGGTGAGAACCTCTTCCGCGTCCACGTCGGTGCCACCCTGCGCCAGGTCCGGGCGCGCGACGACGTGGCCGTGGTGTCCGCCCGCGCACGCTACTGGCCGTTCCTGCCGGACCTGGTCACCCGGGTGCCGCTGCTGCGCGAGTTCGCCACCTGGAACCTCCTCCTCATCCTCCGGCGGTGCCCATGACCACGACGACACCCGCGCCTCCCCGCACCCCCGCGCCCGGGGCGCCGCCGGCCCGCGGTCCGGCCGACGGACCGCGTTCCCGCCGCTGGCTGTGGGGGTTCTGGGCCGCCGTCCTGACCGCCTTCCTGGCCGTGGCACCGGGCCGGATGACGTTCGACACCAAACTGGGCGTCGCCCTCGACCCCCTGCGGTTCCTCGCGGACCTCGGCGAGCTGTGGCACAGCCGCGCCGGCTTCGGCGGGATCTTCGACCAGTACGTCGGCTACGCCTTTCCGATGCTCCCGTTCTACGCGCTGACCGACCTGGCACGGCTGCCCGTGTGGCTCGCCGAGCGGCTGTGGCTCTCGATCATCGTGACGGCCGCCTTCTGGGGCGCGCTGCGCCTGGCCGAACGGCTCGGGGCCGGTACCGCGAGCACCCGGCTGCTCGCCGCCGCCGGTTACGCGCTGTGGCCCGTGTTCACCGTCGTCGTCGGCTCCACGTCCGCCGCCGCGCTGCCGGGCGCGATGCTGCCGTGGGTGCTGCTGCCGCTCACCGACCCGCGCCTCACGGCCAGGGCGGCGGCGCTGCGCTCCGCGCTGCTGATCCCCTTCATGGGCGGGGTCAACGCGGCGTCGACGCTCGCCTCCCTGCTGCCGGTCGCCCTGTACCTGCTCAGCCGCCCGGCCGGCCCTCGGCGCCGGTCCCTGCTGGCGTGGTGGATCCCCGGGGTGTTCCTCGCCACCGCCTGGTGGGTGGTGCCGCTGCTCCTGCTCGGCCTGCACGGCGAGAACTTCCTGCCGTACGTGGAGCAGTCGCAGACCACCACGGCCACCATGTCCGCCACCGAGATGCTGCGCGGCGCCGGCAACTGGGTGGCGTACCTGCACTTCGGCGAGGCGTGGCTGCCCGCCGGCTGGACGGTGGCGACCTCCGTCCTGGCGGTGCTGGGCTCCGCGTTCGCCGCCGCCCTGGGGCTGGCGGGTCTCGCCCGCCGGGACGTCCCGGAACGCCGCTGGCTGCTGCTGGTGGTGCTGTCGGTGGCCCTGGTGACCCTGGCGGGGTACGGCGGCCCGCTCGGCGGGCTGTTCCACACGGCCGTGCAGGACTGGCTGAACGGCTGGCTCGTGCCCTTCCGCAACATCTACAAGTTCCAGCCCGGCCTGGCGCTCGCCCTGATGCTCGGTCTCGCCCACCTCACCGCGGTCCTCGCCCGCCGGCGCGGCGGACGCGCGGCACGCGGACGGCCGTACGTACCGCTCGTCGCGGCCGCCCTCGTCCTGCCGGGCCTGATCCTGCCGTACGCCGACGGGAGCATCCTCCAGCCCGGTGCCTTCCGCAAGCTGCCCACCCACTGGGAGCGCGCCGCCGACTGGCTCGAGGAGCACGCGCCGACCGGCCGGGCGCTCGTCGTTCCCGCGACGGCCCACGGCATATACACCTGGGGCACCACCATCGACCAGCCCCTCGACGTCCTCGCCGACTCCCCCTGGGCACAGCGCGACTACGTGCCGTTCGGCACCCCCGGCAACCGCCGGGCGATGGACGCCGTGGAGCAGGCCCTGCTGTCCGGCGGCGAAGTTCCGGGCCTGAGCGACTTCGTGGGCAGGGCGGGACTCCACCACGTCGTCGTACGCAACGACCTCGACCCCGACCAGATCGGGTACGTCCCCCCACAGACCGTCAAACGCACCCTGGAGGCGTCCGGCTACCGGCGTGTCACCGGATTCGGGCCGGTCCTCACCGGGGGGCGGATCCCGGACGACACCCCCGTACAGATCGAGGGCCTCTACCCCCGCCAGCAGGCCGTGGAGATCTACGAGCCGCCCAAGGCCGCCGAACGGCCGGGGCAGGCTGCCGTGCGGCCCGTCGCGGACACGGCCGTCGTCAGCGGCGGCCCCGAGGCGCTGCTGCGGCTGTCCGCCGACCCGTCGACGCGCGACCGGCCGGCCGTGCTGGCCGGCGACGCCGCCCCGGGACTGGGCACACCCTCCGTACGGGCCGTGGCGGACGGACTGCGACGGGCCGACACCCGGTTCGGGCTCGTCCACACCAACACCTCGTACACCTACACGGCGACGGAGCGGAACCCCTCCGGCAGCGTGCAGGACCCCGGCCGCCCGCCCCGCCAGATCCTGCCCACCGACGATCTCCGCCACCAGACGGTCGCCGTGCTGCGCGGAGCCGCCTCCGTCACCGCGTCCAGCAGCGGCAACTGGCTGTTCCACCTCCCGCAGTACGACCCGGTGAACGCGTTCGACGGCAACCCCGACACCGCCTGGACCGAGGGCGGCGCCGACTCCCCGGTGGGGCAGTGGCTCCGCATCGACTTCGAACGCAAGTTGTCCCTCCCCGGCTCGATACGGGTCACGCCACTGCCCTCGGGCGGACTGCGCGCCGCGGCCACCTCCGTACGCGTGGAGACCGAGCGGGGGAGCGAGGTCAGCGCGCTCCGCCCCGACGGCACGCCGCAGACCGTACGGACACCGGCAGGGGAGAGCGCCTACCTGAAGATCACCATCGAGGGGGCCCAGCAGGGCACCCCCGGGCTGACCGGAGCGGGCTTCTCCTCCGTCGACATCCCCGGTGTCACCGTCACACGGCTGCTCGCGCTCCCGGAGGACACCGCGGGGGAGGACCGTGCGCTCCAGGAGGTCTACTCCCTGCACCGGGGCAGCGACCCCGGCGGTCTGTCACCGGCGTCCGCCGAAGTCGGCCTGCACCGGCAGTTCACGGTCCGGACCGCGGGCGCGTACACGCTGCGGGCGACCGCGCTGCCCGTACCGGGCGACGCGCTCGACCAATTGCTCTACCGTCTGGCGCCCGAGCAGCGCAGGAGACTCACCGCCACCGCCGACTCGACGGCCAGGCTCGGTTCCTCCCTCACCCCGCGCAACCTCGTCGACGGAGACCTCACGACGGCGTGGATCGCCGGGGAACGCGCGGTGATTCACCTCCGGTGGCCGGAGAAGAGGGCGGTCGGGGAGATCGTGTTCGCACCGGCCGGGGGCCTGTCCACCCGCGCCCAGCAGGTGGAGATCAGCTCACCGGACGGCGCGGCGACCGCCTCCGTCGACGAGAACGGCCTCGCCCGCTTCCAGCCCATCACGACCGACCGGCTCGACATCACCGTGTCACGGACCGCGCCGCTGACCCTCCACAACCCGGTCGCCGACGGAAGGCTCCAACTTCCGGTGGGGCTGAGCGAGGTGTACGTACCGGCGCTCGACGACCTCCGGGTGCCGCAACCGGACCCCGGCACCACGTTCGAACTTCCCTGCGGCCAGGGGCCGGTGCTGTCCATCGACGGCACGCTCCACGCGACCGGCGCCCGCGGCCGGGTCCTCGACCTGACGGAACGCCGCCCGGTCGACGTGCGCCTGTGCGCGGGCGCCGAACGCGACGGCACCGCCCGGCTGACCGCCGGCACCCACCGGGTGGAGGCGGGCGACACCGGGCCCCTCGCCATCACCGACCTGAGCCTCACCCGTGGCGAGGCGCCCCGGCCGGCCGGACCGGCGGACCGGCGCACCCTGACCGTCGGCGACTGGCCGGGCGACCGGCGCACCGTGGACGTGGGCGCCGGCCCCGCCTCGTACCTCCAGATGTTCGAGAACCACAACGACGGCTGGCGGGCCACCCTGGACGGGCGGGAGCTGACTCCGGTACGGATCGACGGCTGGCAGCAGGGGTTCCTCGTCCCCGAGGGCCAGGGCGGCACCGTCGAGCTGGAGTTCGCCCCCGCGCGGTGGTACGTCGCCGGGCTCGCCGCCGGAGCCGTGGGCCTCCTGGTGCTGGCCGGCCTGGTGCTGGTCCTCGGGCGCGGACGCGGCCGCCCCGGCCTCGACGCGCTGGAGGAGCCCCCGGCTCCGGGCCGCGTACTGGGGGTCGCGGCGCTGACGGTGGTCGTCGCGCTGGTCGCCGGATGGGCGGCGCTCGTCGTACCCGCCCTCGCCGCCGTCGCGCACCTGCGGCGCTCGCTGCTGGTGCCCGTGGCGCTGGTCGCGATGGGCGCGGCGGGGATCGTGGCCGCGTGGGAGGCCGGCGCGCTGCCGTCGGCGCGCGACGGGGCGTTCGGCCCGGTCGCCCAGCTCCTCGCCGTGACGGCCCTCGCGGCGGCGGTGGTGACCACCCGGAAGCCCGGGGAGACGTCCGGGACCCGGCCGGCGCGGCCACCCGGCCCGGACACCACCCCGCTCCCGCGGCGGCGACCACCCGCCGAACGCCCACGCCCAGAGGGGAACGGCCGATGACCGCGCCGCACCACCACTCCACCCGGCTGGACGGGCACGAGCCGCTCACCCGGGTGCCCTTCTCCACGGTCGACGAAGTGACCCGGCACTGCCTGACGCCCCGGGAGCCGGAGACCGTCCACATCGAGGTGCACCTGCCGGGCCGCCCCGACGCCGCGCGACTGCGCACCGCGTTCACCGAGGCGCTGCGGCGCCACCCGCGCGTCCTGATGCGACAGGCGCCCGGGCCCTGGTACCGGCGGCGGTACGAATGGGAACTCACCACCGGCCCCGACCCCGGCACGGAGGTCGTCTCCGTGGCGCGTCCCGGGCCCGACGCGCTGGAACGGGCCCGGCGACGGGCCCTGAGCGACGCACCGCCCCTCACCTCGTCCCCACCCGTACGGCTGGAGATCATCGACCGGGTCCTGCTGCTCACCGTCAACCACACGGCACTCGACGGCCCCGCCTGCCTCCGGGTGCTGGCGACCGCCGCGGAACTCTACGGCGGCCGGGACAACGCGCCCCAGGCCCCTCCGGTGCGCCCGGCGGGCGGCGCGGCGCCACGCGGCCTGTTCCCCGAGGCCCACGGCACCGGGTTCGCCCGGGTCGCCCGGGTCGCACGGGGCACCCCCGGCGCCGGACACACCAACGGCATGCTGGTCACCGAACTGCCCGTACCCGGCCGGCCCCGAGACGCCGCCTACACGGTGAACGACCAGCTCATGGTGGCCACCGCCCGGATGATCACGCACTGGAACCGCGAGCGGGGCGGACCACCCCGCCCACTGCGGATCACGATGCCCGTGGACGACCGGACCCGGGGGACGGACATGCCCATCGGCAACGGCACCCGCCTGGTCGAAGTCCCCTTCGCCCCGGCCGAGTCGAGCCTGCCCACCACCGAGCTGCTCCGGCTCACCGCCGCCCGCACCCGCGCGCTCAAGGCGCTGCACCGCCCCCAGCTCGGCCGCGGCGCCACGCTGCTGACCGCACCGGTCCTCCCCGTCGCAGTCCGCGCCACGATGGCTCGCGCGGCGCGCCGCGCCCTAGCCCCCTGGACGTCCACCACGCTGCTCAGCAACATCGGCCGGGTGCCCTATCCGCTCGACTTCGGCGAAGGGGCGGGCGCGGCACGGGCCGTCTGGTTCTCCGCCCCGGCGCGCATGCCGCGCGGGCTCACGGTCACCACGGCCAGCACCGGCGGCCGGCTCCATCTGGCGCTGCGCTGGTCGGCCGCGCTGCTCGGCCCCGACGACGGCGCCCGGCTGCGCGACCTGTTCGCCCACTACCTCGACGCGACCGGTCCGTCCGGTCCGCGCGCGTGAACGCCCCACCGGACGAGGGAGCCACCCCCATGACCACCACCGCCCGACCCCCGGGGGGCTTGCGCGACTTCTACGAGAACCCGGCCGTCCCCGTCGCTTCCGGTGACGCCCGCAGCCGCCGCCAGGCGCGGATGCTGGCCGATGCCCTGCGCGGCCGGACCGGCGCCACGGTCCTCGACGTCGGCTGCGGCGACGGCACCGCGGCGGCCGTCGCCGCCCGGCTGCTCCCCGGCCAGCGGATCATCGGCGTTGACTGGTCGCAGGACGCGCTGCGCCGGGCGGCACTCCGCGTCGGGACGGTCGTGCGCGGCGAACTGGGGGGCGGGGGGCTGCCGTTCGCGGACGGCTCGGCGGACGCGGTGCTGTTCAGCGAGGTCGTCGAGCACCTCGTCGACCCGGACGGCGCGCTCGACGAACTGCGCCGCGTCCTGGCACCCGGCGGCCACCTGATGCTGTCCACCCCGAACCTGGCCGCCTGGTACAACCGGGCGCTGCTCCTCGCTGGTGTCCAGCCGGTGTTCTCCGAGGTGAGCCTGCGCGGCATCCACGGACGGCCGGGTTCCGAGGTGGTGGGCCACCTGCGCCTCTACACCGCGCGCGCCCTGCGGGAGTTCCTCGCCGCGTCCGGGTTCGAGGTCGTCCGCGTGGCAGGCGCCCCGTTCCACGGCGTACCGCGCGCCCTGCGCCCCGTGGACCGCCTCGCCTGCGCGGTACCGAGCGCGGCCTCGATCCTGCTGGCGCACGCGCGGCGCGCGCGGTGACGAGCGCGATGTGGTGGGGCGTGGCGGCCGCGCTGTCCGCCAACGTCCTCTACAGCTCCGGGTTCGTCCTGGAGAAGCGCGCCCTGTCCGGCATCCCGTCGCTCAGCGTCCGCCACCCCCTGCGCCTGGTGCGGCTGCTGCTCGCCAGCCCGCTGTGGATCGGCGGCTCGCTGGCCCTGGCGGCCGGCTTCGGCGCACAGCTGGTGGTGTACCGCACCCTGCCGATGGCCGCCGCGCAAGGACTGTTCGTCTCGGGCCTCGTCCTGCTGCTCCTGCTGTCCTCCGTGGTCCTCGGCGAACGCCTGTCGACCCGTGAGCGGTACGCCACGGCGGGGATCCTCGCCGCGCTGCTGATGATGGTCGCCTCACTGCGCCCGGACGCGGACGCGGTCGGCGACACGGCGTCCGCCGGAGCCGTCCTCGCCCTGGGCGGCGTCTCGCTCGCCGCCGGGTTCTCGCTGTACGCCGGCGCCGAACGCCGCACCGCCCGCCGGCCGAAGGCGGCGCCCCCCACGGGGGTCGCGTACGCCGTCGCCATCGGCCTGGTCTACGGCGTGAGCTCCCTGGCGATCAAGGGCATCTCCGCGCGTCTCACCCCCGACGCGCCGCTCGCCTCCGCCCTCTCGCTGACGGCCACCCCGTACCCGTACCTGCTGCTGATCACCGGCGCCGGTGGCCTCGTCCTGTCCCAGACGGCCCTGCAGCGCTGCCGGGCGTCACTGGTCGTCCCCGTCTGCACCACGACCTCGTGCCTGTACACCGCCACCCTCGGCACCCTCGTGTTCGGCGAATCCCTGCCCGGCGACCCCCTGCGCCTGGTCCTGCTCCTCGCCGGGGCGTCCCTGGCGGTCTCCGTACTCCTCGCGCTGTCCTTCCCGACCACCCCAGAACCGAGAGAGGCGCGCCATGAAGCCCGATGACCCGCTGCTGAAAATCCTGGTCTGCCCCCTGGACAAGGGCCCGCTCAGCCTCCTCCCCACCGGCGACGCCCTCTACAATCCGCGCCTGCGCCGCCTGTACCCGGTCACCGACGGCATCCCGCAACTGCTGCCGTCCTCGGGCACCCAGGTCACGGACGCCGAACACGAACGGCTCCTCGCCCCCGGGACCACGGACGCCCGCCCGGAAGGCCCCGCCCGGCTCCGTGAGCCGCGTGCGGACGGGGGTCGGCCGCCCGGAAGGCCCCGCCCGGCTCCGTGAGCCGCGTGCGGACGGGGGCCGGCCGGAACCGGGCCCCTCGACCGGATCGTCGGCGTAGGGTCCCCCTATGGTGCACGTATTGAGCAGCAGGGTTCTGCTGCGTCCCCGTGATCCGCACGCCTCGCGCGTCTTCTACGGCGAGACCCTGGGCCTCGCCGTCTACCGGGAGTTCGGTACCGGCCCCGAGCGCGGAACCGTCTACTTCCTCGGCGGTGGGTTCCTCGAGGTCTCCGGCCGCTCGGAGGAGCCGCCGACCGCGTCGCTGCGGCTGTGGATGCAGGTCGCCGACTGCGCGGCGGCGCACGACGAGCTGGCCGGCCGGGGCGTACGGGTGCTGCGGGCACCCGTGCGCGAGCCCTGGGGCCTGATCGAGATGTGGATCGCCGACCCGGACGGCCACCGCATCGTGCTCACCGAGGTGCCCGAAGACCACCCACTGCGCTACCGGCCCTGAACCGCTCCGCCTCGCGTGGGGCGAAGCGGCCGGGCGGGCGTCAGAGGGCGCAGCCGGGGACCCCGTTCAGCCAGGCGGGTCCCTGGATGTAGATGTTGGTGACCCACGCCCCGTAGTCGGGCAGATAGGACCAGGCGTCATTGGTGTGACCGTCGGAGGTCACCGTCTCCGCGCGCTTCTGGCACTGGACGCGGACCGTCGTCGGCCCGGGGAAGGCGTACACGCGCGCGGCCTTGGTGGACGGCTGGGCCTTGGTCCAGACACCGGTGCCCCAGGTCCGGAAGACATGGCCGGTCACCGGGCCGGTGTCGACCCGGACCGCACCGAAGTACCCGCCGTCCAGGCGGACATCACTGACCATCAGCCTGGTGCCCGACTGCCGCGCCTCCACCATCCTGCCGGCGCCGAGGTAGAGGGCGATGTGGTGGAGTTTCTGGGACGTGCCCCAGACCAGCAGGTCACCGGGGACCAGCGGGGCGAGCCCCTGGGCCGCGGTGAAGCGCTTCGCGGCGCGGTGGGTGTAGTACTGGGCGCCGGCCACTCCGTCGAGGATGTCCGCCCCGGTGGCCTCGGCGTAGGCGTGGCGCACCAGTCCTGAGCAGTCGAAGCCGAGCCGCTCCGGGTCGTGCTCGCTGGCCGGGTCGGTCGGGTCGACCCGCCCGTACGTGGGGCCGGGCTTGGCGCCGTGCCCGCCGCCCCACGTGTACCAGACGCCCGCCGCCACCTGCTCGCACGCGGCGGCCACGGCGCGCTCGGCCGCGGCGGAGGCTCCGGGCGCGCGCACGGCGCACGCGCCGTCGGCCGCCACCGACGGCGTCGCGGTCACCGGCCGCACGGTCGCGGCCACTGACGCGGGCGCCGGTGCCCAGAGGAGGAGGGCGGCCAATCCGGAGAGCGTTCCGGCGAGTGGGAAGCGGCGAAGCATGCTGGGCCCTCGTTCCTGGAGACGTACCTGACTGGGCAGCAGCCTGCGGGCCGTGCCCTCCGCACGTCGAGGTCCCGGCGGCACCCCACCCGGACGGTCAACGGGAAACACCCGGGAAACCCCGGCGACCGGCGCCCTCAGCGACCCGCGCAGGCGTCGTCCACGGTGGCGGGCAGACCCGGCAGCAGCCTCTCCCGCTCCTGCGGGCCGATGCGCTGCCGCACCCGGCAGATCTCCGCCAGCCGGGTCCCGACGTCCAGGTCCCACAGCCGCACGGTGCCGTCGTTGCTGCTGCTGGCCACGGTCCGTCCGTCACGGGAGAACACGGTGCCCCACACCGCGTTCGTATGACCCGTCAGCGCCGCCCACAGCCGCCGCCCGGGCACGTCCCACACCCGGACCGTACGGTCGTTGCCGCTGCTCGCCAGCGTCCTGCCGTCGGGGGAGAACGCGATGCCCCGCGCGGAACCGGTGTGACCGGTCAGCGTTCCGGTGGAGTGGCCCAGCCGGGCGTCCCACAACCGCACGGTCCCGTCGTTGCCGCTGCTGGCGAGCGTCCGGCCGTCCGGGCCGAACGCCACGCCCCGGACCGCGCCCGTATGGCCGGTGAGCGTGGTCAGCGGCCGGCGGGTGGCCACGTCCCACAGGCGTACGGCCAGGTCGTCGCCGGCGCTCGCCAGCGTAAGCCCGTCGGGGCTGAACGCGACGTCGTTGGCGAAGTCCGTGTGGCCGGTCAGGACGGCCGAGGGGAGGCGGGTGGCCGTGTCCCACAGGCGGACCGTGCCGTCGGAGCCGGCGGACGCCAGCGTCTTGCCGTCGGGCGAGAAGACCACCGAGAAAACGTCCCCCCGGGTACCGGTCAGGACGGCCGAGGGGAGGCGGGAGGTCACGTTCCACAGGCGGACCGTGCCGTCGGAGCCGGCGGACGCCAGCGTCCTCCCGTCGGGCGAGAAGGCCACCGAGAACACGGTCTCCCGGTGGCCGGTGAACGTCGCCAGGACCCGGCGTCCCGCCACCTCCCACAGCCGCACCGTGTGGTCGGCGTCGGCGGTGGCCATCAGCGTCCCGTCCGGGCTGTACGCCGCCTGCCAGATCTCGGTGAACGGACGCGACGCCAGGACCGAGCCCCGCAGGTCCCACAGCGCCACCGACCGGTCGAACCCCGCGGTGGCCAGCAGCCCGCCGCCCGGATCCACGGCGACCCCGAGCACGTAGTCGGTGTGGCCGGTCAGCGTCATGGCCGGCCGCCCACTGCGCACGTCCCACAGCCGCGTCGTACCGTCACCGCCCGCGCTGACCACCATCGTGCCGTCGGGCGTGTAGGCGACCGCGTTGACGTCGTCGTCGTGCCCGGTCAGCACCCGCGCGGCGCGGCGCGGGCCGGTGTCCCACAGCCGCACCGTCCGGTCCACGCCACCGGTGGCGACCGTCCGCCCGTCCGGGGCGAAGGCGGCCCCGAGTACCTCGTCGGTGTGCCCCCGCAGGACGGCCAGCGACCGGCCGCTGACGGCGTCCCACAGCCGTACGGTCCGGTCGGAGCCGACCGACACCAGCGTCCCCCCGTCCGGGGCGTACGCCACCGCGTTGACCCGGCCCACGTGGCCGCTGAGGAACGCCACGGCCCGCGCCGCCGGGACGTCCCACAGCTGGACCGTGCCGTCGGCCCCCGCTACGGCCAGTGTCCGCCCGCGCGGCGCGAAGGCCACGGCCCGCGCGCCCGTGGTGCGCGCGGGCAGGACCACCGGTCCGGTCCGTCGCCCGGCGGTGTCCCAGAGGCGTACGGGTCCGGCCGTGGACGTCGCCGCGAGCGTCCGCCCGTCCGGGGCGAGGGCGACCGCGCGCACCCGCCCGGGGACGGTGTACGTCGCGGTCGTCCGGCGGTCGGCCACCCGCCACAGCCGTACCGTGCCGTCCGAACCGGCCGACGCCAGCAGCCCGTCGACCGGTGCGAAGGCCACCGCGTTGACCGGCCCGCGGTGACCGCGGAGCCGGGCGGAGAAGGGCTGCGACTGGGTGCTGAGCAGCGCCCCGCGCGCCTCGGTCGTCGCCTTGGTGCGGTAGGCCTCCTCCGCCAGCAGCATCGACGCCTCCGGCTGACCGGAGGCCAGGGAGGTGGACCGCACGGCGAGCGCCTGCGAACGGGCCACCCGCTCCTGGTCGAGGGCACCGGCCCGCTGCTGGTACGCCACGCCCCCGGCGGTCAGCGCGAGGGCCAGCAGGACGACGAGCGTGGCCAGCATCCGCTGCTGCCACCTCACCTGGCGTCTGGCCTGCTCGGCGCGGCCCTCCTCCTCCGCCCGGCTCGCGCGCAGGAAGGCCGTCTCGCGGGGGCTCAGCCTGCTCGCCCCGTCGAGCTCGTCGGCCCATGCCCGTACGGTGTCCAGCCGGGCCCCGCGGTAGAGGGCGGACGGGTCGCGCCCCTCCCGCTCCCAGTCCTCGGCGGCGTGCGCCAGTTGCTGGTGGATCAGCAGCCCGGCCCGGTCGGCGTGGATCCAGCCGTGCAACCGGGGCCAGGCGTAAAGCAGGGCCTCGTGAGTGATCTCGACGGTGTCGCTGTCCATCGTGATCAGCCGGGCCCGGACGAAGGCGTCGAGCGCGCCCGCCGCACCCTCCGCGCCGGCCAGCTGCTCCAGCAGGGCCGTCCGGCCCATCCGCCTCCGTGTGGCCCCGGCGCCGTCGGCGACATGGACCAGCCGCACCAGGATCCGGCGGAGGACCTTCTGCTCGGCCGGGTACAGGCGGGCGAACACGTCCTCGGCCGTACGCGCGACCGCCCCCTGGATGCCGCCGGTGTCCTCGTACCCGGCGACGGTCAGCGTGGCACCCTCGCGCCGCTGCCAGGTGGTCATCAGCGCGTGGGACACCAGGGGCAGGGCGCCGGACGGGGCCCGCGCCGGCGCGCCTTGGGGGCCCGCCGTGCCCGTGTCGTCGCGCAGGCCCGCGTCCCGCAGCAGGAGCGGGACCAGTCCCGGTTCGAGCGTGACCCCCGCGAGCCGTGCCGGGCGGGTGATGGACTCGCGCAGTTCGGCCACGGACATCTGGGGCACCACGAACAGCCCGTCCGTGAAGAGCGACGCCGGTTCGGGGAGGTCCAGGCACCTGCCGGTGAAGTCGGCCCGCACGCCGATCACCACGACGGCCGGGTCGTACCCGGTGACCTCCGGCCGGGAGGTGGCGAGAGCGGTGAGGACGCGGACGAACGCGCGCCGCTCGTCCTCGTCGGAGCAGAGCGTGAACAGCTCCTCGAACTGGTCGACGATCAGCACCGGCCGGACGGGCGGCGGGCGGCGGCCGCCCCCCCCCGGCTCGGCGCCCGGCCCCCGCCCGCCGGCCGACCGCCCCCCGTCACCGGCCGGCGCCCCCTCCTCGCCGGCCGACCGCCCCCCGTCACCGGCCGGCGGGCTTATCGCGACCCGGCCGTCCCCGGGCGCCCGGGCTTCCGGCACCCGGCCCTCCGGAGGCGGAGCGCCCGACAGCCGGTGGACGGCTGCGAGCAGTGCCTCCGGCCGGGCGCTCAACCGGCGTGTACCGATGCCGAGATCGCTCCCCAGGGCCTTGGCGGTGCGGTCCAACAGCTCCTGCAGCGGCTGCGTGGTGGGCGTGCACCTCACCAGCGGCCACTCGTCGGCACCCGCCATCGGGAAGCCGCCCCGGCGCCGGAGAGCCGACACCAGACCGGCGTTGAGGAGCGACGACTTGCCGGCTCCGGACGGGGCGACCACCAACAGCGGTCCGCCGCCGATTCGTTCGTACAGCCGCTCGACCAGCGCGGCCGTCACCCGCTCCCGGCCGAAGAACCACCCCGCGTCCTGCGGCCCGAACGCCGACAGGCCCCGGTAGGGGCAGTTGTCGTCCGGCCGGTCCTCCGGCGGCGAGTGGGGAGGTGGCGTCTCCCGCACCAGGCGCAGCAGTTCGCCCTCCGCCCGCAGGACCTGGTCACAACGGCGCGCCACGTCGATGGTGACCCGCTTGGCGCCGGTCTCGATCTTGCTGAGATAGCCCTTGCTGTAGTGCGTCAGACGCGCCATCTCGGCCAGTGACAGGCCGCGTTGCAGCCGCAGGTCTCTCAGCCGCGCGGAGAAGGACACCGCGGCGTCGTCGGGCAACTCGTGCGGACGGTCGGTTCTCCGTCCCCGGTCCGGATCCCCCAAAGCATCCCCCGTGGCAAGGTGCGCCCAGATTGCGAGATGACAGGGGTCAAGGCTACCGCGGGGGTCCGGCCGTCGGCCGGACGATTCGTCCGAGGTGGCGTAAACAGGACTTCCGGAGTCGCCGGGTCGGCGGCTCCGGAAGCTGTCCATGATGCCGGGGGCTCGGGGTTACCGCTGGAGGGTGATCGAGTTGATCGGCGTCATGTCCTTGTCGATGTAGTAGCCGGCCCCGAGATAGCCCTGGCAGCCGGTGCCGTTGTACCCGGTGCAGGTCCGCACGGTGGCCCCGCCGGTCTGGTTGTTGAAGATGCGGTACGTCCCGTACATGTTGCTGAGGTTGTGAGCCCCGTACGTGTAGTACCGGTGCGTCGGGCGGTCGTTGTTCCACCCCGCGCCCGGGTACAGGCAGACGTACCCCGAAGCGCACCCGTGGCTGGCGGCGGCCTCCGCCGCCTGGGCCTGGGTGGCGGAGACCGTGGTCATCGTCCCGATGGCGAGCGCGAGTGCCGCGGCGGTCCTCATCATCTTCGTCTTGCGCACGTTTCCCCCTTGGTGGGTCTTGCGGCGTGCTGTCGACTCCAGACTGTCCACGGCGACCACCGAGGAGAACGGGTTTCCTGTTGCCCGTCGCGCCACGCCCCGGGAAACCACCGGTGACCAGCCGCTCCGGAGCGGCGAGTCAACAGCCGTGGAGCACCGTCACCGGTGCCGCGGGGCACCCGCTCGCGACGGGGCCGTACGGGGACGTACGGAGTGGTACGGCGTCGCGCACCGAGCCGCACCCGACCGCCCTCCGGTTTGCGGGCGTGTGTTCGGTGCCGTGGAAGCCGGGCGGTGGCGGGCATCCTCCCCCGCGCGTGTCGCCGCCGGGACCTTCAGGCCGTCGCGTCCGCGAGCAGGCGGGCCAGGGGCCGGGGGACACCCGCCGGGTCCAGCCGCCGGACGAGTGCCCGCGCGTACTGCGACTTCCGGCCGCTGTGGGTGCCCATGAACCGGTGCAGCTGCTGCTCGACGGTCCGCTCCCGCTGCGCGGGCTGGTTCCGGAACGTGCGGAACGCCCGCCACTCGCCTTCGGCGACGATGACCTGCCGGACCGTGTCGGTGCCCACCGCCCGTATCAGCTCGTCCCCCAGGTCGGCCACGCACACGTGGAAGCCGCGCCGTTCCATGTCGGCGCGACCGAGGGTGCCGCCGAGCCCGGCCCGCTCCAGCCCGCGCCGGAACCAGCGCTCCTCCGCGGCGTCGCACAGCCCCGCCACGTCGAGGCCGAGCCCCCGCGGACCGAGCACCTCCAGGAACCGTCCGATGCCGGTCACACCGCCGAGCGGCACGACGGGGAACCCCTCGGCGTCCAGGTCCCGGCCCAGGCAGGCGGCCAGCGTCTCGACGGCGACCCGGTCGCTGGGGCCTTCGACGAGGAGGACCTTTCTCAGCCGGACGCGGACGGCCAGTTCCCGTGCGCTCGCCGCGGCCGGTGCGGCACCACGGCCGCCTGCCGCCCAGGCGACCGCCGCCGACCGGAAACGTCCGACATCGTCCATCCGTGTCAGTCTCGCAAATTGAGGTGAGCGGTGTGGCTGATTTTCCGCCCCGCCGAGGCCGGTGATTACACCGATGCCGCACCGCCCGGGACGCCGTGACAGTGGGGCACCCCCACCCGCCACGGCGATGCGGACCGGCCGCACCGGGACGCACGCGCCACGACAGAGAGGACGACTCCGTCGTGCAACAGCACAGTAACCCCACCTCCACCTCCACCCCCACCCTCGCCCCCACCGCCGCCCCCGTGGCCGGTAAGCGCCGCCGCCGGACGGTCACCGCGGCCCTGGCGGCGTTCCTGGCCGTCGCCGGTCTCAGCACCGCCATGACCCCGGGCGCCCAGGCGGCTGACAACCCCTACGAGCGGGGCCCCGCGCCCACCACGTCGAGCATCGAGTCGGTGCGCGGTCCCTTCGCGGTGTCGCAGACCAGCGTCTCCTCACTGAGTGCCAGCGGCTTCGGCGGCGGCACGATCTACTACCCGACCACCACCAGCCAAGGTACGTTCGGAGCGGTGGCGATCTCGCCCGGCTTCACCGCCACCGAGTCGTCCATCGCCTGGCTCGGACCGCGCCTGGCCTCCCAGGGGTTCGTCGTCTTCACCATCGACACGAACAGCACCCTCGACCAGCCCGACAGCAGGGGCCGGCAACTGCTCGCCGCGCTCGACCACCTGACGCAGCGCAGCACGGTGAGAAACCGCGTCGACAGCACCCGGCTCGGCGTCATGGGGCACTCCATGGGCGGCGGCGGTTCCCTGGAGGCGGCCAAGAGCCGGCCGTCACTCCAGGCGGCGATCCCGCTCACCGGCTGGAACACCGACAAGACGTGGCCGGAGCTCAGGACGCCCACGATGATCATCGGGGCCGACGGTGACACGGTCGCCCCGGTGTCCTCGCACTCCGAGCCGTTCTACCAGTCGCTGCCGTCCACGCTCGACAAGGCGTACCTCGAACTGAACAACGCCTCCCACTTCACACCGAACACCTCGGACACCACGATCGCCAAGTACAGCATTTCCTGGCTCAAGCGGTTCATCGACAACGACACCCGCTACGAGCAGTTCCTCTGCCCGATACCGCGCCCCAGCCTGACCATCGAGGAGTACCGCGGCAACTGCCCGCACAACTCCTGACCACCACCCCGGTGGCGGCCGCGGCCCTCTGGGCGCGGCCGCCACCGGGCCGCGTTGTGCCCGGGCACAGAGTTGCCCCGCCGCCCTTGGGAACATGCCCACCGACAGGGCACCCGGGGGGCTGTTCTTCCAGTTCGCAGTGGTTGGAGGAGCCGCACGCCCGGCGTGGACCCAAGGCTTCCGGTAGTCGTTACGCGGAAGTAACGTGATCGGCGTGACGAAGACGACCGCCGGGACATCCCCACGACTGTACGGCCGCGCCGCCGAACTGGACGCCGTGGCCGCCCTGTCGGAGCGCCCGCTGTCCGGCCGCTCGGGGGTTCTGCTCGTCGCAGGCGAGCCGGGACTGGGCCGGACCGCCCTGCTGGACCGGGCCGTACGCGACTTCGCTGCCGGAACCGTCCTGCACACCCGCGCCGCGCCGGCCGAGCGCCACCTCGCCCTCAGTGGGCTGCACGCACTGCTGAGCAGCGCCGCCGCCCTCGACGCCCCCGCCTTCGGTGCCGTCACCCCCGGCGTCCTCGCCCCCGGCCACCCGGCCGCCCGCATCCCCTCGGGCGACGGCACCGCACCCGGCGGCACCGCGCGCAGCGGCACGCCGGCCACCGGCCTGCCGCCCACCGTGCTCTTGGACCTGCTGCGGCGCACCGGCCACCGGCGGCCCGTCCTCGTCTGCGTCGACGACGCGCACCTGTGGGACCCGCTGTCGCGCGCTGCCCTGGGCTTCGCCGCCCGGCGCGTCGACTCGGCACCGGGCGTCGCCCTCCTGTTGTCGGTGGCCGGGCACCGGGCCTGCGCCCCCGACTTCGCCGGACTCCCCCTCCTCCGCCTCGGCCCGCTCACCGAGCACGCGACGGGCGCGTTGCTCGACGACCTCGCCCTCGGCGCCGCCGACCCCCTCGTACGTGCCGAACTGCTCCGCGAGGCCGAGGGCAACCCCGCCCTCCTCACCGCCCTCGCCGGCCGGCTGTCGCCGGCGCAGCTCTCCGGGCACGCGCCGCTGCCCCGGCCCCTCGCGGACGGACCAACCCTGACGCGTGTCGTGGGCGGCCGGCTGGCCGGACTGCCCTCCGCCACGCGCGACCTCCTGTTACTGGTGGCCGCCGCCCACGAGCACCGCCCGGACGGCTGCGGCGCCGACGAGGCCCTGGTGCTGCGGGCCGCCCGCGCCGCCGGCCTCGACCCCGCCGCCCTGGACGCCGCCGAGCGGGCCGGGGTGGCGCGCAGCGAGGGCAACCTCGTCCGGTTCGACGACCCGCTGGTGCGCCGAGCCGTCCACCGCGGTGCCCCGCTCGCCCGCCGGCGCGCGGCGCACGCCCGGCTCGCCGCCGTACTCGACGGACAGCGCGACCGGCTGGCCCACCTCACGCACCGCGCCCTGGCCTCCGACGGCCCCGACCCGCGGCTCGCCGCCGAGCTGGCGTCCGCCGCGTCCGCCGCGGAGGTACGGGCCGAACCCCTCCAGCGGTCCCTGGCGCTGGCCCGGGCGGCCGACCTCACCGCCGCGCACCGCTCCCGCGCCGCCCGGCTGACGGCCGCCGCGGAGTACGCCCGGCTGGGCGGCCGCCCCCGCCGGGCCGGGGAACTGCTGGCCGCTGCCCGCGAGGGGGCGGCCGGGCACGACGCGGTGCGGGGCGGCGCCGAACTGGTGCGCGGTGCCCTCGCCCTGCGGGACGGGCCCGTGGGCGACGCGCACGAGGCGCTGCTGCTGGCCGCCGCGCTGCTCGACCCCTACGACCCGCAGGGCGCCCGTGGGGCCAGGTTCGGCGCCATGGAGGCGGCGTGGGCCGCCGGAGATCTCCCCGCCTGCCTGACCGCCCTCGACCAGGGGACGGCATCCCGCGATCCGGACGACGACGACTTCCGGGCCGGGATGCAGGCCGCGCTGAGCATCCGGTTCGGGGACGCGCGGGGGCCGCTGCGGCGGGTGATCGACCGGGCCGGGGACGACGACGACCCGGTACGGCTGCTACGTGCCGGGGCCGCGGCGCTCGTCCTCGGCGACATCACCGCCGCCTGCCGCCTCAACGCGAGGGCCCTGGCAGCCGCCCGGGCGCGGGACACCGCCACCCTCGTCCCGCAGGCCCTGGAACACCTCGCCTACGCCGAGCTGCGGGCCGGGCGGCACGCGCGCGCACGGGCCCACGCCGAGGAGGGGCTGCGAACCGCGCACCGATCGGGCCAGCGCAACGTCGTGGCCCAGCACCACGCCGTCCTCGCCCTGGTGGCCTCGATCGAGGGCGGCGGCGCCACGCTCACCGCCCACGCCGACGCGGCCCTCGACATCGCCCGCCCGCACGGCCTCGTCCAGGCCGCCTCCCTCGCCGAATGGGCCCGCGCCCGCGCCGACCTGGGGCGTGGCATGGCCCTGGACGCGGCCGCCCGCCTGGGCCCCCTGGTGCGGCCGGGGCACCGGCGCGGTCACTTCGCCGTACGGATGCTCATGGCGCCCTGCTTCGTGGAGGCCGCCGTGCTCGCCGGGGAATGCGCGGCCGACGCCGGTACCGCGGTGGAGGAGTTCGCCGGCTGGGCGGCCCTCGGCGCCGATCCGCAGGCCCCCGCGCAGCTGGCCCGCTGCCGCGCCCTGCTGGCCCCGCCGCCGGAGGCGGAGGCGCTGTACGCGTACGCGCTCACCCGGCACGAGCGGGCGGGTGGCGACTTCGAGCGCGCCCGCACGCTGCTGCTGTACGGCAAGTGGCTGCGGCGCCGGCGAAGGCCGCGCGAGGCCCGGGGACGGCTCAAGGACGCGCTCTACGCCTTCGAGCGTTCCGGCGCCGTCGTGTGGGCCGAGCAGACCCGGGCCGAACTGCGGGCGACGGGCGGGGCGGCCCCGCCGGAGACGGCCGGTCCGCTGGCGTGCCTCACCCCGCAGCAACTGCGCATCGCCCGGTGCGTCGCCGAGGGGGCGACCAACCGCGAGGTGGCGCTGCGGCTCTCCATCAGCCCCCGTACCGTCGACCATCATCTGCGCAACGTCTTCGCGCTCCTCGGGGTCCGGTCCCGTGTCGAACTGTCGCGGCTGGTCGCCCGGGAGGAGACCGTCCCGGCCGGATGACCGTCCGGCCCGCGCGGAGACCGCCGGCCATGCGGGGCCCGCCGGAGACGGGCGGGGCCGTGCGCACCGGCCCGACCCGCCAGCGGCGCCCGCCACTTCGCCGGCGTCCGCGACGCTCTGCGCGGTGACCGCCACCACCGGGCCGGGGCAACACCGCGCGCACAGCGGTGGATCGAGGTCTCGGGCGCTCCGACTCCCGCCCCGGCGAGGGCTCTTGCCGAGGCCGGCCCGGCCCGGTCACCGGTTTACCACCCGCGCCAGTGAGTTCCGGCCGGGCGGGCGCGCGAGGGAGAAGACGCCGCGTCGCGCTATCGGTTTCCCGGGACCCGGCGCAGGCGCCGGAGGGCTCGGTCGCGGGAGGCGCCGTAACAGAGGAATCGTATTCCCGCCAAAGGGGGGAAGTTTTCCGATCCCGGCGAGCTCGGGCGTGTGCGCCGAATGTCTCCGTTCGACGGCCGTAGGTTGCAGTCCCGAGAACTGTGATGTCCACAGCCGCTGTTTTGACGGAAGGCATATTCATGGACCTTACCGACGTCGACGACCACGAGACCGCCATCGCCGTGATCGGTGTCGGATGCCGACTGCCCGGCGACATCACCGACTTGGGGGCGCTCTGGGGCGCCCTCGACAGCGGGCGGGACCTCGTCGGTGAGGTTCCGGACGACCGCTTCGAGGTGCGGCGGTTCGTCGACCGGCCGGCGCCTCGGCCGGGCAAGTCCTATACGGCCGCCGGTGGTTTCCTCTCCGACATCGCCGGATTCGACGCGGCGTATTTCGGCATCTCGCCCAGAGAAGCGGCACAGATGGACCCGCAGCACCGGCTGCTGCTGGAATTGGCCGTCGAGGCACTGGACGACGGGGGGATTCCCGCCTCCGCACTGGCCGGTTCGGACACCGGGGTCTTCATCGGAATGTCCGACCATTCCTACGGCACTTTGCAGCTCACCCTCACTGGCGACGTGAATCCTTACACCATGCTCGGTGCCGCGGGCGCGCTCGGCGCGAACCGCCTCTCGCACTTCCTGGACCTGCGCGGCCCCAGCATGGTGATCGACACGGCCTGCTCCTCCTCCCTGGTGGCAGTGGACCGGGCATGCCGCTTCCTCACCGAGGGCGGCGGCCGCGCCGTCCTGGCCGGTGGCGTCAACATCCTGACCAGCCCCCTCAACTACGTGGGCTTCTCCCAGGCGGCCATGCTGTCCCGCCGGGGCCGGTGCGCGGCGTTCTCCGCACACGCCGACGGATTCGTACGCGCCGAAGGCGGGGGAGTGGTCGTCCTCAAGCGCCTGTCCGACGCGCTGGCCGACGGTGACCGCGTACACGCGGTGATCAGGGGCACGGGCACCAACTGCGACGGCAGGACGCAGGGCGTGGCCCTGCCCAGCGCGACCGCGCAGGAGGAACTGCTGCGCTCCGTCTACGCGGAGGCGGGCGTGCACCCCGACGACCTGGTGTACTTCGAGGCGCACGGCACCGGCACCCAGGCGGGCGACCCTGTCGAGGCCCGCGCCGTCGGCCGGGCCCTCGGGCGGCGCCGCGGCGGCGGCGCGCTGCCCCTGGGCTCCGTCAAGTCGAACCTCGGACACCTGGAGCCCGCGTCCGGGATGGCCGGCCTGTTCAAGGCCCTGCTCGTGCTCCGCCACGGGCACGTCCCCGCGTCCCTGCACGCCACGCCCCTCCACCCGGACATCGACTTCTCCGGCCTCGGGCTGGCCCCGGCCGTCGAGCCCCTCCCCGTCACGGTGACCCGGCGGTCCGCCGTGGGCGTGAACTCCTTCGGGTTCGGGGGCGCCAACGCCCACGTCGTGCTGGCCGCCCCGCCCGCCGCCGCCCCGCTGCCCCGGCAGGCCGCGGGACCGGGGGACCGGCCGTTGCCGGTGCTCGTGTCCGCCCGGTCGGCGCGGGCGCTGCGCGAGGCGGCCGCCCGGGTGACGGAACGGCTCGCCACCGCCGAGCCGGGGGAGTTCTACGACCTGGCCCGCACCACGTGCCTGCGGCGTGACGCGCACCCGCACCGCGCGGTCGTCCTGGCGAACGGGGCCCGCGAGGCGGCCGCACGGCTGGCGCGGCTGTTCCCGGGCGACGGCGACCGGGACGGCACCCAGGAACGGACGGACGCCGCCGGGGCGGTCGGGGAGAAGACCGGGCACGGCGCGGTGACGTACGTCTTCTCCGGCAACGGCTCCCAATGGCCCGGCATGGCCGCGGACCTGATGGCCCGGGAGCCGGGGTTCAGAGCGGCCGTCGACGAGGTCGACACGGCCCTCGCCCCGTACCTGGGGTGGTCGGTGGCCAAGCGGCTGGAGTCGGCCGACGCCACCCACTGGGAGCGCACCGAGATCGCCCAGCCGATGCTGTTCACCGTGCAGACCGCGCTGGTCGCCCTGCTCGCGGAGCGCGGCGTGCGGCCCTCCGCCGTCATCGGCCACAGCGTCGGCGAAGTGGCCGCCGCCCACGCCGCCGGGGCACTGGACCTGCCCTCCGCCGCCCGCGTGATCGCCGAGCGCAGCCGCGCCCAGGCCGCCACGGCGGGCAGCGGACGGATGGCCGCCGTGGGCCTGGGCGAGGTGGCCGCGCGGGAGGTCCTCACCGCGTACGAGGGCCGCCTGGAGATCGCCGGGGTCAACAGCGGCCGGGACGTCACCGTCGCCGGGGACCCGGACGCCCTCGCCGCCCTCGGCGAGGAACTCATGAGCCGTCAGGTCTTCTTCCGCGACCTCGGCCTGGACTACGCCTTCCACAGCGCGGCCATGGACCCGCTGCGCGAACCGCTCGCGCAGTCCCTCGCCGGCCTCGCCCCGACCGCGACCCGGCTGCCGATGGTCTCCACCGTCACCGGAGCCCCCGTGCCCGGCGAGGAGCTGACCGCCGACTACTGGTGGCGCAACGTCCGCGAACCCGTACGGTTCGCGCAGGCGGTGGACCGGGCCCTCGCCGACGGAACGGACATCCTCCTCGAGATCGGCCCCCACCCGGTGCTCCGGTCCTACCTGCGGCGCGCCAGCCCCGCACCCGCCACCTGCTACGTCCCGACGCTGCGGCGGGACGCCGACGGCGTGGCCGCCGTGGCGGAGGCGGTGGCCGCCCTGCTGGCGGCGGGCGCCCCTGTGGACTGGGAGCGCCACTTCCCGCACCCGGGCCGGCCCGTCGACCTGCCGGCGTACCCGTGGCAGCGGGAACGCCACTGGAACGGCGCCCCCGAGAACTGGGTGCTGCGCACCGGCGGCGACGGCCGGATCGACCACCCCCTGCTGGGCGAGCGGATCCCCGCGCCACAGCCGCTGTGGTCCGGCGCCGTGGACCCCGCCCTCGTCCCGTGGCTGGCCGGGCACCGGGTGGCCGGGACCGTGGTCATGCCCGCCACCGGTTACGTCGAGATGGCCCTGGCCGCCGGGCGCCGCGCCCTCGGCTCCCCGGCGGAGGTCGCGTACGTGCAGATCCACCGCCCCCTCGCGGTGCCCTGGCCCGACCCCGAGGCGCTGCGCACGCAGGTGACGGTGTCACCCGACGACGGGGTGCTCACCCTCACCAGCACCGACGCCCGCGGCGACGAACCGCGCACCCACGTACGCGCCCGGGTGCGCGCGCTGCTCGACGAGCGCCCCGACGCCCTGGACGCCGCCGCCGTACGGGACCGGTGCCCGCGCACCGTCACCGGCCCCGACCACTACCGGACCTGCGACCGGGCCGGGCTGGCCTACGGCACCGCGTTCCAGGTCCTCACCGGCCTGCGGGTGGGCCGCGGCGAAGTACTGGCCTCCTACCGGCACGACCCCGGCACCGACGCCGCCGGTTACGAGGCCCACCCCGCCCTGCTGGACGGCGCCCTGCAGGCCGGAGCGCCCCTGCTCTACGAGGACCCCGCCACCACGTCCGCGTACCTGCCCTCGTCCATCGGCGCCGTACGCGTCTGGCGCACGCCCTCCGCGACGGGCCTGGTGCACGTCCGGGAACGCTCCCGCGCCGCGGCTGAGGTCTGCTGGGACATCACCGTGACCGACCAGGACGGCACCGTCACCGTCGAGATGGAGGGCTGCCGGCTGCGCCGCCTCACCGAGGCGGAACCGGCCCCCGTGATGCTGCGGCACACCGTGCTGCGCGCCGCCCCCCGCCCCGGCGGCCCCGCGCCGGCGGGCACGGCGCCCACGCCGTCCCGGCTCGCGGCGGCCGCCGCCGAACGGATCGCCGCCCTGCGTACCGCCTGGCGGGACACCCCCTACGAGCGCTTCGTGACCGCCGAGAAGGAGGTCACCGCGCACGCCTGGGGCGAGGCGCTGAGCGGCTTCCTGCCCGGCCGGGACGCGGCCTTCGACCTGGGGACGCTCACCGACGGCGGACTGCGCCCGGCCCACCGCCTCATGGTCGAACAGATGCTGCCCCTGCTGGAGCGGCACGGACTGGTGGCGTCCCTCCCGGACGGACGGTGGCGCCTGACGACCGGAGTCTTCCGCACCCCCGAACTGCTCGACGCGCTCCTCGCGGAGCACCCCGAATTCTGTGCCCACGCGGCGCTTCTCGCCCGGCGGGCCCAGCACGTGGGCGACATCCTGCGCGGCGCCCGCGACCCCCTGGAGCTGCTGGCCTCCGACGGAGCCACCTACGAACAGTTCTACGACCTCGCGCCGGTCGCCCGGTTCCACAACCGTGTCTGCCAGGCGCTGGTGCGCGGACTTGTCGAAGCGTGGCCGAGCGACCGGCCGCTGCGGGTCCTGGAGGTCGGCGCCGGGACCGGCGGCACCACGGCCGCCCTGCTGCCGCTACTCCCCCCGGAGCGCACCCGCTACACGTACACGGACGTCTCCGCCGCCTTCCTCACCCGTGCCGAACACCGTTTCGCCGCCCACGACTTCCTCGACTACCGCACCCTCGACCTCGACACCGACCCCGGCCCGCAGGGGTTCACCGAGAGCGCCTTCGACCTGGTCGTGTCCGCGCACGCCCTGCACGCCACCACCGACGTGGCCGCCGCGCTGCGCCGGGTCCGGGCCCTCCTGGCGCCGGGCGGGCTGCTGCTGGCACTGGAACCGCACGACACCGAGCAGCTGAGCGGCATCTTCGGAACCCTGGAGAGCTTCTGGCAGCGCGGCGACCACCACCTGCGCCCGCACTCCAACCTCCTCGCCCGCGACCAGTGGCCGCCGCTGCTGGAAAGGTGCGGCTTCACCGACGTCGTCCTCACCGGCGACGACCGGAAGCCCGCGCGGGACGACTGCTCCGTGCTGCTCGCCGCCGCACCCGCGGACGCGACCGCCGCGGCCGAGCCCCTGCCCGTCCCGGACCGGCTCACCGCCTGGGCCGTCGCCGTCGAGAGCGAGGAGGAGATGCCGGCCGGCCGGGCGGTCGCCGACCAGCTGCGGCAGGTGGCCGGCGACCCCGCCACCGTCATGACCGTCGAGGCCGGCACCGCCCCCGAGTCCCTCGCCCGGCTGCTGGCGACCGGCGCCCGGGACGTGACGCTCACCGTCCTGTGTGCCGAACCGGAGACCGACCCCGTCCGCCTGACCGCCCAGGCCACCCGCCGGGCCGCCCTCCTGCGCGCGATCGCCGCGGCCTGCCGCGACGACCTGCCCGAGGACGCCACCGTCCGGCTGTGGCTGGTCACCCGCCCCACCGGGCTCTTCCCCGCCCCGGAGAACCCCGCCTTCCCCGGTGACGCGCCCCTCTGGGGCGCGGCGCGCACCCTGGCCAACGAACAGCCCCGGCTCGGCATCCGCCGCGTCAGCCTGGAGCGCAGCGGCGACCCGGAGACCGACGCCCGGCGCCTGGCCGCCGAACTGCTCGCCCCCGGCGACGAGGACGAGATCGTCCTCACCCGCGGCGGCCGCTTCGTCCCGCGCGAGACCCGCACCCGTCCGGGGCTGACGCGCCTCACCGAGCCGGTGGAGGCCTTCACGCTCCGCGTCAGCGACCCCGGCCTCGGCTACCGCCTCACCTGGGAACCCACCACCCCCGCCCGGCCGGCGACCGGACACGTGACCATCGCCGTCCGCGCCGCCGGGCTCAACTACCGGGACACCCTGACGGCCAACGGGCTGCTGCCCCGGGAAGCGGTGGAAGGCACCCCCACCGCCCAGGGACCGGGACTGGAATGCGCCGGCGTCGTCACCGCGGTCGGCCGCGGCGTGACCAGGTGGGCGGTGGGGGACCGGGTGTACGGGCTCGCTCCCGCCTCACTGGCCTCCCACACCGTCGCGCCCGAGGAGTCCCTCGGCCGCATCCCCGAGGGGATGAGTTTCGCGGCGGCGGCGACCCTCCCCGTCGTCCACGCCACGATCCACCACAGCCTGCACCGCCTCGCCCGCCTGGCACCCGGTGAGACGGTCCTCGTCCACGGCGGCGCCGGCGGCATCGGCATCGCCACCCTCCAGTACGCCCGCTCACACGGCGCCCGGCTGATCGCCACCGCGGGTTCCGAGGCCAAGCGCGACTGGTTGCGCGCCCAGGGCGTCGAACACGTCCTGGACTCACGCAGCCTGGACTTCGCGCCCGAGGTGCGCCGCATCACCGACGGCGCGGGCGTCGACGTCGTCGTGAACTCCCTGGCCGGTGAGGCCGTCGCCCGCAGCATGGAGCTGCTGCGGCCGGGCGGACGCTTCATCGAACTCGGCAAGCGGGACATCCTTGAGAACAAGCCGCTGTCCATGCGCCCCTTCGACCGCAACATCGCCTTCTTCGGGGTCGACCTCAACACCCTGCCCCGCCACGCTCCCGGCAACGGTGAGCTGTTCACCGAGGTGGCCGAGCGGGTGACCACGGGCACGTACCGGCCCCTGCCGCACACGGCGTACCCGGCCGCGCGCGTCGAAGAGGCCTTCCGGCTCCTCCAGCACTCCCGTCACATCGGCAAGGTCGTCCTCACCTTCGACCCCCTGGACGAACCCGTCCCGGTGACCACCGGGCACCTGGAGCCCCGCCTGGACCCGTGCGGCACCTACCTGGTCACCGGCGGACTCGGTGGCTTCGGCGCCGCGACCGCGAACAGGCTGGCCGAGCTGGGCGCCGGACAGCTGGCGCTGGTGAGCCGGCGCGGCGAGCGGGCCCCCGAAGCGGCCGCGGTCCTGGCCCGCCTCGCCGAAAAGGGCGTGCGGGCGACCCCGTACGCCGCCGACGTCACCGACCCGGACGCCGTACAACGGCTCCTGCGGGACATCGACGCCACGGGCCGCCCGTTGCGCGGCGTGGTGCACTGCGCCATGCACCTGGACGACGCGCCCCTGTCGGAGCTGACCGACGCACGGTTCAGTGCCGTCCTGGCACCCAAGACGACCGGTGGCGCCCTGCTGGACCTGCTCACCCGTGACCGGCCGCTGGACCTGTTCGTCGCCTACTCCTCCCTCACGGCCTGCCTCGGCAACATCGCCCAGGCCCCCTACACGGCCGGCAACGCCTATCTGGAAGCCCTCGCCCGCCATCGCGGTGCCGCCGGCCTGCCCGCCACGACGATCGCGTGGGGTGCGATCGGCGGGACGGGGTACGTCGCCCGCCACGCCCTGGAACACACCGTCTCCCGCCTGGGGATGGTCCCCCTGACGCCCGGGGAGGCGCTCACGGCGGCCGGCCCCCCGCTCGCCGCCGGGTCCTCCGTCGCCGGCGTCGAGCGCTGCGACTGGGCCTACGCCAGGGCCCTGCTCCCGCTGCTCCAGGGCCCGCGCTTCCAGGCGCTGATGCCGGACGGCACGGAGGACGACAACCGGTCCCAGGCCGACACACTGCGTGAACTCGCCCGGATGGCACCGGAGGAGGCCGAGGCCGCCGTCACCTCGATGCTCGCGACCCTGCTGGCGGGCGTGCTCCACATGAGCAGCGACGACCTGGACCCGCACCGCCGTCTGGAGGACCACGGGCTGGACTCCCTCATGGGCGCGGAACTCCTGGTGGGCGTGCGCAACCGCTTCGACCTGGTCCTCTCGCCCGCCGAACTCATGGGCACCGGCCTGACCCTGGCCGACATCGCCCGCCTGGTCCTGCGACGGCTGCAGGCCCGCCTCGACGGCGGAGCGGAGACGCCCTCCGGACAGTGAACCGGCCGGCGGACGGCACCGTCACCGGCGCGGACCCCCGGATCTCCGGACCCCCGGATCTCCGGACCCCCGGATCTCCGGGCGCCCGGAGGCCCGGACGGCGCGGGCGCCCACTCCCGGGTGGGCGCCCGGTCCGCGCCACCCCGCACCGGCCGCCCGGACGAGCGGACCCACGGCCGGACGAGCGGACCCATGGCCGGCCGGCCGCCCCGGAGTCAGCCCTGTACGGGCGTGAGGACCACGAAGTCCGCTCCGGCCGGGTCGACGCAGACCGCGAGACGGCCGACGTCCGGAGCGTCCTCGGGTCCCATCTGAACGGTGCCGCCCTTCTCCCTGACCTCGGCGACCGTCGCGTCGCAGTCGGTGGAACCGAACACGGGGTGCCAGTAGGGGCGGCCACCGGTGAGGGTGAGCGCGTCGGCCGGGAGCTGCATGAGACCGCCGTGCATCCGCTCCGGGGGCAGGCCGGACGGGCCGATCAGCGAGTACGCCCCGCCGCCCGGGAGATCCATGTCCTGCGTCTGCCACCCGAACAGGTTCCCGTAGAACTCCTTGGCGGCGGCCGCGTCCGTCGTGTACAACTCGACCCATCCCAGGCTGCCCGGGCCGTCCACGGCCTCCACGCCCTTGGTGGACCCCGGCTGCCACACGGCGAACTGGCCCCCTTGCGGGTCGGTGTACTGGGCCATCCTGCCCTCATCGCCGGCGTCCATCGGGGCGACCCGGACCGAGCCGCCCGACCGCTGCACGGCTTCGGTGGTGGCGTCGGCGTCGGGCGTGCTGAAGTAGATCATCCAGGCCGAACGGGCGCCTTCCTCGGTGAGCTTCCCCAGCCCGGCGACCGTCCTGCCGTCCTGTTTGAAGAAGCCGTAGTCCCTCTCCTCGGGGCTGTACGGCTGGAACTCCCAGCCGAACACCGAGCCGTAGAAGTCGGCCGTCGCCGGGACGTCGGGCGAGCCGAGGTCGAGCCAGCAGGGCGAGCCGGGGGCGAAGTCAGTGGTGATCACGGCGCATGCCTCGTTTCGCGGGCGTCACGGAAATCGCGTACGGCAGAAGCGTGGCACCCACCACTGACATCCGCCCTCCGGGACGGACGAACCGGTGAAGCGACGAACCGGTGAAGCGACGGGCCGGTGAAGCGGCGGACCGGTGAAGCGACGGGCCGCTGAACCGAAGAACCGGTGAAGCGACGGGCCGGGGAAGGGAGCAAGCGGAGGATGACCGGGCGGGCTCAGAAGCCGTGCGGGTGGCGGAAGAGCCGTTCCGGGTCGTACGCGGCCTTCACCTTCACCAGGCGGTCGATGTTCGCACCGTAGTAGGCGCGACGCCAGTCCCGCAGCGCCGGGTCCGTGTAGTTCTGGTACGCCTGGCCGCTCGCCCACGGACGCATCACGTCGTACGTGGCGTCCAGCCACGCGCGGTGCCGGGCCACCGTCGCCGCGGGGGCGCGGTCGGGCCAGGAGACGATGTACTGGGCGAGGAAGAGCGCGTCGCGGTGGACGAACGCCGTGTCGGCCGCCCGGACCCGGTTCGCCGCGCCGCCCATCGCGTCCAGCGCGATGCTGCCCGCACCGCCGCCACTGAGCCGGGCCAGGCGTTCCACCCGGGCGATCAGCGCCCTGACGCCGGCGGCCGGAACGGGGCGCGTGTAGAAGTCCGAGCGCGCGGTGTACGACTCGCGGGCCACCCGGCCCTGCGGGGTGCGGCCCGGGAGGGAACCCTTCTGGTGGGCCTGCGCGATGCTCCAGCCGGACACCCCGCCCATCACCTTCATCGCGTCCATGAACGGACGGGTGCGGATCGACTCCGCCGTGGGCGCCGCGCCGATGGCGCCGGCCAGCCGGTCGAGCCGGTTCTCCAGGTCGCTCCGGCCGGTGAGGGCAAGCCCGCCGACCCGGACCGAACCGGGACGTCCGCCCACCGGCGCCGCCAGGTGCAGGTTCGCCCAGATCCCGTCCGGCGCCGCCGGGGCCCAGCGCTGCCACTCCCGTACCACCGCGGCCGCGCGCGCCCAGGGCCATCTGAGGAAGAACGTGGTGCACTCCGGTGCCGCGTGCGTGCGCATCCGCAGCTCCGTGACCACCCCGAACTGGGCGTTGCCGGCGCCGCGCAACGCCCAGAACAGGTCCGGGTCGCGCTTGGCGTCCACGTCCCGTATCCGGCCGTCGGCGGTGACGATCCTGGCCCCCGTCAGACTGTCACTGGACACGCCGTAGGCACGGCTGACGACCCCGACGCCGCCGCCGAGCACCAGTCCGGCGACGCCCACGGTCGGGCAGGACCCGGCCGGTACCGTCCGGCCGCCGGCGGTCAACCTGTCATACACGTCGATGAGTTTGGCGCCCGCGCCGATCGTCGCGATGCCGCCCGTCAGAGAGACGGACGCCATGTTCTGCACGTCGACGATCAGGCCCGGCCCCGACGACCAGCCCGCGTACGAGTGTCCGCCGCTGCGTACCGCCACCGGCACCCCGTGCCGACGGGCGAACGCCAGGCAGCCCTGGACGTCCTCGGGCCGGGCGCAGTAGGCGATCCCCGTGGGACGTACGGCGTCGAACCGGGGGTTGAACAGCGTACGGGCCACGTCGTAGTCCCGGTCGCCCGGCCGCACCAGCGTTCCGTCGAGCTCCTTGGCCAGCGCCGCCCAGTCCGCGGCACGGGGCGCGCCCGGCGCCTTGCCCGCGCCGCCCACCGCCCCGGCTCCCGGGCCCGGCGCCCGTGTGCCCGTCATCCCGGTGAGGAACGCCCCCGAGACGGCAGCGGCGGCGCCGGTCCCCAGAAGCCGGCGCCGGCTCGGTCCGCCGCCCGGTTCCGTCCGCGTGCCGCTGCTCCGTGCCGCCGTCCGGTCCATCGTCCGCCCCCCACCGCCGTGTTGATCTGTCGCAGAGAGGATGATGAGAGGAAACCGAGCGAGGTTGCGTGTGACAACCCGGCTTTACGAGGGGGATTCGACGTGGCAGGCAGCACCGAACGCACCGGGACACCTCTGGGCAGGCTCCTCCGACTGGGCACCCTGCCCGTCGCGGCGGCCGCTCTGACGGGCACGGTCGCGCTGTCGATGGTCCTGGTGGCCTTCGGCAACATCACCGACTTCGGCACCAATCAGCAGTTCGTCCAGCACGTCCTGGCCATGGACACCACCTTCAAGGACCCGCAACTGATGTGGCGGGCGATCACCTCACCCGCCCTCCAGAACGCGGCGTACATCGCCATCATCGTCTGGGAGGTGCTCACCGCGGCCGTCCTCGTGCTCGCCACCTGGCTCTGGTCGGTGGGGTTCGGGCAAAACGCCTTCGACCGTGCCCGCCGGGCGAGCAGCGTCGGCCTGGTCATGGTGCTGCTCCTCTTCGGGGCGGGTTTCTTCGGCATCGGAGGGGAGTGGTTCGCCATGTGGCAGTCCTCGGACTGGAACGGCCTGGACTCGGCGTTGCGTTACGTCGTGCTGGCGGCGTTCACCCTGATCGTGGTGCACCTGCCGGGAGCGGTACGCCGGGGGGACTGACACGGGGCGTCGTGCCCGCGTTCCCACCGGCGCTCCCGGCCGAGGGGGGCCACCGGGGCGGGACGGACCCGCCCGGTTCGCCGGTGGCCGGGCCCGCCCCGTCACCCGTCCGGCCGGGCCCGGTCCCGTCACCCGTCCGGCCGGGACCGGTGGCCCGGCGGCAATCGGGGCCGCAAGCTGGCGTTTCCGCGTACGGAGCGGCAGCAGGTCCTGCTGGTATCGCCGGTGTCGGGAGAGTCACGTGCGGGTCGCCATCATTGGTCAGGGCTATGTCGGAGTGACCGGGGCAGTCGCCCTCGCCCGGCAGGGGCATCATGTGACGGGCATCGAACGCGAACCGGCCCGGCTGGCCGCCCTGGAGGCCGGCCGTACGCCGGTGCACGAACCGGGGCTCCAGGAGGAACTGTCGCTGGCCAGGGAGACCGGGCGGCTGACCTTCGCCTCTGACCTCGCGCACACGCACCTCAGGCAGCCCTTCGACGTCGTCCTGATCACCGTGGGCACACCGCCCGACGAGACGGGCGCGGCGGACCTGTCGCAGGTCACGTCGGCCCTCGCGGAGGTGGCGGCCCTGCTCCCGCCGCCGACCGTGGTGGTGAAGTCCACGGTGCCGCCCGGCAGCAGCGCCCGGCTCCTCCAGGCCCATCCGCAACTGCGCGACCGTTACGCCTACAACCCCGAGTTCCTCAACCAGGGCAGCGCCCTGGACGACTGGACCACTCCGTCCCGGACGGTCGTGGGGCTGTGGTCGCGGGACCCGTTGCCGGTGCTGCGCCGGTTGTACGGGGAGTTGCCGTGCCCCTGGGTGGTGACCACGCCCGACACCGCGGAGATGATCAAATACGCCGGCAACACCTTCCTCGCCATGAAGATCAGCTTCGCGAACGAGTGCGCGCGTCTGTGCGCCGCTCCGGACCTCGACATCGACAAGGTGATGCAGGGCGTGGGCCTCGACCCGCGGATCGGTCACGCCTTCCTCCAGCCGGGGCTCGGCTTCGGCGACTCGTGCCTCCCCAAGGACACCGCCGCGCTGGCGCACTGGGCGGACGCCCGGGGGGTGGAGACGCCGCTGCTCGACGCGGCCATCGCCGTCAACCGCGCGCAGCCGGGGCTGGTGCGCGACATGCTGCGCGAGGAACTGGGCGAGCAGCTGGCCGGCTGCGAGATCGCCGTCCTCGGCGCCCGCTACGAACCCTGGAGCGACGACATGCGGGCGGCGCCCAGCCGCGTGGTCGTCCCCCGGCTGGTCGCCGAGGCGGGCGCCGTCCGCGTCTGGGACCCGGCCGTCGACCCCGAGCAGTTGCGACGGCTCTTCCCCGGTGCCCGGCCGTGCGCCGACCTGAGTTCGGCCGTTCAGGGCGCCCGGGCGGCGGTCGTCCTCACGGAGTGGCCCCAGATCATCGAGGCCGACTGGTCGCTGCTGGCCGCCCGGATGGCGCCGCCCGCAGTGGTCGTGGACGGGAAGAACTGCCTGCTGCCCGAGCGGCTGGCGGGCCTGCCGCTGACCTACCGCGGCGTCGGCAACCGCCTCCCCGGCTGTGCGGGCACCCTCGCCGAGGCGCCGCGCCCCGCGCCGAGCGCGTAGGCACGGCGACCCGTCGGCCGCGTCGGAGGGGTCAGCCGGCGGCGGACGCGGACGGTGCGGTACGCCGCACGGTGATGGCGTTGACGCGGATCGTGTACTGGGCGGTGTCCTCCGGCGTCAGCGCACGGACGGCCTCCGGACCGAGGCCGACGGTCACGTTGGCGCAGAGGGCGACGGCGTGGACCGCGTCACCGGTCTCGTCGTCCTGGAGGGCGAACAGGAGGTTGTAGTAGTAGCTCGTGCTGTCCGGCTCCTCCCGGTAGAAGGAGAGGTGCGTGCCGGTCTGCCCGTACAGCCCCACGAAGGCGTCGGTGAGGGCCCGTTCGGCCTTCTCCCAGAAGGCGGGGTTCGCGAACGGCTGCGGGAGGGCCTGGCGTACGGCCTCCCTGAGGGAGAGGACCATGACGCTGACGGGAGCGGTCTCCTGGAGACCCCAACCGCGAATGATCTTCACGGTCGAGCTGTCGGGGATGGCGCTCGCCGCGCGGCTGATCTCGCCGAAGTCGAAGTCCACGGTCGCCGGGGCGATGGCGTGCTGGAACCGGGCCTCGATGCCCTGTGCCTGCTCCATGAAGGACGACCCCACCTCGAAGACCGGCCTGAAGGTCGTCTTCTCGGTGGCGATCCGGTCAACCATGGCTGCTCCTAGCATGTCGGAAGTGATCGCGCCCGGTCGGTCAGTATGCCGTCCGCCCGAACGGCCGCCGCACGGGCATCCGATCCGGCCCCCCGGCCGCCTTCCGTGCCGGCACCGCCGGCCGAGGTGGCCGTCCCGCGCCGCCACGTACGACGGCGCCCCCCGGGCGGGCGAATCCCCCCGCCCGGAGGAGCAGCCTCTCGTCCGGAGGAGCAGCCTCCCGCCGTCCCCGTCCCCGTCCCCGTCCTCGTCCCGTCCCCGTCCGCGCGGTGCGGCCCCGGCCGCCGCGCGTCAGGCCGTCAGCCTGCGCGGCAGCCAGCGGAGCTGAGCCGCCTGCTGGAAGGACTCGCCGCCCTCGTGGTCGTTGAAGTCGTAGACCTCGATCGCCTTGTCCTCGTGCGCGTACGCGTTGAAGGCCGCGAACACCGTCGACGGCGGGCACGTCAGGTCCTCGAGCGCGGTGGAGAAGAGCGCGGGCGCCGTGCCGCGCGCCGCGAAGTGCACGCCGTCGAAGTACGCGAGGGTGCTGGCGACCTGCTCGCTGCGGCCCCGGTGCGTCTTGAGGTACATGGAGAGCTCCCGGTAGGGGGTGCGGTCGGTGACGGTCGTGGCGCGCGGGAAGTCGCACAGGAACGGTACGTCCGGGGCGATGGCCACCAGGTCCGGCACCAGTCCGCCGACGGCCAGCGTTATCCCGCCACCCTGGCTGATGCCGATGGCCGCGGTGCGCGAGGCGTCGGTCAGCGGGTGCGACCGGGCGGCCTCCACGGCGCGTACGGCATCGGTGAACAGCCGCCGGTAGTAATACCCGTGCGGGTCCTCCACGCCGCGCGTCATGAAGCCCGGGTACGCGGGCCCGCTGCCCACCGGATCGGGGGTGTCCCCGCCGGCCCAGCCGCTGCCCTGGCCGCGGGTGTCCATCACGAAGTGCGCGAAACCGGCCGACGCCCAGAGCAGATGCGTGTGCGGGAGGCCGCGCCCGCCTCCGTAGCCCAGGAACTCGACGACGACCGGCAGTGGCTCACGGGCGCCGGCCGGCAGCACGAACCACCCCTTGACGGGGTGGCCGCCGAAGCCCGCGAAGGTCACGTCGTACACCTCGACCGTCGTGAGGCCGGTGTCCACCGGCTCGAAACGCGCGCCGAGTTCGTGCGAACGGGCTTCGTCGAGGGTCTTGGCCCAGAAGGCGTCGAAGTCCTCGGGCTCCCTGGACGCGCTGCGGTACGTGCGGAGCTGGTCGAGGGGCAGGTCGAAGTGCGGCATGCGGCACCACCGTGATCGTCGGAATGGGTGAGCACACGCTAACCGGCCGTCCGGGGGCCGCCCAAGGGTGTCATGAGCCTTGCGAGCCCCAACGCCTCACCGCGGCTGCGAGGTTCGCGGCACCGAGCCGTGCGGCCGGGGAACGGCGCCCGCGCGGAGGGAGAGCTCCCCGGCCGTGCGAACCCGCCGCCCCCGCGCCCGCCCGTACGTATTCTGCCGCCATGACCGATCAAGTGAACGACCAGCTCCTGCCGATGCCCGACGACTGGCGGCGCGCACTCGCCGTCGTGGCCCACCCCGACGACCTCGAGTACGGATGTTCCGCCGCCGTGGCCTCCTGGACGGACGGCGGACGGGAGGTGGCCTATGTCCTCGCCACCCGTGGCGAAGCGGGCATTGACACCATCGACCCCGCCACGTGCGGGCCGTTGCGCGAGCGGGAGCAGCGGGCCAGCGCGGCGGTGGTCGGCGTGTCGGAGGTGGAGTTCCTCGACCACCGGGACGGCGTCATCGAGTACGGTCTCGGGCTGCGCCGTGACATCGCCGCCGCCATCCGGCGCCACCGGCCCGAGCTCGTCCTCACGCTCAACCACCGGGACACCTGGGGCTCGGTGGCCTGGAACACCCCCGATCACGTCGCCGTCGGCCGGGCCACCCTCGACGCGGCCGGTGACGCGGGGAACCGGTGGATCTTCCCCGAGCTGATCGAGCAGGGCCTCGAACCCTGGGACGGCGTGCGCTGGGTGGCCGTCGCGGGGTCGTCCACGCCGACGCACGCCGTCGACGCGACGCCCGGGCTGGAGCGGGCCATCAGGTCGTTGCTGGAGCACCGTGCCTACATCGAGGTGCTCACCGACCAGGACCCCGAGGAGTACTGCCGTGCCTTCCTCACCGCCAACGCCCAGGCCGCGGCCCCACGGTTCGGCGGGCGTCCGGCCGTGACGTTCGAGGTGTTCAGCCGCTGACGCGCCGGTCGGCCGCCGCCGTGCCGGAGGAAGTGTAAGCGTCCCCTGGCGGCCCCGGCCGTGGCCCTGGCCGTGGCCGGGGGCCCACCACCGGCACCGCGGCACGGGCGCGTGCCCGACAGCCGGGCGCGGGAGACCCGTATCCCGGACCAACGGCCGTGGCGGCACCGGCACCGGCACCGAACGGGCACCGGCACCGCCACCGGCACGGGCGTCGGCGCGAACGGTTGGCCGGGCACGCGCGCGGGCCTTGGGCGTGCGCGGCTCTTCGCGGATGCGCCGGCGCCTGCGTCCGCGCGGAGGCCGGCGGGCTGTGGGCGCGCCGGGAAGGAGCGTGGTGATGCCGCCGGTCATGGACCTGCCTCCGGTACCCGAGGGAGGCACACGCAAGGGGAGTGCGGGCCGTCCCTCCATGCGGACGGACGCGGGACGCCCGTGACCCAGGGTGCGAGCCGCCCGTCGCCGTGGTGCCGATCCCGTGTGGATGGCACGAGGATGTTCCCCTACGGGCAAGCGACCGCTTAGTATGCGGCGAGTGCAACCCAGCGCGGTACTGCCCGACACCTTGTGGAGGCCCTCGATGCAGGCATGGCGAGTACACCGGAACGGCGAGCCGAGCGAGGTGATGCGGCGCGAGGAGGTGGACCGGCCCACGCCCGGCGACGGGCAGCTCCTGCTGAGGGTCCGGGCGGCGAACATCAACTTCCCCGACGCGCTGCTGTGCCGGGGCCACTACCAGGTACGGCCGCCGCTGCCGTTCACCCCCGGTGTGGAGATCTGCGGCGAGACCGAGGACGGCCGGCGCGTGATCGCCACGCCGTCCCTGCCGAACGGCGGACTCGCCGAGTACGTCGTCGCCGACGAGGCGGCGGTCCTCCCCGCCCCCGACACGCTCGACGACGCCGAGGCCGCCGCCCTGCACATCGGGTACCAGACCGGCTGGTTCGGGCTGCACCGCCGGGCGGCCCTCCGGGAGGGCGAGACGCTCCTCGTCCACGCGGCGGCGGGCGGCGTCGGCAGCGCGGCCGTCCAGCTGGGCAAGGCCGCCGGGGCGACGGTCATCGGGGTCGTCGGCGGCGCCGGGAAGGCCGCCGTGGCGCGCGAGCTCGGTTGCGACGCCGTCATCGACCGGCGTACCGAGGACATCGTGGCGACCGTCAAGGAGCTCACCGGCGGCCGGGGCGCCGACGTGGTCTACGACCCGGTCGGCGGCGACGCCTACGCGAAGTCCGCCAAGTGCGTGGCCTTCGAGGGCCGGATCGTGGTCGTCGGCTTCGCCAGCGGTGACATCCCCGCTCCCGCCCTCAACCACGCGCTGGTCAAGAACTACTCGATCATGGGCCTGCACTGGGGCCTGTACAACCAGAGGGACCCCGAGGCGATCCGCCGCTGCCACGACACCCTCACCGGGTACGCGGCCAAGGGCCTGATCAAGCCGCTGATCGGCGACCGGGTCGCCTTCGAGGACGCGGCGGCCGCCGTACAGCGGGTCGCCGACGGTACGACCACGGGCCGGCTCGTCGTCCTGCCGGCCGCCACGGAAGGAGCCGCGCGATGACCGACGCCCCCGAACTGCGCCGCCGCACACAGGAGTTGCTGGCCTCGCACCCGCCCGCCACCACCGACCGCACCGATTTCCTCAAGGCCCGCTTCGACGCCGGTCTCGCCTGGGTCCACTACCCCGTCGGCCTGGGCGGCCTCGACGCGCCCCGTTCCCTCCAGGGCGTCGTGGACGCCGAACTCGCCGCCGCCGGCGCCCCCGACAACGACCCCCGCCGCATCGGCATCGGCCTCGGCATGGCGGCCCCGACGATCCTCGCCTACGGCACCGAGGAGCAGAGGCGGCGGTTCCTGCGGCCCCTGTGGGTGGGGGAGGAGGTGTGGTGCCAGCTGTTCAGCGAGCCCGGCGCCGGCTCCGACCTCGCCGCGCTCGGCACCCGTGCCGTACGGGACGGCGACACCTGGGTCGTCAACGGCCAGAAGGTCTGGACGTCCAGCGCCCACGTCGCCCGCTGGGCCATCCTGATCGCGCGCACCGACCCCGGCCTGCCCAAGCACCGGGGCATCACCTACTTCCTGTGCGACATGACCGACCCGGGCGTCGAGGTCCGGCCGCTGCGCCAGATCACGGGTGAGGCGGAGTTCAACGAGGTCTTCCTCACCGACGTCCGCATCCCCGACGCGCACCGCCTCGGCGAGGTCGGCGACGGCTGGAAGGTCGCCCAGACCACGCTGAACAACGAGCGCGTCGCCATCGGCGGGGCCCGCATCCCGCGCGAGGGCGGCATGATCGGGACCGTCTCCCGGACCTGGCGCGAGCGTCCCGAGCTGCGGACCCACGACCTCCACCAGCGTCTGCTCGGCCTGTGGGTGGACGCCGAGGTCGCCCGGCTGACCGGTGAACGACTGCGCCAGCAGCTCGTGGCCGGCCAGCCCGGACCCGAGGGCAGCGGGATGAAGCTCGCCTTCGCCCGCCTCAACCAGGAGATCAGCGGCCTGGAGGTGGAGCTCCTCGGCGAGGAGGGCCTGCTGTACGGGGACTGGACCATGCGCCGCCCCGACCTCGTCGACTTCACCGGCCGCGACGCCGGCTACCGCTACCTCCGCTCCAAGGGCAACTCCATCGAGGGCGGTACGAGCGAAGTGCTGCTGAACATCGTCGCGGAACGCGTCCTCGGGCTGCCCACCGAGCCGCGCAACGACAAGGACGTCGCATGGAAGGACCTGGCGCGATGACGGACCTGCTCTACTCCGAGGCCGAGGACGACCTGCGCGCCGCCGTACGCGCGCTGCTCGCCGGCCGCGCCGCCCCCGCGGACCTGACCGGCCGCGTCGAGGAGCCCGCCGCCCACGACGCCGCGCTCTGGAAGGCGCTCGCCGCCGACATGGGCACGGCCGGTCTCCTCGTCCCCGAGAAGCTCGGCGGCCAGGGCGCGTCCCACCGGGAGGCCGCCGTGGTGCTGGAGGAACTCGGCCGCGCGGTGACGCCGGTCCCGTACCTCACCAGCTCCGTCATCGCGACCGAGACGCTGCTGGCGGCGCAGGCCGGCGACCTGGTCGGCGAACTCGCCACCGGCCGCAAGGTCGCGGTGCTCGCCGTCCCGCTCTCCGCCGGGCCCGGGCACGAGCCCGTGACCACCGGCACCGTCACCGGTGTCGCCGACGCCGCCCGCGCCGACGTCCTGCTCGTGGCGCGGCCCGACGGGCTGTACGCGGTCGACGCCGCCGACGCCACGATCGCGCCGCAGACCCCGCTGGACCTGACCCGTCCGCTCGCCGGTGTGACCGCGACCGGTGGTGGCACCCGCCTCGCAGGGCCCGAAGCCTCCCGCGCGGCGGTGCGCCGCGGCCTGCTCGCAGGCGCCGGACTGCTCGCCTCCGAGCAGCTGGGGGTGGCGGAGTGGTGTCTGGAGGAGACGGTCCGGCACACCCGCGAGCGCCACCAGTTCAACCGGCCGATCGGCTCCTTCCAGTCGCTCAAGCACCGGATGGCGCAGCTCTGGCTGGAGGTGGTGAACGCCCGCGCCGCCGCGCGGAACGCCGCCGACGCGCTCGCCACCGGCAGCCCCGAGGCGCCGCTGGCGGTGGCCGTCGCGCAGGCGTACTGCTCGCGCGTCGCCGTGCACGCGGCCGAGGAGTGCGTCCAGCTGCACGGCGGCATCGGGATGACCTGGGAGCACCCGGCACACCTCTACCTGAAGCGGGCGAAATCCGACCAGATCGCTCTGGGGTCGGCGGGCCAGCACCAGCGCACTCTCGCCGACCTCGTCGATCTCCCCGCCCCGGCGTGATCGGGTAAGGACCGCAAGAGGCGCCCACCCCTCTACATGCTGTTTAATTGCGAATCGCTCGCAACAGCAGCCGATCTTCACTAGCTCGATGAGGGGTGTGGAACCATGTCCGCCCGATCCATACGCGGCATGGCCGCCGCCACGCTGGCCGGAGCCCTGGCCATCACCACGGCGGCCTGCTCGAACCCCGGTGCTTCCGGATCCGGATCCGGAAGCACCGGGGAGAGCGCGGTCGTCGGCATCGCGTACGAGCCCGAGTCGCTCAGCCCCCTCCTCGGGTACGGCAAGGACGGCAACTCCAAGATCTTCGACGGGCTGCTCGCATTCGACGGCGACATGAGGCTGAGGCCCGCCCTCGCGGTCGCGTTGCCCCAGGTGAGCCCCGACGGCCTGACGTACACGTACAAGCTCCGCAAGGGCGTGAAGTTCAGCGACGGCGAGCCCTTCTCCGCCCGGGACGTCGTCTTCACCTACCGCACCATCCTCGACAAGAAGACGAACAACGCCTCCAAGTCGGAGCTGGACGCCCTGAAGGACGTCAAGGCCGTCGGCGACGACACCGTCGTCTTCACTCTCAAGTACCCCTACGCCGCCTTCGCCGAGCGCACCGTCCTCGGTATCGCGCCCGAGCACATCGCCGCGGAGCAGGACGTCAACAGCGGCCCCTTCACCACCAAGCCCGTGGGCACCGGCCCGTACCTCCTCACCGGCTGGTCCAAGGGCGAGAAGATCAGCTTCAAGGCCAACCCCGGCTACTGGGGCGGCGCGCCCAAGGTGAAGAAGTTCACCATGGCGATCATCAAGGACGACGACGTCCGCGCCACCCGGCTGCGCTCCGGCGACCTCGACGGCGCCATCCTGCCCCCGAACCTCGCCAAGGGCTTCAAGGGCGACCGCGCGAAGAAGATCCACGAGGCGACGACCTACGACTACCGCCTGGTGACCCTTCCGACCCACAACCAGGTCACCGGCGACACCGCGATCCGCCGCGCCCTCGACGTCGCCGTCGACCGCGAGACGATGGTCGACAAGATCCTCGAAGGCGCCGGCAAGCCCGCCTACGGCCCGGTCCCCACCGACAGCGAATGGTTCACCAAGGGCACCGAGCGCCGCCACGACCTCGTCGCGGCCAAGAAGATCCTCGACGACGCCGGCTGGAAGCCCGGCCCCGACGGCGTCCGCGTCAAGGACGGCGTCCGCGCCACCTTCCCCCTCTGGTACCTCTCCGGCGACAAGCTCCGGCAGGACCACGCCCTCGCCTACGCCTCCGACGCGAAGAAGGCCGGCATCGACATCAGGACCCAGGCCGGCACCTGGGAGGTCATCGAGCCGCGCATGAAGCACGACGCCGTCCTGGCCGGCGGCGGCTCGCCCGGCGACCCCGACTTCGACCAGTACCTGCTGCTCAAGTCCTCCCTCGGCGGTGACGGCTTCAACAACATGGCCTGGTACGACAACCCGGCCGTCGACAAGGCCCTCGACGAGGGCCGCCGGACCGACGACAAGGCCGCCCGCAAGGCCGCCTACGACACGATCCAGCGCGAACTGGTGAAGAACCCCGGCTACACCTTCCTCACCCACATCGACCACCTTTACGTGGTGAACGACTCGTGGGACGGCCTGTCCACCCAGGTCGAGCCGCACGACCACGGCCTCGCCTCCGGCCCGTGGTGGAACGTGGAGAACTGGATCCCCAAGGGCACCAAGGGCACCAAGGGCACCGAGGGCGACAAGGGCTCCGAGGACACCAAGGGCTCGGAGGGCTCCGAGGGCACCAAGGACGCCAAGAAGTGATCGTCAAGCAAGCCGGCCGCCGTCCCCCCTGGGGGGCGATGGCTCGGATGGCGGGACGGCGGGCCCTGTTCGCCGTCCCCGTCCTCCTGATGGTGACCTTCGCGGTCTTCGCCGTCGCCGCGGCCTCCCCGTTCGACCCCGTCAAGGCGTACGCCGGCACCGCCGGACTGACCGCTTCGCAGGAGAACCTCGACCAGCTGCGCGCCAACCTCGGCGCCGACCAGCCGCTCGTCCCCCGCTGGTGGGACTGGCTGACCTCGGCCCTCACCGGCGACCTCGGCGACTCCAGCGTCATGCGCCAGCCCGTCGCGGACGTCATCGTCGAACGGATCGGCTGGTCGGCGCTGCTCGCCGCCACCGCGTTCGCCGTCGCGATCCTGCTCGGCACCGCCCTGGGCGTCCTGGCCGCCCGCCGCCGGGGCGGCTGGCTCGACCGGTGCGTCAGCTCCGCCGCGTACACCCTGGAAGCCGCCCCCGCCTTCTGGCTCGGGCTCCTGGCCATCTGGTTCTTCGCCCTGGAGCTGGACGTGCTCCCGGCCGGCGGGCTCACCGACACCGCCAGCGAGACCGTCACCCCCGGCCAGGTCGCCTCGCACCTGGTGCTGCCCGCGCTCGTCCTGGGCGTCTCCCAGTTGCCGTGGTTCTTCCTGTACGTCCGCCAGGGCGTCGCCGACGCGCTCGACGAGGACCCCGTACGCGGCGCACGCGCGCGTGGCCTGAGCGAACGCACCGTGCTCCTCGGCCACGCCCTGCGTTCCGGCATGCTGCCCATGCTCACGCTCATCGGCTCGCGCGTGCCCGAACTCATCACGGGCGCCCTGCTCGTCGAGTCCGTCTTCAGCTGGCCCGGCATCGCCGCCGCGACCGTACAGGCGGCCACCTCGGTCGACTTCCCCCTGCTCGCCGCGCTCACCGTGCTCGCCACGGCGGCGGTGCTGCTCGGCAACCTGCTCTCCGACCTGCTCTACGGACTCGCCGACCCGAGGGTGGGATTCGATGGCTGAGACGACCTTCCCCGGGTCCCCCCGGACCCCCGCCACCTGGCGCTCCCACGGGCGCACCCGCCGCTCCACCCGCACCGTCCGGGTCACCGTCTCCGCCGTCATCGTCGGAGCCGTCGTCCTCGCCGTGCTCCTCGTCCCGCCGCTGGTCCAGCTCGACCAGCAGGCCGTCGACCTGTCGCTGAAGCTCCGGCCACCTTCCTGGGACCACCCCTTCGGCACCGACGACGTCGGCCGCGACCTGCTGCTGCGCTGCGTCTACGGCCTGCGCGTCTCGCTTCTCGTGGGCCTCGTCGCGGCGCTCGTCGCCACCGTCATCGGTACGGCGGTGGGCGCGGCGGCCGCGGCATTCGGCGGCTGGACCGACCGGCTCGTGATGCGGCTCGTCGACACCTTCTCGTCCGTACCGCACCTGCTGCTCGGCATCTTCATCGTGGCGATGTTCCGTCCCGGCGTATGGCCGGTCATCGTGTCCGTCGCGCTCACGCACTGGCTGTCCACCGCCCGGATCGTCCGCTCCGAAGTGCTGTCGCTGCGCTCGCGCCCCTACGTCGACGCGGCGATCTCCGGAGGTGCCTCCCGGTGGCGGGTGACGGTCCGCCACCTGCTCCCGGCGGTGCTGCCGCAGGCCGGCCTGGCGGCGGTACTGATGGTGCCGCACGCCATGTGGCACGAGTCCGCGCTCTCCTTCCTGGGCCTGGGGCTCCCCGCCCACCAGGCCAGCCTCGGCAATCTGGTGCAGACGGCGCGCGGCTCGCTGCTCGCCGGCGACTGGTGGCCGACGCTCTTCCCCGGCCTGTTCCTGATCGTTCCGACGCTCGCCATCGCGGGCCTCGCCGGCGCCTGGCGGGAACGGATCAACCCGCGCCGCCGATCGGAGCTGATGCTGTGACGCCCGTGCTGTCCGTGAAGGACCTGTCCGTACGCTTCCGGATGCGCGGCGGCCGCCACATCGCCGCCGTCGGCGGAGCGAGCTTCGACCTCGCGGCGGGGGAGTGCCTGGCCCTCGTCGGCGAGAGCGGCTGCGGCAAGTCCGTCCTCGCCTCGGCGCTGCTCGGTCTCCTGCCCGGAAACGCCCAGACCGCCGGTACGGCGGTGATCGACGGCATCGACCTGCTCGCGGCCGACGAACGCGCCCTCACCCGGACGGTACGGGGCCGGCGCGTCGGACTCGTCCCGCAGTCCCCGGCCGCCCATCTCACCCCCGTACGCACCGTCCGGGCACAGCTGGAGGAGACACTGCGCGAACTGGCCGGCACGCCCCGGTCCGAGCTGCGCGCGGCGGCGGTCGCGGCCGCCGAACGCGCCGCCTTCCCGCCCGGCCTGCTCGACCACTATCCGCACGAGCTGTCCGGCGGCCAGGCCCAGCGCGCCGCCACCGCCCTCGCCCTCATCGGCGACGCCCCGCTGCTGCTCGCCGACGAACCGACCACCGGTCTCGACCGCGACCTCGTCGACCGTACGGCCGACGAACTGCGCCGCCACGCGGACGAGGGCCGTGCCCTGCTGATGATCACCCATGACCTGGCCGCCGCCGAGCGGATCGCCGACCGGGTCGCCGTGATGTACGCGGGGCGGATCGTCGAACTCTCCGACGCCCCCCGCTTCTTCGGCGCCCCGGGGCCCCGGCACCCCTACGCCCGGGGCCTGCTCGCCGCCCTCCCGGAGCGCGACTTCACGCCCATCCCGGGCATGCCACCGGAGCTGGGCGCCCTGCCCGACGGCTGCGCCTTCGCCGCCCGCTGTGCCCTGGCCGACGACACCTGCCGGACGGCGCCGCGTTTCGAGGAGGGCGTCGCGTGCCACCACAGCGAGGAGACGGTCCGTGCTTGACCTCGACGCCATCACCGCCGGATACGACCCGGGTGTCCCCGTCTTCCACGGCGCCTCGCTGACCGTCGCCCCCGGCGAGGCCGTCGGGCTCCTCGGCCCCAGCGGCTGCGGCAAGTCGACCCTCGCCCGGGTCGCCGCCCTGCTGCACCGGCCCGAGCGCGGCCGGGTCGTCGTGGACGGCGAGGAGGTACGCGGCTGGCGGCACCGTGCCCCACGGCACCTGCGCACCGCGATCGGCGTCGTGTTCCAGCAGCCCCGCATGTCCGCCGACCCGCGGCTGCGGCTGCGTGATCTGATCGCCGAGCCGCTGCGGGCGACCGGGCGGCGCGACGAGGCGGACGGCCGGGTGAGCGAGCTGGCACCGGCGGTCGGCCTCACCGACGACCTCCTCGGCCGGCGCCCGCACGAGGTCAGCGACGGCCAACTGCAGCGCGCCTGCCTGGCCCGCGCCCTGGTACTGCGCCCGCGCTGGCTGGTCTGTGACGAGATGACCGCGATGCTCGACGCGTCGACGACCGCCGCCCTGGTCGCCGTGGTCGAGACCTACCGTCGCGACCACGGGGCCGGCCTCCTCGCCGTCGGCCACGACCGCGTCCTGCTGGAGCGCTGGTGCGACCGGACGGAGGAATGGGCCGACTGCGTGCGCACGCCGTGACGGGCCGCCGGTGAAGGCGCGACCCCCGGCCCGCACCCGCTCCCGCCGATCTCTGCCCCCCCCGCGCGCTTCCGTCGCTCGGCGGCCCCCGCGTGCGACCGTGCCCGCCGGGGCCCGCCCGGCTCGACGCCCGCGGTGAGGAGCAGGAGCAGGAGCCGGTGGGCCGGGGTCGGGCTGCCCGGCGTACCGGCGGGTGGCGCCCGGGCCGATGCCCGCGGCTCCGTCGGCGGTGCGGCTCCCACGGGGTGACCCGGTGTGTGACCTGCACGGCGGGGGGGCAGGCGCGACCGTATGACCGAGACGTTCAAGCCCGGCGCGTGGGGGACGGACGATCCGCGCGACGAGCTGGCGCGGCTGCGCGACCAGATCCGTCACCTCCGCGCCCAGGCCCGCAACCGTCCCCCGATCGCGGAAGCGCAGGGCATCCTCAAGGAGCGGTACCGGCTGCCCGACGCCGAAGCCGCCTTCGCGCTGCTGCAGCTGGCCTCCCAGCGCTACAACGTCAGGCTGCGCACCCTCGCCCATGCCGTCCTCCGGCTGGACCGGCCCGACCACGGGGCCGAGACGTGGTTCCCCGGCCGGGTGCGGCACCCCGCCCCCGCGCTGGAGTCGCTCGCCATCGACGACGCCTCCCACGCCCACCGGGGCGCCGTGCTGGGCGCGCTCCTGTCCCAGACGCTGGCGATCACCACCACCCACATGGGCAACGTGCAGATCGGGGACCACAGCACGGGCGGGCTGTGGCTGGAGAAGCACGCCGGGCTGAGCGACGACTTCGTGGACTTCTTCGGTTTCGTCGGCGGGGACGGGACCTCATGCGCGCAGGCGGCCCAGGAGGTGGCGCAGGTGACCGTGCGGGACGTCGCCACGGACCCGGTGTTCACGGAGGACGCACGCAGGACGATCCTGGAGGCGGGCAGCCGCGCCGCCCACAGTGTGCCGCTGGTCGCCGGGGGGCGCTGCGTGGGCATGGTCTCCGCCCACTTCGAACGGCCCATCCACGACCTTCACGCCGCCCAGCTCAAGGCCCTGGAGCAGACGGGCCGCGAGGTGGGCCGCTGGCTGGCCTGGTACGACCGCACGGTCGTCCTCGACGCGCTGGAACACCTCCACGCCGCCGCCCGCCACCCCGGACTGAGGCCGGCCCGCCGACGCTGACCCGCGCCGCGCCACTCGCTGGCGTCGCCCGCCGCCCGCCGACGGGGCGGTTTCCGGAGCGGGCCGCGGGGTGAACGGGGGCCGGCGCGGCGGGCACGTACCGGCCAACTCCTGCCCGCAGCACGGCGCTCGGGAGGGCCGGGACCGCATACTCGGTCCCGTTCACCCCCGTTGCTTCCCGTCCCGGAGGCCCCCATGGCGCCGCTGTCCCGCCGTTCCGCCACCCTCACCCTCGCCACCGCCGCAGCCGCCCTCACCCTGCCCGCACAACGGGCGGCGGCGGCGCCGGAGCACCGCGTGCGCCCTGTCCGCCGGGCGCACGCGCACAACGACTACCTGCACCGGCGGCCCCTGCACGACGCCCTCGCCCACGGGTTCACCAGCGTCGAGGCCGATGTCTTCCTCGTCGACGGCGAGCTCCTCGTCGCCCATGAACCCGCCCAGCTCGACCCGTCCCGGACCCTGCGCTCGCTCTACCTCGACCCACTCGCCGCCCGGGTGAGGGCCCACCACGGCTCCGTGTACGCCGGTCACCACCGGCCCGTGCAACTGCTCATCGACATCAAGGCCGACGGCGCCGCCTCCTACCTCGCACTCCACCGCCAACTCGCCCGGTACCGGCGGATGCTGAGCACCTGCGCCGACGGCCGGGTCCGGCTCGGCGCCGTCACGGCCGTCATCTCCGGTGACCGCGCCGCCCGCGCGCCCATGGAGACCCAGCGCGTCCGCCACGCCTTCTACGACGGCCGCCCCGACGACCTGGGCGCCCCCGCCCCCGCCTCACTGATCCCGCTGGTCAGCTCCAACTGGACCCACAACTTCCGCTGGCAGGGGATCGGCCCCTTCCCCGCCGCCGAGCGGGCCGCGCTGCACACCCTGGTCACCACCGCCCACCAGGAGGGCCGCCGCGTCCGGTTCTGGGCCACGCCCGACGCGCCGGGGCCCGCCCGCGACGCCGTCTGGTCCGCGTTGCTCGCCGCCGGCGTCGATCACCTCAACACCGACGACCTGGCCGGACTCGCCCACTTCCTCCGCACCCACGACGAGTAACGGGTCACCGCCAGGTAATACCCGTTCGGCCGACGTGCCGTACGTCCGGACGGCGCCTCCGCTCCGCCAGACTGGCCGCCGAATGCCGCACACCGGGTGCGGTGACTGGCCGAGGAGGGTGACACATGGCCGTATCCATCTCCGTGGTGCTGCTTCTGCTGATCCTGGCGGTGATCTTTCTGCGCAACGGCGGCCTGAAGGTCTCCCACGCGCTGGTGTGCGGCCTGCTCGGGTTCTTCCTCGCGAGCACCAGCCTGGCGCCCACCATCTACAACGGCGTCTCCGCCACGGCCGACGTCGTCAGCGGCCTCAAGCCCTAGCCGGGCCCCGGCCCTGCCACCCCGCCCCGGCCGGTGCCGGACGCCACTGGCAGCAGCTCGCGCGGCGCGGCCCGGCACCACCGCGCGGCCGGACGACGCCCTCAGGGCGCCTCCGGCCGTACGAACACCCCGATCCCGTTCGGCACGGCCCGCTGGGCACCGCCACTGGGATGGTTGAGGACGCTGACCTTCGCCGCCCCCGCCTTCCGGGCCACCAGCGTGGACGACCCGCCGCCGTCCAGGTTGACGGCGTCCGAGGCGCCCAGGTCCCGCATCGCGTCAGCCACTTCGACGACCGTCAGCCCGGTGCGGAACCCCGGTGAACCGTCCAGCGCGAGCAGCAGCAGTCGCTGCCCGGCGTCCCGGATCCCCGCCGCCGTGCGTACCGCCGACGTCACCCGGTCCATACCGCTCAGCGGCTCCCCGCCGCGCAGTACCGGATAGCCACCCACCGCGAAGCGGAAAGCGCTCGTCTCCGCCCCCTGCTCGGCCGCGACGAGCGCGTACGTGACGTCCACCCGGTCGCCGACCGCCAGCCGCCGCAGCTCCGCCGCACCCGCCTCCCGCCCGACCAGCACCTCCGTGTCCGGGCCGATCGCCCCCCGGCCGGGTGACTCCGCGACCGCCACGACCTGGCCGCCGCGCACCGTCACCTCGTACGTCTCGGCGCTGCACGGCGCGTCCCGCCGTGTGTCCGTACCGCAGGTGGCGCGCACCCGTGAGGCGGCGCCCCAGTCCTTGGTGAACACCCCCACCGAGTCCACCGGCAGCGCGTACTGGTTGAGCCCGCCCAGCGGCAGCCCGCCCACCGGCAGTCCGCCCTGCGGCGACGAGACCTCCCCGTCCAGCGCCAGTTCACCGATGCGCGCCCGGCCGTCCTCGCCGACGCCCAGAACGTGGCGGGTGTTCGTGCCGGGCGGCAGAGCGGGGCCGAAACGCTGCCCCACGGGCACGGCGGCCTTCAGCGCGCGCCCCTCCGCCACGGCCGGGCCGACCGCGGCCCCGGTCGCCTCCACACCCGGGTGCTGGGTCTCCGACAGGTGGAAGAAGTCACCGTTGACCCCACCCACCGCACCGGCACCGTCGGCGAGCGTGGACAACGCGGAGCGCGCCGCCACCGCCCCCGGGTACAGCAGGCCCGCCGACACCCGCGCGTCGCTGAGGTCCACCGACAGCAGATGGGCGCGGGCGGTGCCGCGCGAGGACGTGATGTCGAACCACCGGTACTCCACGCCCGGCGCCACCCGCTGCCACGCGGGCGCCGGGGCGGCGGACGGAGCGCTCGTCAGAGAGGCGCCCAGCAAGAACAGCAGAAACAGCGTCAGAAACGCACGGCCGCGCCACACGGTCACAGTCCCCCCACGGTCCAGGGCAACTCCCACAGGTCTCGGAAGAGTTGCCCGGCCCGGGCCGTCCGCGAACCGGCCGATCGCGAACGGATGAGGAAACGTACGCCATTCGGGGCCGCCGGGAGACCCCACTGCTCGGTAAGCACACGGACGCACTGCCGCCGCGGCGGCCACCCGGCCGGCGGAACACCATCGGACCATCCGCCGCCCGCGACCGCCCGCGACCGCCCGCGACCGCCCGCGACCGCCCGCGACCGCCTCGACTCCGCCCCCGACCGCCGCGCCGGCCACAGCGCCGGCTCGGCGGCCACCGGGGCCCGGGTCCCCGCGCGCACCGAGACCTCGTCAGCGTGGCGACACCAAAACCACCCCGCACATGGCGACGACCGGGCCGCCTACCCGACGCGCTGTCACCGGTTCCGCGCGAACCACAGCCGCGCGAAGTCCACCGCCTCGGTGACCTCCACGAGCCGGCACCAGGCCGACCCCACCACCCCGGCCCGTACGGCCCCGCCCCCGTACCGCTCCAGGTCCGCGCCCAGCGCGGCGAAGTCACGGTCGTCGAGCGCGACGTCCTCGTACCGCCACCACCGGCGTACTCCGCCGTCCCGCACCACGCAGCGGTACGTACGGCGCGGCGGCCGGGCCACCCGGTACTCGCCGAGATGGAAGGCGGTGCACGTACCGAACCCGGTGCCCAGTATCAGGATCCGTCCCCGCAGGTCGTACAGTCGTGCCAGCGGCGAGTCCTCGCCCAGATGGCAGTCGGGGCGGTGCGCCGAGACCACCTTCCGGGCGTGCGTGCCCAGGGCGGCGAACGACGTCTGCGGGTGCGCGCTGCGCACCGCGCCCGGACTCCTCCGGACGATCTCCGGCAGCACCCCGAGCCCGGCGTCGCACGGCATGGTCTCCGCGTCGTACGGCGCCATCGCCGCCCGTACGGCCGCCCGCTCCGCCGCACCGAGCCCCCGCACCCGTTCCCGGTAGGCGTACGAGGTATCCGAATTGCGCGCCGTGAACGCCGGGACCACCACCGTGCCGTCCGGGCCGAGCGCCCCGCGAACCGCGCGCAGCACCGCTTCCCCGCCACCCGCCACCGGGCCCACCGCCCGTAACGACGCGTGCACCAGCAGGAAACCGCCCGGCTCCACACCCAGCTCGGCGAGGTGCGCGCCGAGCCGGCGTTCCGTATGAGGCCCAGTCCCGGTCAAAGCCGCTCGTTTCCATCCGCCGATGGCCGTGGGCGCCCATCGTAGAGCCTCCCGGCGCACCTCGTCGGCCCCGGAAAGCGGCCAATCCGAGGCGCCGTCAGAAAAGCGTCAGGACGCGGCGCCGCCCCGTCAGCACCGCGTGAACGACGCTCCACCGGCCGGGCCGACGGGCGTACCGTCGGAGCACGCCCCGGCGGCCTCCCCGCGCCGGGGCACCTCCCCGCGCGCGGCGCGGGGGCCTCAGACCCGCGCCGCCGTCCGCGCCTTGGAGATGACCGTGTCCAGGAGGGCGAGCAGGGCTTCCCGGACGTCGGCGCGGGCACGCGCGTCGAGCATCAGGACGGGCGTCCCGGGGTCACGCAGGTGAAGGGCGGCCCTGATCTCCCCTTCCGTGTACGGCTGTTCGCCGTGGAAGCAGTTGGCGCCGACCACGAACGGCAGCCCGCGGCTCTCGAAGAAGTCGACCGCCGCGAAGCTCCGGTCCAGGCGACGGGTGTCGACCAGCACGATCGCCCCGAGCGCCCCGTTCAGCAACTCGTCCCACATGAACCAGAAGCGTTCCTGGCCCGGCGTACCGAACAGGTAGAGGACGACCCCCGCGTCGTCGAGGGTGATGCGTCCGAAGTCCATCGCCACGGTGGTGGACGCCTTCGACTCGATCCCGTCGAGGTCGTCGACCCCGACCCCGGCGGCCGTCAGCCGCTCCTCCGTACGGAGGGGTTCGATCTCGGAGACCGTCTCCACCAGGGTCGTCTTGCCGACGCCGAAGCCCCCGGCGACGAGGATCTTGACGGGGGCCGGTTCCTGGGCGGGGGTGTCATATCCGGGCAAGGTTGTCCCTGATTCTCATGAGCAGATGGACATTGGTCGTCTCGGCCCCCTCCAGGGGCGGCCGGTGGTGGATCAGGCCGCGGTCCGCGAGCTCACCGAGGACGAGCGTCATCGGGGTGAGGCGCATCCCCATCCGCGCCGCGATCTCGGCGACCGCCCGCCCTTCCGGCGGCGGGCACAGGGACAGGACGGCCCGCCACTCGGTCGGCAGCCCCTCGTGGGCGTCCTCGGCGACGGCCGCGGTGATGGTGGTGTCCATCGTGAGGACGGTGTGAGCCGCGGCTGTACGGCCATCGGTCAAGGCGTACAGCCGCGTCCTGCGACGGCTTCCGCGCTGCGGCTCGTCGGACATTACGACGTGGCAGTCTGCGTGCGCTCAGGTGTGCCCAGCCATTCGCCCAGTGCCTGCGCGGTCCGTACGGCCTCGCCGCCGAGCTCCCCGAGCCGCGCCTTGCGGGAGGTGACGACGATCAGCGTGCTGCCCTCGCCGCAGCCGACGATGCACAGATAACGGTCGTCCATCTCGACCAGCTGCCGGATCACCCGGCCCCCGTCGATCTCGCGGGAGATCGCCTTCATCGTCGACGCGATGCCGGAGGAGGCCGCGGCGATGCGCTCCGCCTGCGGGCGGTCGAGCATGTACGCGCTCAGTTTGATGCCGTCGTTGGACAGGAGCACGGCTCCCTGGATACCGGCGATCCGGCTCAGGTTGTTGTCCAGAACGCTGAAGATCATGTCGTTGGATGTCGTCGTCATGGCTGATCCTGTCGGAGTTCGTTTTCCACTGTCCGGGTGCCCTGCTCGTAGTCGTCCCAGGCGTCGGCCACCTCCTGGGGCGTCGCCTCGTCCGGGGTGACCGCCGTGTCCGTCGCGCGCGGTTCGCGCAGTTGCTCGGCCATATGGGTCTGCGGTACGCGCTCGGGAAGGGCCGGGCGCGCGGCGCCCGTGCCCGGCCGGTCCAGGGCGGGCCGGCCGGCGGTGAGCGGCTGCGGTGCCCGGCCGGCCGGCGTCCGAGGGGCCGGGGTCCGTCTGACCGGCAGCGGGTCCGCCATGCGCAGCACCGGCGCCGGCCGGTCCTCCCCGGAGCGGCGGGGAGCGGGCGGAACGGCTGCCACCGGAGCGGCCGCGGGCTCGCGCTCGCGCTCGGGCGCGGACTGGGGCTCGGGCGCGGACTCGGGCTCGGGCTCGCGCTCGGTCGGGACGAGGAGATCCCGGGGGACGATCACCACGGCAGACGTGCCGCCGTACACCGAGCGGCGCAGCGTGACGGTGGCCCCCAGCTGGTCGGCGAGGTGGCCGACCACGAAGAGGCCCAGCCGGTGCGCGTTCTCGGCCAGGACGGAGTACGGCGGAGCGGAGTGCAGGCGCCCGTTCATCTCCGCGTACGTGGCGGCTGTCACGCGTGGGCCGCGGTCCTCGATCTCGACCGACAGACCGTCGGCCACCAGTTCGGCGCGGATGACGACCTTCGAGCGCGGCGGGGAGAAGCGGGTGGCGTTGTCCAGCAGCTCCGCCAGGAGGTGGCTGATCTGGCTGATCACACGCGGTTCCACGCTGACCTCGTCCAGGGCCTGCCGGTCGATCCGCCGGAAGTCCTCGACCTCCGCCGCGGCCTCGCGCAGCAGGTCGGCGACGCGCATGGGCTCGGTGTGCGGGTCGGGGATCTCGCCGCCCGCCAGGATGAGCAGGTTCTCGATCTGCCGCCGCATGCCCACCGTCAGCTGGTCGGACCTCATCAGCTGGGCCAGCAGCGCCTCGTCGCCACCGAAGGTGTCCTGGAGTTCCTCGGTGAGGGCCAGCTGCCGGCTGACCAGGTTGCCGGTACGGGAGGCGATTCCGGCCGCGAACATGCCGAAGCCCTGCCGCTCGGCCGCCAGCTGCCGGTGGCCGTCCACGGACACGGCCACGACCCGGGCGAACGCGTCACCGACCCGCCCCACCTCGTCCGACTCGCCGACGACCGCCGGCAGCGCCTCGTCGTCGACGGGCCGGCCCTGCTGCAGCCGGGCCAGCACGCCGGGCAGGGTCTCCTCGGCGACGGCCACCGTGCGTCCGTGCAGCACGCGCAGGCGGCGCAGGACCGAGCGGGTGGCGAACACGACGACGAGCGTGACGACCAGCAGCGCTCCGCCGCTGATCGCGATCAGCCAGGTGACCTGGGCCTCGAGTTCCGACGCCTTGGCGTTGCCGTGCGCGTGCAGCGCCCGCACCCGGTCGGTGTTCAGGGCGTCGAGCCGGACCGACCAGACCTTGTGCGCCGCCGCCCAGCCGTCGATGGCGCGGGGCAGCTTCACGCCGGCGTCGCCGTCGTTGTGGTCCGACAGGACCGCGTTCTCGACGCGGGTCTTGGTCTGCCAGGCGTCCGAACCGCTGAGCGTCGTGAAGCGGCCGCCCTCCTCCGGCGGGAGGAAGGGCACGATCCACCGGTCGTACAGATGGCGGTGGGCCCCGACCGCGTTGACGAAGTCGGCGAACCGACGTGTGGTCAGCTCCCTGGACGGCCCCGCCAGCGCCAGGATCGTGTCCTCCAGAGCCGCCATCTCCGCGGCCGAGAACATGGTGACGACCACACGGCTCTCCTGGGTGAGGCCGGCGTCGTCCGTGTGGCTGAACCCGTCCTCGAAGTAGCGGATCATCTGGCCGATCAGGTCGCTGTAGAAGACGACCAGGCTGTCGACGCTGCCGATCCGGGCGTCCGCGCGCTCCCGGTGGGCGTCCAGGTCGTCGAGGCCCTTCATGATCTCCAGGAGGCGACGGTCCGTCTCCTCGGTCCCCGAGCCCGCGGCGGCCGACGAGCGGCGGAAGGCGTCCGCGGCCGCGTCGGTGGCCGCGCGCCGGGTGCGGACGGTGTCCTCGGGGACACGCGTGCCCGCCCACCGCGCTGCGGTCGTCGTCCGCTCGGCCTGCATCTCGACCATGAGCGTGTGCAGGGGGAGGCCGACCCGCTCGCCGGCCGCCACGTCGGCGCGCAGGTGCTCCGACTGGGCCAGCAGCCGTTCCGCGGTGACGGCGACCTGTGTACCCATCGCCATGGTGGGGACCAGCGCCAGCAGGATGAGCATCGTGCGCAGGCGCACGGTGCGCCGCCGGCGACGCACCGGCGGAGCGGATGGACCTTCGGGTTCTTTGGGAGACATCGGCCCTCGGGAGCGGGGAGCGGGGAGCGGAAATCGGGGACAGGCCGGCGGCCGGGACCGGCACAGCCCAGGGTGAGGGCGTGGGGGACGGCCGGACCGGCTGCGGTGACGCGTGCGGGTGCCGATCATAACCAGCCAAGTCGGGTAACGGAGAGGTTGCTTCCGACTTCAGGACGTGGTATTTGGTCCGGGCTCGCTGCGGAAAAGAGGCGCTGTCGGCAGCCAACCGGCTGGAGGCGGCGCGATGTTGCGGAAGCGGCGAGGAGGGTAATTCGGCCACTTATGGGCGTTCAGGCGCGGTTCGGCCGGTGGCTCGCGAAGAGCCACCGACCGGGACAGGGCTGTCGGGGACGGAGGGTTCAGCCGTTCAGCGCGGCCGACACGACCGACCTGGCCTCCTCCTGTACACGGGCCAGGTGGTCGGGGCCCAGGAACGATTCCGCGTACACCTTGTAGACGTCCTCGGTACCCGAGGGCCGGGCCGCGAACCAGGCGTTGTCGGTGGTCACCTTGATGCCGCCGATGGCCGCCCCGTTCCCCGGCGCCTCGGTGAGCACGCCGGTGACCGGCTCCCCGGCGAGGGTGTCGGCCGTCACCTGGGACGGGGAGAGACGGCCCAGGACGGCCTTCTCCTCACGGCTCGCGGGCGCGTCGACCCGGGCGTACGACGGCTCTCCGAACCGGGCGGTGAGCGAGGCGTACTGCTCGCTCGGCGTGCGGCCCGTCACGGCCAGCATCTCGGACGCCAGCAGCGCCAGGACGATGCCGTCCTTGTCGGTGGTCCACACCGATCCGTCCCGGCGGAGGAAGGACGCGCCGGCGGACTCCTCACCGCCGAAGCCGAGCGACCCGTCTGCCAGCCCGTCCACGAACCACTTGAAACCGACGGGCACTTCGACCAGTCGCCGCCCGAGGTCGGCGGCCACCCGGTCGATCATGCCGGACGACACCAGGGTCTTGCCGACGCCCGCGCCGGCCGGCCACTGCTCACGGTGGCGGTACAGGTAGGCGATGGCGGCGGCGAGATAGTGATTGGGGTTCATCAGGCCGCCGTCGGGGGTGACGATGCCGTGCCGGTCGGCGTCCGCGTCGTTGCCCGTGGCGATCCGGTACCGGTCCCGTGCCTCGATCAACGACGCCATCGCGTACGGGGACGAGCAGTCCATCCGGATCTTCCCGTCCCAGTCCAGGGTCATGAACCGCCAGGTGGGGTCGGTTTCCGGGTTCACCACCGTCAGGTCGAGCCGGTGCTCCTCCGCGATCCGGCCCCAGTACGCGACCGACGCGCCGCCCAGCGGGTCCGCCCCGATCCGGATCCCCGCCGAGCGCACGGCGTCCAGGTCCAGCACCGACGGCAGGTCGGCCACGTACGAACCGAGGAAGTCGTACCGCCCCGTGGTCGGCGCCGCCAGCGCCCGGGCGTAGGTCAGCCGCCGAACGTCCTTCAGGCCGCCCGCCATGATCTCGTTGGCCCGCTCCTGGATCCAGCCGGTCGCCTCCGAGCCGGCCGGCCCGCCGTTCGGCGGGTTGTACTTGAACCCGCCGTCGGCCGGCGGGTTGTGCGAGGGCGTGACCACCACGCCGTCGGCCCGCCCGGAGGCGCGCCCCCGGTTGTGGGTCAGGATGGCGTGCGACACCGCGGGGGTGGGCGTGTACCCGTCGGCCGCGTCGATGAGGACGGTCACGCCGTTGGCGGCGAAGACCTCGACGGCGGTCACCCGGGCCGGCTCCGACAGCGCGTGGGTGTCCGCCCCGAGGAACAGCGGCCCGTCGATGCCCTGCCCGGACCGGTACTCGCAGATCGCCTGGCTCGTCGCCGCGATGTGGTCCTCGTTGAAGGCACCGTTGAGCGAGGACCCGCGGTGCCCGGACGTCCCGAAGGCGACCCGCTGAGCCGGTTCCGCCGGGTCGGGGTGCAGGGCGTAGTACGCGGTCACCAGCCGGGCCACATCGATGAGGTCCTCCGGCCGCGCCGGCCGCCCCGCGCGCTCGTTCGGCATCCGTCCACTCCTCCATGTCGGTCGGGAATCCCGTTGGTGCGATCAGTGCAAGAGCGATGATCGCCCGTCGATCGTGTTTCACACGACTGCCCCTCCGGACGGCTCCGCGAGGGCGTTCCCGAGGGGCATGCCCAGCCCGGCGCAGGGCACCCGCGTCGCATGGCGATTTACCGAAAGTTGGCACGTCCGCTGCTGGCCTCCACGTTCCTCACCGGAGGGCTGCGCACCTTGCGCGACCCCGGGGCCGTGGCCCCGGCGGCCGAACCGGTCACCCGGCCCCTCACGGCACGGATAACGGCACTGCCCGACGATCCCGCGCGACTGGTACGCGTCAACAGCGCCGTCCAGGTCGGTGCGGGCCTGCTCTTCGCCACCGGCCGCCTGCCGCGGCTGTCCGCGCTCGCCCTGGCCGCCGGCCTGGTCCCGACGACCCTCGCCGGACACGCCTACTGGACGGAGGAGGACCCGGAGGAACGGGCGCGCCAGCGGATCCAGTTCTTCAAGAACCTCTCCCTGCTGGGCGGCCTGCTGATCGCTGCCGCCGACACGCACGGCAAGCCGTCCCTCGCCCACCGTGTGAGCAACGCCGGTTAGCGGCCGGCCGGACCTTCGCCGGCCGGACCTTCGCCAGCTGGACCTTCGCCGGCCGGCGGGGGAGGCGTCATCGCCCACCGGATCGTCCTGGTCAGCGCGTGCCCGGACGCCCGGACGACGGTCTCCTCGACCCCCGGGAGACGCGGCACGCCGAGCGGCCGCCGCGCCCACGGCGGCAGGGTGGCGACCGCGTTCGCGGCGAGGACGGCGTACGGGGGCCGGGCGATCCACGGCAGGGGCGGGCGCAGCAGGATGAACCGGGCCGCCTCCCGCGCCTCCCGCGTCGCGCGCAGTTCCGGACGGTACGCCTCCAGCCGGCCGGCCAGCGCGGCCAGGTCACGCGGGGGATCGACGACCCCGAGGGCGGCCGCCACGCGCGCGGTGTCGGCGACGTACGCGTCGCAGCCGGCGGCGTCCAGCGGATGGGCGCCGTAGCGCTGGTGGGCGGTGAGGAAACTGTCGACCTCGGCCACGTGCACCCAGGCCAGCAGGTGCGGGTCGGCGGCGTGGTAGGGCTCTCCGGCGGCGGTGGTCCCGCGCACGCGCTCGTGCACCGCCCGTACCCGCTCCACCGCCCGCCGCGCGTCGTCCGCGGTGCCGTACGTCGTCACGGCGAGGAACGTGCTGGTGCGCTGGAGCCGCCCCCACGGGTCGCCCCGGTAGCCGGAATGAGCGGCCACCGCCGCCATCGCCAGCGGGTGCAGCGACTGCAGCAGCAGCGCCCGCAGCCCGCCGATGAACATCGAGGCGTCGCCGTGGACGGTCCTGATCGGCCGCTCGGGGCCGAACCAGCGCGGTCCCGGCGTGCCGTGTATCCGGGCGCGGTTGACCGGGCCGGCGGGCCCCGCGACACGGGTGAACAGACTGCGGCCCAGACGCCCCCGAAGAGTGTCCATGCAGCCAGTATCCGCCCGCCGCACGGGGCGCCGGGCGGGTCCGGCGGGTCACTGCAGGGCGTGCACGGCCGCGGCGAACACCGGGGGCATCCGGGCGGCCGCCGGAACGACCAGCCGCGCCGTGTCCCGCCGGCAGCCGACCCGCACCAAAGCCCCGGTCAGCAGCCGGTGCCGGCGCGACAGCCGCCGCCACTCCCGCTCGTACGCCCCGGGCCGCCCCGCCCGCAGGCACCGCACCGCCGCCTCCGCCGACGCCAGCGCCAGCGACACGCCCTCGCCGGTCAGCGCGTCCACGTACCCGGCCGCGTCCCCGACGAGCAGCACCCGGCCGGCCACCCTGGCCCGCACCCGCTGCCGCAGCGGCCCGGCCCCCCGCACCGCGCTCACCGTCGCTCCCGGGTCCAGACGGGCCGCCAGCTCGGGGAAGTGGCCCAGGTGCACGTCGTACGGACGCCTCGCCGTGCTCAGGAAGGCCACCCCGACGAGGTCGTCCGCGACCGGCGTCACATACGCCTCGCCGTTCCCCGTCCCCGACCAGTGCACCTCCACGAAGTCCGACCACGGCGCCGTCCGGTAGTGCCGCCGCAGCCCGAACCGCCGGGGCCGCCGGTCCGGCAGCTCCAGGCCGAGGGCGTGGCGGACGGGGGAGTGCAGGCCGTCCGCCGCGACGAGCCACCGCGCCCGCAGCCCCGCCGCGGTCACCGCGTCCGTGCCCTGCCGTACGCCGTCGACCCTGCCGGTCAGGAACCGCACACCCAGGTCCGCGGCCCGCCGGGCCAGCGCGTCGCTCAGGACGGTCCGCCGCACGCCCAGCCCGGTGCCGTCCCGGAACCCGGCCTCGGCCCGGTGCGGACCGTCCACGTACCGGATGCCGCGCAGCGGGTGACCGGCCGGGGCGACGCCGAGCGCGGCGAGGGACAGCACCCCGCCCGGCATGACCCCCTCGCCGCACGCCTTGTCCACCGGTCCGGGACGCGGCTCGACCACGACGGCCTCCATACCGCTCAGCGCCGCGTGGATCGCCGTGGCCAGACCGGCAGGCCCGCCGCCCGCCACCAGTAGGTCGATCACCGGGCCGCGCCCCCCGCCCCGCTCGGCACCGGTGTGCCGGCGGCGTCCGGCGACCCGCCGAGCGCCGCCTCCTCGCAGCGGATCCGCACCACGAGCAGCGCGGCGTTGGCCACCGTGAACAGCACGGCCGTCAGCCACGCGCCGTGCGCCAGCGGCAGGGCGATGCCCTCGGCCACCACCGCCACGTAGTTCGGGTGCCGCAGCCACCGGTAGGGCCCGCCGGACACCAGCGGCAGCCCGGGCACCACGAGCACACGGGTGTTCCAGCGCGGCCCCAGCGTCCGCACGCACCACCACCGCAGCCCCTGCGCCGCGACCACCAGGGCCAGCATGGTCCAGCCGAGCGCCGGGTGGAACGGCCGGTCCAGCGCCCGCACTTCCGCCAGACACCCGACGAGGAGACCGGTATGGAGCACCACCATCACGGGATAGTGCCCCCGCCCCCACTCCACCGCGCCCCGGGCGAGACTCCAGCGCGTGTGGCGACGGGCGACGACCAGCTCGACGAGCCGCTCCACGCCGACGACCAGGACCAGCAGGACGTACCAGACCACGTGACTCTCCCGTTCTACCAGCGCAGCAGGACCAGTTCGGTGCAGAAGCCCGGGCCCATGGCGAGCAGTACCCCGGGGGTTCCCGGCGGCGGGGCCGCGGCCAGGGTGTCGCGCAGGACGTGCAGCACGGAGGCCGACGAGAGGTTGCCGACGTCCGCGAGCGAGCGCCTGCTGACGTCGAGGGCACCGTCCGGCAGGTCGAGCGCCTCCGCGACCGCGTCCAGGACCTTGGGGCCGCCGGCGTGACTCACCCACGCCGTCACGTCACGGCGGCTCAGGCCGTGGTCGGCGAGGAAGCCGTCGACGTCGGCGGCGAGGTTCTTGCGCACCAGGTCCGGCACGGCGGGATCGAGGACGACACGGAAGCCCGAACCGGTGACGTCCCAGCCCAGCAGCCGCTCGGTGTCCGGGTACAGACGGCTGCGCCCGGCCACCACGCTCGGCCCACCGCCGCCGGCACCACCGCCGGCCGTCGTGGCCGGCTGCCGCCGGGCACCGCACGCGACGACGGCCGCGGCGCCGTCACCGAAGAGCGCGGTCGCGATCAGCTGGGCCGGTGAGGTGACACCCCGCTGGAGGGTCAGCGAGCACAGCTCCACGGAGAGCAGCACGGCGACGTCGTCCGGCCTCCCCAGCAGGTAGTCGTGCAGGCGGGAGAGCCCGGCCGCACCGGCCACGCACCCCAGGCCGAAGACCGGCAGCCGTCTGACGTCCGGCCGCAGCCCGAGCGGACCCACGAGCAGGGCGTCCACGGACGGCGCCGCGATGCCGGTCACCGACGTGAAGACCAGCAGGTCCACGTCCCGCGCGGACAGACCCGCCGCGCGCAGTGCTCCCGCGACCGCCTCGGCGCCCAGCTCCACGGCGCCGGCGATGAACGCGTCGTTGGCCGCGCCGAAGCCGTCCAGCTCCCCGTACCGGTCCAGCGGGAGCGCCGTGTGGCGCGAGCGCACCCCGGTGCCCTCGTGCAGCCGGTCGAGCGCGCGCCGGTCGGCCCCCTCCGGCAGGCAGTGCCGGGCCGCCATGTCGGCGAGGTCCCGCTGGGTGTGCCGGTGCGGCGGCAGGACTCCGTGCACGGCTGCGATCCGGGTCATCGGCGCTCCAGGACGGGGACATCGGTCACCCATGTGTGCCCTCGTGCCGTGTCGCCGTACCGCATGTTCGCCCGTTGGGCGCCGTGGCCGCCTACGCTCGGCCCGTGGACGTCACCGAACAGCCCGTCCCGGCTCGTGCCGGTGCCGTCGGCGGCCTGCTGACGGCCTGTCACCCCGGCCCGGCCGCGGCGGTCACCGTGCTGGTGACGGTGCTGGCGGCGGCCGCCGGGCACGACGGGCGGGGCTCTCTCGTGGTCGCCGCCGCCGTGCTGGCGGGCCAGCTGTCGGTCGGCTGGTGCAACGACGCCGTGGACGCCGCGCGGGACCGGGCCACCGGGCGGCACGGCAAACCGGTGGTGTCCGGAGCCGTCGGCGAGGCGACCGTCCGGGGCGCGGCCGGCGTGGCGCTGGTGCTCGCCGTACCGCTGTCCCTCGCCTGCGGCCCGCTCGCGGGGGGTGTGCACCTCGCCGGTGTGGGCGCCGCGTGGGCCTACAACCTGGGCCTGAAGGTCACGGTCCTCTCCTGGCTGCCGTACGCGCTCGGATTCGCCGCCCTGCCCGCCTTCGTCACGCTGAGCCTGCCGGGCAGCCCGTGGCCGGCCTGGTGGGTGGTCGTCGCGGGGGCGCTGGTCGGGGTGGGCGCGCACCTGGGCAATGTCCTCCCGGACATCGGCCACGACCTGACCGTGGGGGTACGCGGGTGGCCGCAGCGCCTCGGTCCGGCGCGGGTGCGCCTGCTGCTGCCGGTGCCGCTGGTGGCCGCCTCCCTGCTCCTGGCCCTCGCCGGGCCGCGGCCGGGCGGCTCCGGCCCTGTGAGTGCGGCGGCGGTGGTGACGGCCGTGGTGACGGCCGTGGTGGGTGCCCTGCTCGGCCGCCGCCGGACCCGGGTGCCGTTCGCCGCGGCCATCGTGGTGGCGGGCATCGACGTGGTGCTGCTGGTGTGGCGGGGCGCCGGGATCACCTGACGCCGGTGCCGGAGCGCCGGCGGCGCGTGCGGGCCGGGCGTCCGGGGGGCGGGCTCACCCCTCGTCGGTCCCCGGTTGCCCGAGCCGGACGAGGAAGTACCTGACCAGGCGGGCGGCGGTCACGGTGCCCAGAAGCTGCACCCGGCCGCTGCCGTCGCGTTCGACCACCGCGACCAGCGGACTGTGTGTGCGGGCCATCAGTGCCGCCACCTCCATCGGCGTGGCGTCGGGCCCGGCGTACGGGGGCGGGAAGAGCCGGCGCGGCACCCATTCGGCGACCGTGAGACCGGCCAGCCGCTCGGTGATCTCCGCGTCGACCCGGTCGCCGACGGAGGAGGCGAGGAGCGGGTCGTCGATCGCGTACGACGGGACCAGCTGCCGCAGGAGCTGGGAGCCGGGGACGATGGCGTGCGGCAGGCCGTCCGTGTCCAGCACCAGCAGGGCCGGCAGGGAGTTCTCGGCCAGCAGCCGGGCCGCGTCGAGGGCGTCGTCGTCCGTAGTGACGTACGGATAGGGCTCAGCCAGATCGTAGGCACGCATGTTGGCCCACCTCACCACGGGGACGGGACGCCTCCACGACTCCAACCTAGGCCCGGCGGCCGAGCCACGCCTGTCGGGGGCCCGGGGTCCTGCCCGGCCGGGGCCCGGCCGGACGAGGTCCCGCCCGGACGCGTCAGGCGCGCGGGGGGTGCGGTTGCGCGGCGCGTTCCGCCTTCTGCTCCTTGATCCGTACCGCTTCCTTGCGGACCTCGGCCTGGACCGTGCGCTCACGCACCAGCCACTCGGGGCTCTCCGCCTTCAGCGCCTCGATCTGCTCCGTGGTGAGGGGGTCGGTGATGCCGCCCCGCGCGAGGCCGGAGATGGAGACGCCGAGCCGGGCCGCGACGACGGACCGGGGGTGCGGGCCGTCGCGGCGCAGCTCGCGCAGCCACTCGGGCGGATCGGCCTGGAGCGCGGTGAGCTCGGCTCGCGAGACGACACCCTCCTGGAACTCGGCGGGGGTGGCCTCGAGGTACACACCCAGCTTCTTCGCCGCCGTGGCGGGCTTCATCGTCTGGGTGGTCTGGTGCGACTTCATGTGTCAAGGGTATCGAGCGTGTGCACGACCTCCGACCACGCCCGGTAACCTGGCGGGGTGACAGGCTCGGATGCATCCCCTTCGTTCCGGCTCGCCTACGTCCCGGGTGTGACGCCGACCAAGTGGGTGCGCATCTGGAACGAGCGGCTGCCCGACGTCCCGCTGACCCTTGTGCAGGTGCCCGCCGCCGATGCGGCCGGCATGCTGCGGGCCGGCGACGTCGACGCGGGTCTGGTGCGGCTGCCCATCGACCGCGCGGACCTCAGCGCCATCCCCCTGTACACCGAGGCGACGGTGGTCGTGATCCCGAAGGACCATCTCGTGGCGGCGGTGGACGAGGTGTCCGCCGAGGACCTGGCCGACGACGTCGTCCTGCACCCGCTGGACGACACCCTCGGCTGGGAGCGTCCGCCGGGGCTGGAGGCGATGGAGCGTCCCGCCACGACGGCGGACGCCGTCGAGCTGGTGGCGGCGGGCATCGGACTGCTGGTCGTCCCCCAGTCGCTGGCGCGCCTGCACCACCGCAAGGACCTCACCTACCGCACGGTGACGGACGTCCCGCAGTCGCGCGTGGCGCTGTCGTGGCCGGAGGACCGGACCACCGATCTGGTGGAGCACTTCATCGGGATCGTGCGCGGGAGGACCGTCAACAGCACGCGCGGGCCCCAGGCCCCCGCCCGTTCCTCGGGCGAGCGCCCCGACAAGAGCGGTGCCGCCCGGCGGAAGCCCGCCGGGGCCGGCCGGCCGGCGGCCAAGAGCCCGCGCGGCGGCTCCGGCGCCCCCAAGGGCGGCAAGCGGGGCAAGCCCCGGCGCCGTTCGTGACCTGACGGGGCGAGTGGTCCGTACCAAACCCTTGACAGGGGGTTCGCTCACTTCTTGAATCACGGAGTGAACTAACCCCTGATCGGCTGGACTCGGGCCTTTGCTTGTCATGTGCGCGTCATGATGGCCCGTCATTCCCAGGACCCGTCATTCCCAGGAAGGGAGAGTCATGGACTCCCCACGGTTCCTCCGGCGTCTGCTGCTGCCCCTCACCCCCCTCCTCACCCTCGCGGCACTCTCCACCGGACTCGCCCCTGCCCCTGCCCCTGCCCCTGCCCCGGCTCCGGCCCTGGTGCCCGCGCCGGCGGCCGCCGTGGCCGCTCCCACCGCCGTGACGTTCTCCGACGACTTCGACGGACCCGCCGGCTCCGCCGTCGACGGCGCGAAGTGGCAGACCGAGACCGGCGACAACGTCAACAACCACGAGCGGCAGTACTACACCGCCGGCAACCGCAACGCCGCCCTGGACGGCCGGGGCAACCTGGTCATCACCGCCCGCCGCGAGAACCCGGGCGACTACCAGTGCTGGTACGGGCGGTGCGAGTACACCTCCGCGCGGCTCAACACCGCCGGGCGGTTCACCACCACCTACGGCCGGGTCGAGGCCCGGATGAAGGTCCCGCGCGGGCAGGGCATGTGGCCCGCGTTCTGGATGCTGGGCAACGACATCGGTCAGGTCGGCTGGCCCGCCTCGGGCGAGATCGACGTCATGGAGAACGTGGGCTTCGAACCGTCCACCGTCCACGGCACCCTCCACGGCCCCGGCTACTCCGGCTCCGGCGGCATCGGCGCCGGGTATACCCTGCCCGGCGGCCAGGCGTTCGCCGACGCGTTCCACACCTTCGCCGTCGACTGGAGCCCGGGCGCCATCACCTGGTCCGTCGACGGCACCGTGTACCAACGGCGCACCCCGGCCGACCTCGGCGGAAAGCAGTGGGTCTTCGACAAGCCCTTCTTCCTCATCCTCAACCTCGCAGTCGGCGGCTACTGGCCGGGGGACCCCGACGGCAGCACCGTCTTCCCCCAGCAACTCCTGGTCGACTACGTCCGGGTCACCAGCGGCGGCGCTCAGCCGGGCGGCGGCCCCATCACCGGCACCGGCGGCAAGTGCGTGGACGTGGCCGGCGCCAACAGCGCCAACGGCACGCCCGTACAGCTCTACGACTGCAACGGCACCGCCGCGCAGCACTGGACCGTCGGCTCCGACGGCACCATCCGCGCGCTCGGCAAGTGCCTGGACGTGACCTCGGGCGGCACGGCCGACGGCACGCCCGTCCAGCTGTGGGACTGCAACGGCACCGCCGCACAGCAGTGGGCCGTTCCCGCGGCCCGGGACATCGTCAACCCCCGGGCGGACAAATGCCTCGACGCCACGGGAGGCGCCACCGCCAACGGCACCCGGCTGCAGATATGGACGTGCACCGGCGCCGCCAACCAGAAGTGGACCGTCACTCGCTGATCACGGACGTTGTTCGCTCTCGCCCCAGCCGCCACCTGGCGGGTCGCCTGCCGCGACCTCTGAGCGGGAGCGCCGACGGTGGGCGCTCCCGTGCACCTCAGCGCCGGGCGCACGCCCAGGCGCCCATGCCCTGCATCGCCGCGAGCCTCCGGGCCGTGGCGATCTGCTCGGCCTTGGTGGCCAGGTCCGCCCGCGGCGCGTACCGGAGGCCGCCCGCGGCCACCCAGCTGGACTGCTTGAACTGCAGGCCGCCGTAATGTCCGTTGCCGGTGTTGGCGTCCCAGTCGCCGTTGGACTCGCACTTCGCGATGGCGTTCCAGTCCACGTGTCCGCCAGGGCGTGGCGCGGCGGCCTGGGCGGCGGGGGCGACGAGCATCAGGGCGGCGGAGGCGCACAACGCCGCCGCGGTGAGCCCGCCGAGGGTGCGTCCGCTGCCGGTCCAGCTGGTGTGACGGTGCATCAGGTCCCTTCGGGTCGGTCGTGCCCACCCCTGGCAAGGGGCCGGCCGGGTGACTACGACCGTAGGGTCCGGTGCCGCACGCGGCACGCGGTGTTGCGCCCATCGGGTCCACGGGCCGCGCGGGCCGTCGTACCGGCGGGGCCTGACGGCCGGTCACCGCCCGGCCGGGTCGCGTACTCCGTGACGCGTTCCCCCGGCTCCGGGCGCCGGCGCGGGACCGGGCCGCGTGGAGGTCGTCGCGCGGCAGCCGGGCCGCGTCTCCGCGGTCGACAGCGGGTGGCCGGGGGCGACCGCCCCGACCAGGACCAGGCTCGGCACGCTCGGCAGGCCCGTCGCCGCCGGAAGCGTCGGCCCGGAGAGTGCCGGGCCCCCGCGGTAATCCCGTGCGGCGATTCGTACGCGCGGGTCCACGGGAACGGCCGCCTCCCCTTCCTACTGTGATCGCATGATCCGCATGTCCTTCCTGCCCCGGCGCGGCCGCCCCCGGCGTAAGAGGCGCCCCGGCCACCTGGCGGCGGCCGCGGTCTTCGCCATCGGTATGGCCGGGACGACGCTCCCCACCCCGCTGTACGGCCTGTACCGCCGGGAGCTGGGGTTCTCCGAGCTGATGGTGACGGTCGTCTTCGCCTCCTACGCGGTGGGAGTGATCCTCACCCTGCTGCTGGCCGGCAACCACTCCGACGTGGCGGGGCGGCGCCCGGTCCTGCTGTGCGCGCTGGGGTTCGCCGCCGCGAGCGCGGTGTGCTTCCTGCTCGAAGGCGGCCTGCCCGCCCTCTTCGCCGGCCGGGTGCTGTCGGGGTTCTCCGCCGGTCTGCTGAGCGGGGCGGGTACGGTCACCGTGCTGGAGCTGGCGGCGCCGGGGCGGAAGTCCCGCGCGAGTCTCGCCGCAACGGCCGCGAACATGGGCGGCCTGGGCTGTGGTCCGCTGCTGTCGGGGCTGCTCGCGCAGTACGCCCCCCTGCCGCTGTCCCTGCCGTTCCTGGCCCACCTCGCGCTCGTGGCCGGGGCCTGCGTGATCGTCCTGCTCCTGCCGGAGACCGTCCCGGACGCACGGCCGAGGGTCCGGCCGAGGCCGCGGGGTCTGTACGTGCCCGCACGGGTCCGGGGCGTCTTCACGCCCTCCGCCCTCGCCGCCTTCGCCGGGTTCTCACTCCTCGGCCTGTTCACGGCCGTGGCGCCGAGCTTCGTCTCCCACACCCTCGGCATCGGCAACCTGGCCGTATCGGGGCTGGTGGTCTTCTCGGTGTTCCTCTCCTCCACCGCCGGCCAGTCGCTGACGGGGCGGGTCCCGGTACGGACCGCCCTGCCGCTGGGATGCCTCGTACTGGTGGGCGGTCTCCTCCTGGTGGGCGCCTCCCTGTGGGCCGGGTCCCTGGCGCTGCTGGTGGGCGGCGCCGTCTGCGGCGGGCTCGGCCAGGGCCTCGCCTTCCGTGCCGCCCTGACCGCCGTGGGGGACGCGGCGCCCCCCGCGCACCGGGCGGCCACCGTCTCCTCGTTCTTCGTCGTCGCCTACACGGGCATCTCCCTGCCGGTCGTCGGCGTCGGGGCCCTCACGATGTGGCTCGGCCTGGAACGTGCCGGGCTGACGTTCACCGCCTGTGCGACCCTCCTCGCCGCGGCCACCGCGCTCCACCTCGTACGAGCGCCACGTGACGACTCGCGGTGACCGGCGCCTCGGATAGGATGATTTTTCAGTATGTGAGCCCATGAGCCGGCGTCACGCCTCGGTGGTGAGGTCATCACATTGGACACGCACGAGTCGAACAGTGGTGCACCGGACCAGCCCCTGATCGCGGCGGGGTACGCGGGAGTGCTCCGCGACCTGCTGCCGATCGCGCTGTGGCGGACCGACGCCGACGGTCATGTCGTCGAGTGGTCGCTGGCCGCGCGGGACGTGCTGGGCCATCCGCCGACGGAGATCCTCGGCAGGCACGCCAAGCCCGTACTCGTCCCCGAGGCCCACTGGGAACTGGCCGAGCGACTGGCCCGGAGGGTCCGGGCCGGCGACGCCGTCGTCGCCACGCTCCCGGTACGGCACCGCGACGGCCACCTCGTGCCGATGGAGATGTGGATCTGCCCGGCCGCCGACCGGCGGGGCCGGACGGGCATCCTGGTCATCGCCGTCGAGACCTCCGAGGTCCTGCACATGCGCGACTCGCTCGCCGCACTGCAAGGACTCTTCAGCCAGTCACCCATCGGCCTCGCCCTCCTCGGCCCCGACCTGCGTTTCCTGCGGGTCAACGAGGCGCTCGCCCGGATGAACGGCGTCCCGGCCCGCGACCACCTGGGCAAACGCCTCGGCGAAGTCGCCCCGGGCATCAACGCCGCCGCGCTGGAGGCGGTGATGCGGCAGGTCCTGGAACGGGGCGAGGCGGTCGTCGACGTCCGCCGCACCGGCCACACCCCGGCAGACCCGGGACGGGAACGGACCTGGTCCTGCTCCTACGCGCCGCTGCTCGACGGCGCCGGCCGGCGGCTGGGCGTCGTCGCCTCGCTGATCGACATCACCGACGGCCAGCGGGCGCAGGTCGAGGCCGAGCGGGCACGCCACCGCTTCGCCCTGCTGGCGGAGGCGGGCACCCGGATCGGCACCACCCTGGACCTGCGGCGGACCGCCGAAGAGGTGGGCCACGTCCTCGTTCCCCGGCTCGCCGACTCCGCCGACGTACACCTGCGCGAAGAAGTCCTGGAACCGGACGAGGCCACCGCGTCGACCCACGGAGTCGTCCGCCGGGTCGCCATCACCTTCAACGACCCCGCCGCCCCGGCCGAGGCACTGGCCGCCGGCCTGACCTACCGGATACCACCCGGGTCGGTGTACGAGCGGGTCATCGCCGAGGGACGCCCCATCAACCTGTACCAGACGGACATCCCCGCGCTGGTCACGGATCCCCGCGAAGAGCGCCTGCGCACCTACCTCGGCACCCGCCTCGGCTCGGCGCGCCTGGTCCCGCTGGTCGCCCGTGGCAAGGTCCTCGGCGCCGTGGTGGTGACGCGCACCCGCAGCCGGGAGCCGTTCGACGATCAGGACTGCGTGCTCATCGACGAACTCGTCGCCCGGGCGGCGCTCAACATCGACAACGCGCTCATGTACACGAGCCAGCGCGAGGCGGCGCTCACCCTCCAGCGCAGCCTGACCAGCAGCGCGCTGCCGGACGTGGCCGGCCTGGAGCTCACCGGGCGCTACCTTCCCGCCAGCGACCACGAGGTCGGCGGCGACTGGTTCGACGCCATCGCCCTGCCGCGCGGCCGGACGGGCCTGGTCATCGGGGACGTCATGGGGCACGGGATCCACGCGGCAGCCGTCATGGGACAGCTCCGCACGGCGGTACGCACCCTGGCGCGCCACGACGTCCCACCGGCCCGCATGCTGGTCTCCCTGGACGCCGCCGTGGCCGATCTCGGCGACAACGAGATGGCCACCTGCGTCTACGCCGTCCACGACCCGGCCACCGGGGAATGCGTGATCGCCCGGGCGGGACACCCACCGCCCGCCGTGACCGACGCCCGGGGAGCGGTCACCTTCCTGGACGGCCCACCCGGTACGCCCCTGGGGACGGGGGTGCGGGACTTCCGGACCGAACACGTGCCGCTGGGCCCCGGCAGCCTCCTCGTGCTCTACACCGACGGCCTCATCGAGGCCCGCGACCGGGACCTCGACCAGGGCATGGAACAGCTCGCCGGGTCACTGCGCCACCCCGAACGCCCACTGGACGAGATCTGCGACCGCCTCCTCGGCAGGCTGCTGCCCGTCGCGGCGCAGGACGACGTGGCGGTGCTCCTCGCCCGGGCGGGACGGACCCCCGGCGCGCCGACGGGCCGAACAGCCGGTCACGACCACCCGCACCATTCCGAACACAAGGTGCGGGGGTGGTGACGATGGACGGACCGGTGACGGCGTTCAGTGAGGGTCCCGAAGACCCGTTCGCCGTCCGGCGCTCCGCCTCGGCCGTGCTGGACGACCGCGGCGCCGTCGTCGGCTGGAGCGAGCGGGCCGAAGCGCTCCTCGGCTACCCGGCCGAGGAGACGCTGGGGCGGCACGCGGCCGGACTCCTGGTCGAGCCGCGCGACGAGCGCGTCGTCATGGAGGCCGTCGCCGCCTGCGTACGCGGCGGGGGCTGGTTCGGGGTCGTGCCCCTGCGGCACCGCGACGGCCGACGGGTCGAGGTGGGGTGCCGGGTCCGCGCCATCGTCCGGGACGGTGGCCACCGCGAGTGGTTCCTCGTCGGCGCCCCCGCGGACGAGGTGATCCAGTGGGAGACGGACCGCTCGGTCCTGGACGGCCTGTTCGGCCGCTCACCCATCGGCCTGTCCGTCCACGCGCCGGACCTGACCATCCTCCGGGTCAACCGGGCGATCGCGAAGTTCAGCGGGATGCCGGTCGAACAGCACCGCGGGCTGCGCCTCAGCGACTTCCTGATCCAGCGCGACACCGACACGGTCGAGGGCCAGCTGCGGGAGGTACTGGAGACGGGCCGGTCCTCCGTGTTCGCCGAGCAGCCCTGCGTACTGCGCCGGGATCCCGGCCGCGAACTGGTCGTGTCCGTGTCGGCCTTCCGGATGCACGACCCCGCCGGGCGGATCCTCGGCGTGACCCAGACGATCGAGGACGTGACCGACCGGCACCGCGCCCGCCGCCGGCTCGCCCTGCTCAACGAGGCCAGCGCCCGTATCGGCACCACCCTGGACGTCACGGAGACGGCGCGGGAACTGGCCCGCGTGGCCGCTCCGGACCTCGCCGACCGGGTCTCGGTGGACCTGCTGGAACCCGTGACCCGGGGCGAAGAACCCCTCCAGGACATGACCGGACCACTGCGCCGGGCGGCCGTCCTCACCGTACCGCCGGAGGTGGCGGACCTGATGCACCCGGCGGGCCGCACGATGGACGTCCCGCCGGGGACGGTCCAGGCCCGGTGCCTCGCCGAGCGGAAACCGGTCCTGGACTCCGGTCCGCAGGGCCCGGCGGCGTCCCTGTCCATGGAACCGGAGCGGACAGGGCCCGCCCCCGGCCCGGACACCCACTCCCTGCTGGTCGTGCCGCTGGTCGCACGGGGCCTCGTGCTCGGCCTGCTCAGCCTGTGGCGGTCCCGGCGGCTCGAACCGTTCGAGGAGGACGACGTCACGCTCGCCGAGGAGTTCGCCTCCCGCGCCGCCGTCTGCATCGACAACGCCCGCCGCTACACCCAGCAGCACCAGACGGCGCTCACCCTCCAGCACAGCCTCCTCCCGCACACGGTGCCCCGGCACCCGGCGGTCGAGGTCGCCCACCTCTACCTTCCGGCCGACGCCGCGGCCGGCGTAGGCGGGGACTGGTTCGACGTCATCCCGCTCTCCGGGCTCCGTGTCGCCCTCGTCGTCGGGGACGTGGTCGGCCACGGCATCCACGCCGCGGCCACCATGGGCCGGCTGCGGGCCGCCGTCCACACCCTGGCCAACCTCGACCTCACACCCGACGAGGTGCTCTCCCATCTCGACGACCTCGTGGACCGGCTGGCCGCCGAGCAGGAGCCCACCGACGACCTCTCCCGTCAGGTCGTCGGCGCCACCTGCCTGTACGCCGTCTACGACCCCGTGTCCCAGCACTGCGCCCTCGCCCGCGCGGGACACCCGCCGCCCGCGCTCGTCACCCCGGACGGGCGGGCACGCCTGCTCGACCTGCCCGCCGGCCCACCCCTGGGGCTGGGCGGCCTGCCGTACGAGTCCGCCGAACTGAGCCTCGCCGAAGGCAGCCTCCTCGCCCTCTACACCGACGGCCTCGTCCAGGCGGGCGACCGGGGCACCGACGAACGGGACGTCGACGAGCGCGTGGCCGATCTGTGCGCCGCGCTCACCGGGCCGGCCCGCGCCCTGGAGGAGACCTGCGGGGCGGTGCGCGCGGCACTGCTGTACGACCACCCCACCGACGACGTCGCCCTGCTCGTCGCCCGTACCCGTGTCCTGGCCGAGGAGAAGGTGACCACCTGGGAGCTGTCCGCGGAGGCGACCGCGGCCGCCCGCGCCCGGTCCCTGGCAGCGTCCCGGCTCACCGCATGGGGGCTCGACGAGCTGCGCTTCACCACCGAACTCATCGTCAGCGAGCTGGTCACCAACGCCTTCCGGTACGGCGGCGGTCCCATCACCCTGCGGCTCATTCGGGACCGTCACCTCATCTGCGAGGTGTCCGACACCAGCAGCACCTCGCCGCACCTGCGCCGGGCCCGCAGCACCGACGAGGGCGGCCGGGGACTGTTCCTGGTGGCCCAGCTCACCGAGCGCTGGGGGACCCGGTACACCCGCGAAGGCAAGACCATCTGGACCGAGCAGGCGCTGCCCGCCGTCAGGCAAGAGCGGTCACCGCGCCTCTGAGCACCAGGCCGCACCCCAGCGCCAGGACGACGGTGGCCGTGCCGAGGGGCGCCACGCGGTACGCCAGCGCCACGATCCGGCCCCGCGGCCGGCGCACCAGCCGCCGCTCGGTGGTCGCCCGCAGCCGCACCACGGCGAACGCGGCACCCGCGAGGGTGAGCGCGACGCCGGCGCCGTACGCCAGGACGAGCAGGAGGCCGAACCACGCCTGACCGAGGGCGGCGGCCCCGATCAGTACGACGACGGCCGACGGACTGGGGACCAGCCCGCCGGCCAGGCCCATGAGGATCACGCCGCGCAGGCCGGGTGCGGGCGGGACATGGGAGTGGGAGAGAGAGGGGGAGGGTGAGGGGGAGAGGGCATGGCCGTGTCCGTGGTCGTCATGAGTGTGGGCGGGGGCGTGGGCGGGGGCGTGGGGGTCGTCCGGGTCCTGGTCGTGCGGATTGCCCTCCGGCTGTCCGTGCGAATGCCCGTGCCCGTGCCCGTGGGCGTGTCCGTGCGGGTGTCCGTGGCTGTGACCGTGCGCGTGGACCTGATGGCGCCGGCGCCAGGCCCGCCGCAGCAGCAACCCGCCCGCCACGGCCACCAGCGTGCCGCTCGTGATGCCCAGCCAGGACACCACCGTGGGCGCCGCGGCCGACCCGGCCGTGATCAGGGCCCCGAGGGCGAAGACGCCCAGGGTGTGGGTCAGGGTCACCGAGGCCCCGAGGGCCAGCATGTCGCGCGCCGAACGGCGGCCGCCCGCCGCTGCCGCGGCGGCCATCATGGCCTTGCCGTGTCCCGGGGCCATCGCGTGCATGGCGCCCAGCAGCACCGACGCGCCGAGCGCCAGCAGCGCGAACCCCACGGTCAGTTCGTGCCGGGCCACCAGTCCGGTGAGCGCCTGTGCCCAGCGGTCCGCGCCCCTCGGGAGCACCCCCGGCGCCGGGGAGCCGCCGGCCGCCTCGTCCGGCCCGGTCAGTGCCGGCCCGCCGGAACGCACGGTGAAGGCGGCCGAACTGGCGTCGGGCGGCGAGGAGAGCAGGTCCTCGGGGTAGGCGGTGAGCCGCCGGGACACCGACTCGCCGGGCACGCCCGTCGCGGCCAGGGTCGTCCGGTCGCCCCGGGCGGTGATCTCGCGCCAGCCGGGGCCGGCCGCCACGGCGGCCGGTGCGTAACCGATGCGGGCGTTCTCCTCGCGCGGCAGCGCCGCTGTCAGCGCGCACGTCACGCGCAGCGTCCGCAACCCCGCCTGGCCGGGCCGCTCCTCGGCCTTCGCTCCGGCGACCGTCACGGGGCGCGTGTCCCCGCCGCCGACGACGAGCCGCGCGCCTCTCGCCGCCGTGGCGCACCGGGCCCCGGCCCAGGCCGACAGTTCGGCGGGAGTGAGCCGGTCGTCCCGGTCGGTGTCGACGCGCCCGCGTTCCTGGGAGGCCGGGATCTCGGCCAGGTCCTCCACATGGTCCACGGTCAGCCTCCCCGGGGCGACGACCAGACCGTCGTACTGGCTGACGGTGAAGTCGCCCAGCGGGTGGGCCCGGGCGGCCTGGGCGGGGAGCAGGGCCAGGGCCGCGCCGGTCAGCAGGGTCGCCAGGGCGCAGGCGGCCGTGCGGCGAGTCATGACTCCCCCTGGAGGGCGGAAAGGGCGGCCTTCGCATCACGGGCTCCGGTCGCAGAGAAGGCCGGGTTCAGAGCGAGTGCGGTACGCAGGTCACGGCGTGCCGCCGCGTCGTCGCCGAGGGCGCGCTCGATCATGCCCCGGTGGAAGAGGAACGAGGCGTCGCGGTAGCCGGGGGACAGGGCGGCCGCCTTCTTCGCGTACGTCAGCGCCTCGGCGTGCTTGCCGTTGGTGTGCAGCGCCCAGGCCAGCGCGTCGGCGGTGTGGACGCTGTGGCGGCGGGACCATTCGGCGCGTGCCGCCTTCAGCGCCTCGCCGGCGTCGCCGTGGTCCGCCTCGGCGAGGGCGGATTCCAGATCGGTGGCGACCCCGTTCGCCCGGGCGAGCCGTGACCAGGTCCCGATGAGCGCGTACTGCTCCTCGGCGCGGTCGCGCCGGCCCAGCGCCTCGTACAGCTCACCGAGTGCGGCGAGCTGTCCCGGCAGCGGGTGCCGCCGCACCACCTCTTCGAGGTCGCTCACCGCACGCTTCGTGTCCCCCAGCGCGGCGCGGACACGACCCCGCCCCTCCCGTGCCGCCACGAGCCCGGGATCGGCGCGCAGCGCGGTCGCGTAGTGTCCCGCCGACTCCGTGAACCGGCCCCGACTCCAGGCGAGGTGACCCAGGGCGGTGGCGACGTACGCCACGTCGGCGGAGGTGTACGCGGAGTCCAGCGCCCGCAGCAGCACCCGGCGTGCACCGTTCACGTCGCCGCGCAGCTCCAGGACGTACGCGTACCGGGTGAACACGGGGATGCCGGGGCGCCGCCGGTCGGCGAGCCGAGCCGCGTCCAGCGCCGCGTCGTAGCGGCCGAGTTCGACGAGGGCGTCGACCCGGGTGGCCAGGGCCCGCTCGCTGTACGGGTTCGCCCGCAGCGCCCGGTCCGCGCGGCTCAGCGCCGCGTCGAAGTCGTGCCGCGCGGCGGCGAGCGCCGCCTGGCCGGCGAGTGCCGCGTCGTTCCCGGCGGCGGGGCGCAGCTCCAGCGAGCGCCCGAACGCCTTCTCCGCCCGGGGGTACCGGGTGGGATCCCCGCTGGTGCGCGCCTGCTCGACGTACGCCGCGCCCAGCGTGGCCCATCCGGTGGCGTCCCGGGGCTGGTCCTTGAGGTGCTGCTGCAGGGTGACGATGCCCTGCGCGAGGTCCCCGGCCGCCAGCTTCTCCACCGGTACCACCGCCGCGAGCGCCGGTGCGGCCCGTGGGGAGGCGCCGTCGCCGTCGGCGCCGGACGCCACCGAACCGGCGGTGAGCCCGAGGGCCACCGCCATGACCGCCGCGGTCCGCCACCGCCCCGGCCACCCGTCCCAGCGGGCGGGCTGCGGCTTCCGTACGAACATCGGTTGTGCCTTCCTGGTTTGCGCCGGAGGTGGGGAGCCCGGCAGCGCCGTGGGGGGAGGGAACGCTGCCGGGCCGTCCATGGGGGAGGGGTGTCAGCCGAGCCAGGAACGGCGTCCGGGCTGACGGCGGGTGCGTGACCACATCGCCCTGGCGAAGCCGGCGAGCAGGACGCACACGGCGCCCGAGGCCGCCGACACCAGCATCACGGTGTTGTCGTCCCACGACGAGGTGAGTGAGGAGACGCCGCCCGTCAGCCCGGTGGCGTCCGCCTTGGTGGAGGCCTCCGCCGCCTTGACGTCGGAACCGGCGGTGGGCAATGCGACGTACGGGAAGGTGCGGCCGAACTCCTTGTCGTTGGCGTCGACGGCGTCACCGAGGTCGTTCTCCGCGCCGACGAGTTCGCCCTCGACGGTCTGCAACGCGATGTCCAGCACGTCGTCGGTCAGCCGCCGCCCGTTGGGGAAGCCCGCGTTGTCACCGTCCAGCACCCCCAGCCGCTTCGGCTCGGCCACCGGCTTGATGGAGGTGTTGAGACGCAGCATCTCCGACGGCTTGCCGTTCGGCTGCTGATTGAGGCCCTCGACCCCGGTCAGGAACACCGAGACGAGATCGTTGCGCGGCTCCGCCGGTGCCTTGATCTTGTAGATCCCCTCGATGAGCTTCGGCAGCTCGGGTTCGGTGACGTTCTTCAGGAAGTCCCCGTCGTTCTCCGGCGACGAGGCGTTGAACGTGTCCTTGTCCTTGACCGGGTTGACGACCTCGTTGACCAGCGGCATCCCGAGCCGTGACACACGCGTCCAGCCGCCGTGGGCGTTCTTCCGCTCGGTCGTCGCGTAGACGCCGATGACCGGCTGCTTCTCGGACTCCCGCAGGTACGAGCTCGGCACCTGGAGCGCGATCGTGTTGACGTTGTACCCCTTCAGGGTGTCGTCGCCCACCTCCGAGAGGTCACCGCCGTACAGCAGGTCGAAGACCCGCAGATCGAGGAAGAAGGGGTCGTCGGCCTGGCCGGCGAACGCCTTGAGCCCGCCGGGGACCTTCCGTACCGCCTGGTCGCGCAGCTTCTGGTAGTCGGGCATCGACGCCTTGCCGACGTTGGACGGCGCGACCGGCACGTCCTCCGCCAGCCGGTGGCGCGAGGCGACCTTCCCGTCCTTGAGGCGCTGCAACTCGATGTCGTACGTCTGCGTGAAGTTGAGGTCGGGGTCGTCCAGGCTCTCCACGGGGCCGGTGTTGTAGAGGAAGGTGTTCTCGTTCTTGCGGTGGTCCGAGAAGGTGAACCGGTACAGCAGGTCGTCCCGCGCGTCACCGTCGCTGTCGATGTGGACGTCGTAACGCGCGTCGGTGGCGAACGGGAAGAAGTTCGGCCCGCCCGCCGGTTCCTGGAACGGCAGCCAGTTCGCCACCAGCGTCGTCGAGTCGGGATGGTCGGGGCTGACGAACGCGTACACGTCAGTGGTGTCGAACTGCGGCTGCCCCGATATCAGGGGGGCCTCCCGGTGGCTGGAGGCACGCGCCGTCTCCGGCTGCAGCACACCCACCCCGGCGGCCGCCAGGGCGCCGGCGGCCAGCGCACCACAGGCGAGCAGTGCGACGCCCCTTCTCCGCGGCGTCCGTCCGCTTCCGGTGGTTGAGGTTGCGGTCATCTCGTCCGTCCTTTGTGTTCGGTGCGGGGCCCTCATCGGGGCCGGGCCGGCGGACCCTGGAACCGGGCCGCGACGGCCCGGACCTCGACGGCTCGGACCTCGACGGTGTGCTGCCCGCCGGCGCCACCGCCCGGGTGGAGCAGCGGGATGCGGTACGTACGCCTCGGCGCTTCGCGGCCGTCCTGGCCGGCGCCGCCCATGGGGCCGTGGACGTCCTCGTGCGGCGGCCGGACCGGCTGACCGGCGGGCACGGGGGCGCCGGACGCCAACGCGCCGCTGCCCAGCAGTGAGGACACCACGAGGAGCCCGCCCACCGCGCTCGCCCCGCGCGCCCCCACCCGGCGCCGCTTCGGCGGCTCGGCCGGCCGGGTGTGCTCCGGGTGCGCCGTGTCGCGCGCCCACAGCGGTTCCACCGTCACCCGCGGTGGAGCGGGAGCGCTGAGCGCACCGGTGTGGTGGAGTTCGGCGCGCGCGGCGTCCAGGGCGTCCAGCACCCGCTGGAAAGACTCCATGATCGACTGTGCGGGGCCGGGCTCCGCGCCCGGAGTCCGCGGGGGTTCGTCGTCGTCAACGTACAAGGCGGTGCTCCTCGCGGGGGGTACATGCCTTCCGTCGCGATCCGGGGGTGCCGGGGACCGCGGTGTGTTCCTTCGTCGTCAGGCAGTACGCGGCGCGAGCGAGCTTGTCTCAACCCGTCGTCGAGGACGGTCCGGCCGTGCGGCTCACCTCCACCGGCAGGTGGGGGAGGTGGTGCCCGAGGCGCTCCCGTTTCGTCACCTGGTAGGAGAGGTTCTCCGCGCGCGCCGGGATCAGCAGCGGCACCTGCTCGCTGATCGTGATCCCGTACCGCTGCAACGCCTCCCGCTTGCGCGGGTTGTTGGACAGCAGGCGTACGGACCGCACACCGAGGTCGTGCAGGATCCCCGCCGCCCCCCGGTAGTCCCGGGCGTCGTCCGGAAGCCCGAGCGCCAGGTTCGCCTCGACGGTGTCCAGACCCTCCGCCTGCAACCGCATCGCGCGGAGCTTGGCCAGCAGCCCGATGCCCCGGCCCTCGTGCCCCCGCAGGTAGACGACGACACCCCGGCCCTCGCTCACCACCGCCCGCAGGGCCGCGGAGAGCTGCTCCCCGCACTCGCAGTGCCTGGAGCCGAAGACGTCCCCGGTCAGGCACTCGGAATGCAGACGGGTGAGGACGTCGTCACCCGCGATATCCCCGTGCACCAAGGCTATTTGTTCCTCGCCCCCGTCGTGGTCCAGATAGCCGGCGGCAAGAAAAGCGCCGAACTCGGTGGACAACTGCACATTCACCACATGCTCGACGCCGGTCCGGAGAACGGTGTCGCGGAGCACATCATCGGTACCTATCATGGGCCCGATCGTATCGGGTAACCTCCGGCAGTGGGTGGGAAACTGACGAGACGAAAGGGGCGGGAAAATGAGAGTTCCACAAGCGCGGATACCGCAATCGGGTGTGCTTCCGCTGGGGACGACAACGGAGGATGCGGGCGGATCCCACGCCGATGTCGCGGTCCTTCCCATAGGGAGTTTCGAGCAGCACGGCCCGTTTCTCCCCCTGATGACCGACACCCTCATAGCCTGCGCCATCGCCCGAGAGATCGCGGCCGCGTACCCCGTGCACCTGCTCCCACCAGTGACGATCTCCTGCTCGCACGAGCACGCCGACTGGCCGGGGACCGTCAGCCTCTCCGCCGCCACGCTCTGCGCCGTCGTACGGGACATCGCCGGTTCACTCCGCCGGTCCGGTATCGAAGGCCTCGTACTGGTCAATGGGCACGGCGGGAATTACGTATTGCGCAACGTGGTTCAGGAGTCCGCCGGCAGCGGCATCCGAATGGCTTTGTTCCCCGGCCCGGCCGACTGGGAAGCGGCAAGAGGAAAAGCCGGTGTCCTGACACCCTCGCACAGCGACATGCACGCCGGTGAAGTCGAGACCTCCATTCTGCTGCACGACCATCCGGAACTGGTCCGGCCCGGTTATGAGACCTCCGACTGGATCTCCGACGAACGCAAGCACCTGCTCTCGCTCGGTATGCGGGCCTACACGGAATCCGGAGTCATAGGCCGGCCTTCCCGGGCGTCGGCCGAGAAGGGGAGGGAATTGCTGGTCGCCCTCGCCGGATCCTTCGGTGAGTACCTCGCTCTTCTGTCCCCGGACTCCCGGCGGAGCGTACGGTGACCGGTGACCACCGCGTCGTCGACGCGGACGAGGCCTGGGAACGGCTGCGGGACGTCCGGTCCGTGGCGGACGCCGGTTCCGCCGGGCTGGTCCCCGGTCCGGACGGCCGGACGCGGTGGCGGCACGGCACGCCCGAGGCGGACGATCTGGCCGACCGTTACCTGCCCCTGTGCCTGGGCGGCCCTCGCCTCACCTTCGCCCAGCTCGGCCAGAGTCTCGACGGGTTCATCGCCAGCCGCACGGGTGACGCCGACTACGTCACCGGGGAGGAGGACCGCGCGCACCTGCACCGGATGCGCGCCCTCGCCGACGCGGTGGTGGTCGGCGCCGGCACCGCCGTCGCGGACGATCCGCGGCTGACCGTACGCGCCTGTCCCGGGACCGACCCGGTGCGCGTCGTGCTCGACCCGCACGGTCGTGTGCCGCCGGGGCACCGGGTGTTCACCGACGGCGCGGCGCCGACCCTGTGGGTCGTGGGCGCCGACGGCGGGCGCGGGCGCGAGGTGGCGGGCCGCGACGGGGTCGACGTCCTGACTCTGCCCGACCGCGCGGCGTTCGCCCCCCGCAACCTGGTGCGGGAGCTCGCGCGCCGGGGACTGGGCCGCGTACTCGTGGAGGGCGGAGGGGGCACCGTGTCGCGCTTCCTCCACGAGGGCGCGCTGCACCGGCTGTACATCACCGTGGCGCCGGTCCTGCTGGGCGACGGCGTACCCGGGCTCGCCTTCCCCGGCCCCGCGTTGATGCGCGACGCGCTCCGTCCGCCCACGCGGCGCGTCCTCCTCGGCGAGGACACCCTGTTCGAGCTCGACCTGCGGCGCACGCCGGACCGCGGTGAACCAGTCGGCCACGAGCACGCCGGCGCCGGGCAGGCTCGCCGCGAGGCTCAGTAGGCCGTACACCACCGACACGGTCAGCCCCTGGGCCGCACCCAGGCCCGCCGCGCCGAAGGCCCAGGCGGCGACCCCCTCCCGGGGACCCCAGCCGGCCACGTTCAGCGGCAGCGCCATGGCGAGCAGGGCCAGCACCATCAGCGGCAGCAACACGCCCGCCGGCGCGGCCGATCCGGCGGCGCGGGCGGCGAGCAGGAACATGGCGAGGAACCCCGCCAGTACCGCCACGGACGACAGCAGCACACCCGCGCAGACCCCGGGGCCGACACGGCCGGGCCCCGCCCCGGGGACGGGGACGGTGGCGGCGGCCCGGCGAGAGGCGGCAGTCTTCCGCCACAGCCGGACGGCCACCACCGCGGCCGGCCCGCCACCGACGACCGCCAGCGTGACCGCGCCGATCGCGGCCGGGCGCGCCTCCGCCAGGGCCGGTGAGGAGGACGTCACCAGCAGCACCACACCGACCACGACCAGGACCACCTGGCCGGCGACCCGCTCGAGGACCACCGCGCGCACCCCCCGGCCGACGTCGCCGGCGCTCCGGCCGTGCCGTACCGCGCGGTGCACGTCACCGAGGACACCGCCGGGCAGCGCCGCGTTGAGGAACAGGGCGCGGTAGTAGTCGGCGACGGCCCGCCCGAACGGCAGCCGGACACCCACGGCGCGCGCCACCAGGCACCAGCGCCACGTGCTGAGCACCGTCGTGCACGCACCGATGCCCACAGCGGCCGCCAGGGTGCGGCCGTCGATGCCCCGCACCCCGTCCACGAAGGCGCCGCCACCCTGCCACCACACCACCGCCACCAGAACGACCGCGCCCACGACCGTCCCCAGGCGCCTCCGCGCGGCCGGGGCCTCCGCGCGGCGCGGTGCCATCCGGCCCCGTACCGTCCGGCCGCTCTGCACGTCGCCCCGCACCGCTGTGCCCGGCGCTGCGGGGCTCCCGCCGGAGCCGGGTCCCGCCGAACTCAGTGCCGCCGGGGGCTCCGCGCGGCGCGGCACCGCCATGCCCGGCACCACCGCCCGGCCTCGTACCGTCAAGCCACGTGCGGCCAGGCGCCGTACCGCCGAGCTCCGCACCGCCAAGCCCCGCACCGCCAAGCCCCGCACCGCCAAACCTCGTGCCGTCAAGCCCCGTACCACCAGGCGCCGTACCGCAAGGCGCCGTACCGCAAGGCTTCGTGCCGTCCGGCCGCGCGCCGCGGGGGCCCTCATACGGTGGCTCCGGCCGGGGCTGGGACCGGCAGGGCCAGCACGTCGTGGTGGTGCACCACCACGCGCAACTCGCCCGCCTCGCAGGCCTCCAGACGGCGCCGGAGGTACGCCGTGGCACGCGGCGCGAGGTCCGGGCGCTGCTCACGGGCGGCACCGACCCAGCCGCGCAGCCACTGCGCCGTGAGCGCGGAGTCACCGGCGCCGCCCAGCCGCCACGGGCTGGCGTGCACCCGGACGTCCATGCCACGGTCCGCGAAGAGCCGGCGGGCCGCCGCCACGGCGTCGGGCCCCAGCAGCCGGCGGCCGCGGTCCAGGCGGCGCTGGTGGTCGTTGAACGCTCCGCCGATGGCGCCGTCCAGCGGGTCGGCCGGCGTCAGTTCGACCCGCCCGGCCACCGACAGGGCCAGCAGCACGGGGCACCCGGCCCCCGCGCAGGCCGCGGCCAGCCCGTCCACCTCGTCGCGCGTGAGCAGGTCCAGGAGCGCCGACGCGGTCACCAGACCGGTACCGGACAGCTCCGCCGCGGTGAGGCGGCCGATGTCCCCCTGCCGAAACGAGACCGTGACGCGGCCGCCGTCGGCGCCGGTACGCGGCATCCGCGCGGCGGCCAGGCCGAGCAGCCCGGCGTCGTGGTCGTGCAGCACCCAGTGCTGCGGCCCGCGCAACCGGGGCGCGAGCCAGCGGCCCATGGAGCCGCTGCCGCACCCCAGGTCCCGCACCACGAGCACGGTCTCCTGACGCGGCCCATGGAGCCCCAGGTGGCCGAAGAGCGGGTCGAGGAGCCCGACGGCGCGGGCGGCGGCGTCGGCGGGTTCCCGCAGAGCCAGCCAGTCGGGGGCGAAGCGGGGTCTGTCGGTCACGCTCACGCGGCCTCCCGGGCTTCCTGCCGGAGCTGTTCCAGAGTCCTGGCCAGGCTCCGGGTGGTCGTCTCCCAGCCGGCCAGCGTGGTACGGCGCCGACGTGCGGCGACCTTCGCGCGGTGGCGTTCGCCGGGCTCGCTCAGCCAGCGCCGCAGCGCCCCGGCGAGCGCCTCCGGATCGTCCGGCGGTACGAGAACGCCCGGCACGCGGCCGTCCGGCGTGCGCCCGACGGCCTCCGGGAGCCCGCCCACGGCCGTCGCCAGGACGGGAACGCCCCGCGCGAGCGCCTCGGTCACCACCATTCCGTACGTCTCGGCGTGCGACGCGAGCACCAGCAGGTCGGCGCCCGCGTAACTGGCGTTCAGCTCCGGCCCGCTGCGGGGACCCGCGAGGTGCACGCGCTCGTCGAGGCCGTGCCGCGTGATGAGCCTGCGCAGCCGCTCGACGTAACCGGGGTCCTGGCCCAGCCCGCCCACGAGGGAGCAGCTCCACGGCAGGCCGGCGACGGTCGCGAGGGCTTCCACCAGCTCGTACTGGCCCTTGCGCGGGGTCACCGACGCAACGCACAGCAGTCGCGGGTCGCCGCCGGTGCCCCGCGCGGACTCCCGTGAGGGGCCGGGCGCGGTCGCGCTGCCCGGCGCCGGCGGCCCGATGTCCACGCCCGGCGCGGCGACATGGACCCGGTCCGGGGCGAGTCCGTGGTGCTCCACGAGCCTGCACGCCGCCCAGTGGCTGGTGGCGACGACCGCCGCCACCGCGCGCAGCGTCCGGCGCTCGGCGGCGTCCAGCAGCGCGGCCCGGTCCCGGGCGAGCCCCGTCTCGTCGCCCAGCGGCAGGTGCACCAGTACGGCCAGGCGGAGCCGGTCCGTCTCGGGAACGACGACGTCGGGCGCGGCGCACGCGACGAGACCGTCGAGCAGGAACAGGGTGCCGTCCGCGGCCTCCGCGAGGATCCGGGCCAGTTCGTCGCGCGCGGCCCGGGCGGGGCGCGGCCAGTCGCCCGCGACCACGTGCTCGTGGACCCGCCAGCCGACGCCGGGCAGGCCCCGGGACACCCTGCGGTCGTAGACGTTGCCGCCGCTCGGCGCGGCCGGGTCGTCGACGCCGGCCGGCACCACCATGCGTACCGTGCGGCCCGGCGCGGTCGCCCCGGCGGTGCCGTGGTCGTTCACAGGGCCCGCTCGTAACTCGCCCACGCGATGTGCGACTCGTGCAGGGTGACCGTGACGCCGGCCAGCCCGCGCGCGCCCTCACCCAGCGCACCGGCGTGGATCCGGTCGGCCAGGCGGTCGGCGATGACCTTCGCCAGGAACTCCGTCGAGGTGTTGGCGCCCGCGAACTCCGGTTCCTCGTCGAGATTCCGGTAGTTGAACGCGGCGACCACACCTCCCAGCTCCTTCGTGGCGAGGCCGATGTCGACGACGATGTTGTCGGCGTCCAGGCCGGCACGGCGGAAGGTGGCGTCCACGAGGTACGTCGCTCCGTGCAGACGCTGCGCGGGCCCGAACACCTCCCCGCGGAAGCTGTGGGCGATCATGAGGTGCTCGCGGACTGTGACACTGAACAACGGCTGTGACCTCCCGGTCCGTACTGTGGTGCGCGCTGCGGTCCGTACTGGGTCCGTAATGGGTCCGTACTGTCGTCCGCACCGCGATCCGTACCGCGGGGCCCATCGGGCGGCCCCCGCTGTTGATACGGCCGGTGGGCACCGTGCGTTCAGGGCCTTTCGTACCGCACCCGGTGGCAGAGCCCCGGCAGGTCACCCGCCGCGATGTCGCGCAGCACCGACGGCAGCTCCTCGAAGGCGCATTCGCCGGTGACCAGGGCGTCGAAGACCGGGTCGGCGAGCAGGTCGAGCGAGAGCGCCAGCCGGTCGGCGAACGTCCGGCGGGAGCGCCGGGCCTCCGACACGCGGCCCACCTGGCTGCCGCGCACGACGAGACGGCCGGAGTGGAACGCCTCGCCCAGGGGCAGGCTGACGCGCCGGTCTCCGTACCAGCTCAGCTCCAGCACCGTGCCCTCCGGAGCGAGCAGTTCCAGGGAGCGGACGAGCCCGGCCTCGGTGGCGCTGGCGTGGACGGCGAGGTCGCAGCCGCCCAGGGCGTCCCCGGGCAGCGCGAAGCCGACGCCGAGCGCGGCGGCCACCGAGGCGCGGGCCGGGTCGGCGTCGACGAGCTGGACGCGGACGCCGGGGTAGCGGGCGAGCAGCGCGGCGACCGAGCAGCCGATCATCCCGGCCCCGATGACGGCGATCCGGTCGCCGACGAGCGGCGCCGCGTCCCACAGGGCGTTCACCGCCGTCTCCACCGTCCCGGCCAGCACCGCCCGCGCGGCGGGCACGCTGTCCGGCACCACCGTCACGGCACCGGCGGGGACGACGTACCGGGTCTGGTGCGGGTACAGGCAGAAGACGGTACGGCCGACCAGGTCACCGGGTCCCTCCTCCACCAGACCGACGTTCAGGTACCCGTACTTGACCGGAGCGGGGAACTCGCCGTCCTGGAACGGCGCCCGCATCGCCCGGTGCTGACTCTCCGGCACGCCGCCGCGGAACACGAGGCTCTCGGTGCCACGGCTCACCCCGGAGAACAGCGTGCGTACGACGACGTCGCCGGCGGCCGGTTCCGGCAGGGGCACCTCGCGTATGTCGCCGAGGCCGGGGGAGCGCAGCCAGAAGGCGCGCGCGGTGCGCTTCACGGGTTCTCCTGTTGAACAACGGAGTGTCGGTGCACGTTCTGAGGGGGACGAGGCCGCACACGGTAGACGGCGGCCACTGACTCTGTCACAGGTCCGGAGGGTGTCCCCTTGTCCGTGAGCGACATGACCGACGCACATCCCGACGCACATCCCGACGTGCAACCAGGCGTGCATCCGGGCGTACGTCCCGACGTACATCCCGGCGTACGTCGCGCCGTGCATCCGGGTCCGGGCCCGCTGACGGACGCGCTTCCGGGCGCGCCTCCGGGCCGGCTTCCGGGCCCGTTCACGGACGCGCCTGGGGACGCGCCTGGGGACGCCCGCCCGCCGCGCCTCGAGCCCGCCCTCGGCGCGGCCGCTCAGGTCGTGCTGCTGCTCCTGCTCGCCACGGTGACGGGGCTGGGGACCGCCGGATGGCTGACGGGCCTGGTGTTCACGGTCGCCACCTGGGGGGTGCTCACCCGCGCCCTGTTCCGGGCCTGGCCGGGGACCGTGCCCTTCGGCCCCGCCAATGCCGTCACCCTGGCCCGCACGACGCTCGTCGGAGGCGTGACGGCCCTGGTCGCGGACCTGTTCACGGGCCGGACGCCGGTGGTGGCCCTGGCCGCGCTCACCACGGTGGCCCTGGTCCTGGACGCGGTCGACGGCCGGGTGGCCCGCCGTACCGGGACGTCGTCGCCGTTCGGGGCCCGTTTCGACATGGAGGTCGACGCCTTCCTCATCCTGGTCCTCAGTGTCCAGGTGGCCCTGTCGATGGGCGTGTGGGTGCTGGCGATCGGTGCCATGCGGTACGTCTTCGTCGCCGCGGCCCGTGCCCGGCCGTGGCTCGGCGGGCCGCTGCCGCCGAGCACGGCCCGTAAGGCGGTGGCCGCCGTGCAGGGCGTCGTCCTCCTGGTGGCCGGCGCCGGAGCCCTCCCGCCTCTACCGGCGTACGCGGCGGTGGCGGCGGCGCTGGCGCTGCTCGTGTGGTCGTTCGCCAGGGACGTCCGACGGCTGTGGCGCGTCCGCCCGCCGAAGGGGGAGGGGCGGCGCCGGACGCCGGTCCGGGATACCAGGGCGTCGCGGGCGTGAGGGGTGCGGCGTGCGCCGGGACGCGTGCGGTGCCGGGGGTTCGCCACCGACCGCGTCGGGGGCCCGGCCGGGCGTTGCCGTCACTCCGGTGAAGGTCCGGGCCCGGATGCCGCCCTCCGGGCCGGTGAGGGGCCCCCGTCGGCGTCGGCGTCTGGCGCGCCGGGCCGGGGCGCCCCTTCGCGCGGGCCGGCCGGTCCTGCGAGCCCCCAGTGGTGGAGCCGGTCGCCGTCACGGGTGAGCCAGGTGCCGTCGCCCAACGCGGTGACGGCCTCCATCACCGGATGGGGGTAGCGCAGCCGCCCCAGCGGCCGCAGCGAGCCGGACGCCAGGAGCCAGTGGGTCCGTTCCATCGGGCCGTGCCGGGGGACCCAGTCGGCCGTCACCAGCACGTGTGCCTCGTCGAGCGGGTACGCGTGCCCGAAGTCGTCGTTCTCGGCGTCCCACGAGAGCTCGTTGAGGTCCAGCACCGCCGTCGGGTGGGCGTCGGCCGTGTCGTGCAGGGCCAGTTCGTAGCGGTCGTCGTCGAGGCTCATGTGCTCGGCGCGGCACATCGTCACCAGCCGCGACGAGCGGGGCACGAACCCCGCCAGTTCATGGCGGTCCGGCCCGCCGCCGACGATCCGCAGTCCGTGCTCCGACGGTTCCATCCAGTAGCTCGCCCAGCCGTACCAGGCCGTCCAGAACGACGCCCCGAGCAGCCGGCCGTCCTCCTGCCACCGCAGTGACAGGGAGCCCGAGACCGCCGCGACCGGCTGCTCGGCCCTGACGTCCCCGGTCACCGCGTCCAGCAGCAGCAGACGGTCCTGCCCGTACCCCCGCCGCGGCGGACCGTCGTGGGGTGGGGCCGCCCGTCGCGCGACCTCCTCCGTGTCCAGCGGCGTGGGTACGGTGGCCGCGACGAAGCGCCCGCAGGGGCTGGCCGCCGGGGCGCCGGGAGCCCGGGGCGGGCGGTGGCTGCCGTGCCAGGTGTCGTGCCCGAGCTCCCAGCGGACCGTCCCGTCAGCCGCCACCGCACGGACGTACGAGGGCCCTGCGACCACGAAGCCGCCGTCCGGCGCCGGTTCGGCCCGCGCGCCGGGCGGCGGTTCGTACGCGCCGACCGGCTCCCGCACGCCCGCCAGGTACGCCTCCCGGTCGTGGACCTCCACGCGGCCCCGCGTCCGTACGCACAGCCGCCCCCCGGCGGCCGCCCGGACCGTGCCGGTTCCCTCCGTCGTGCCGAGCGGTACGGCGTCGACGCGTATGTCCCCCGCCTCCTTCATGACCGGCATCCTGACAGTGCCGGAGGGCCGGGGAAACCTCAGTTCCGGCAGGCGTGGCGTGCCGGGTCAGCGCTGGCCGTAGGCGGTCAGGAAGCGGTCGCGGAAGGCGTCCATCCGCCAGACCGGGGCGCCGGGGCCGGGTCTCGGGTCCTGCTGCCAGCCCCAGCCGGAGATCCGTTCCATCACCGCGGGATCGCGGGCGACGATCGTCACCGGCACGTCGCGGCCCAGGCGGTCGCGCGTGACGGTCGGGACGGGCTGGTGGTCACCGAGGAAGACCACCACGGTGTCGTCGCCGCCGTACGTCTCCACGTACGAGAAGAGGCTGTTCAGCGAGTACTCGATGGCGCGGCCGTACTCGGCGCGCACCTGGGCGGGGTCCTCCCAGACCTCCTCGGGGTCCTTGCCGCTCTTCTTGACGGCCTCGTAGACGGAGCCGTCCCCGAGTCCGTCCCAGGGCAGCATGGTGGGCACGGGTGCCCAGGGGTGGTGACTGCTGGTCAGGATGATCTCCGCCATCAGGGGGCCGCGGCCCGGCCTGCCGTGCTCCAGCCGCTCGAAGGCCGCCAGGCTGAACTGGTCGGGAACGGGCGTCCAGCTGAACTTGGGTCCGTGGTACCCGAGGTTCCTGGAGTCGTAGACGTCGTCCAGGCCGTAGAACCGCCCCTCCGGCCAGGCACGCGTGACGCCCGGCATGATGCCGACCGTCCGCCAGGCGCCCGTCCGGCGGAAGGCGCTGGTGAGGGTGAGCCGGTCGCCGGACATGAGGTCGCGGTAGCGCTGCTGGTTGTCGATCCACAGGCCCGAGGCGAAGGTGGAGTGGGCCAGCCAGCTCCCGCCGCCCGTTGTGGGGGAGGCGAGGAAGGCGCTCCGGGAGGAGAACCCGGAAGCGCCCAGCCGGCGGGACCCGTCGGCGAGCACCGTGCCGATCCGCGACGACAACGCCGGGTCCTGTATCGCGCTGCGGCCGTAGCTCTCGATGAAGACGAAGAGCACGTCCTTGCCGCGCAGCCCGGTCAGCAGCCGGTCGGCAGGTGTGTCACGGAACGCGTCGACGGCGGCCTCCTGCGCGAACGCCTTCCTGTCCGCCACCCCGGCACGCACCTGCTGCACCCGCCCGCTCACGACGTCGGCCGTGCCGCGGGCGGCGACCGCCGCGCCGGACACCTGCACACCGAGCGCCGCGCAGACCACCCAGACGGTCCCCGAGACCAGGATCGCCGGGGTCGCCACGGCACGGTGCCGGACCACGACGCGGGACAGCCGGACCACCGACAGAGTCGTCGAGGCGAGCAGGACGACGACGAGGGCCCCGGCCCCGGCCACCACCCCGGCCGCGCCGGCCCGGCCCATGGAGTCGCCGAGGAACGCCTGGGCGTCGTCGAACAGGATCCAGTCCAGTACGGGATCGAAGGGCCTGGCGAGCACGGAGCGGAAACCCATGTCGAGGAGGTTCAGCAACGTCACCACCCCCAGGCCCGCCCCGGCGAGCACCGCCACCACCCGCCCGGCCCCCGGCCGCAGCACCAGCAGCAGCGCGGCCCCGCCTATCGCCTCCACCGGTATGCGCGTGAACGCGCCCGGTGTCAGCCGCTCCACCCGGTCGGGCAGCAGCAGGGCGCCCACGACCAGCACGGCGGCGAGCCCCGTAACCGCCCGAGCCACCGCCGTCCGCGCGACCGGGGTCCGAGCCACCGCGGTCCGCGCGACCGCCTTGTCCGGCCGGCGGCCCTCCTCCGGGGGCGGGGCGGCCGAGCGCGGCAGCAGACGAGACATCCCGATCGGCACCCGGAGGTCCTTCCGTACGAATCCCAGCGGCACGGCGGCCCCGGCCCATGAGCAGGTGCCGCCGTAGGAGGTACGGCTCACGGGCCGGTGCCGTTCACGGCCGGGAAACGGGGAAGGCCCTACGGAGGACGAACCCGCCGAGACCCACCACGGAAGGGCCACATGTCGAAACCACCGCTGCCCGGCGAGGCAGTCGCGATGCTGAGCAAGGCCAACCCGGCCACCATCACCACGCTCGGGTCGGACGGCCGGCCGATCTCCACGGCCACCTGGTATCTCTGGGACGACGGCCGGGTCCTGGTCAACATGGACGAGGGCCGCAAGCGACTCGAGCACGTGCGCCGCGACCCCCGGGTGGCGCTCACCGTGCTCGACGAGGCCAACTGGTACACCCACCTCAGCCTGACCGGCCGCGTCGTGGAGCTGCGCGAGGACGAGGGGCTGGCCGACATCGACCGGCTGTCCCGGCACTACCTCGGCAAGCCGTACGCGCAGCGGGACCGCCGCAGGTTCAGCGCCTGGATCGAGATCGACCGCTGGCACGGCTGGGGCGCCCTGAAGGACACCGACCGGCCCGGCTGACGGGCACCCGACCGCGGCGGCAACGCCGCGCACCCGGCCTGCCCCCGGGTGAGCCGCGTCTCACCCGGGCGGCGGCGCTTGTCTATGCAACGAGTTGCATAGAAGGATCGGGGCATGGCGCTCGACCACGCGATCCTCGTGTCCCTGCTGGAGCGGCCGGGCTCCGGCTATGAGCTGGCCCGGCGTTTCGAGCGGTCCATCGGCTACTTCTGGACCGCGACCCACCAGCAGATCTACCGCGTGCTCAAGCGCATGGAGAGCGACGGCTGGATCGATGTCCGCGAGGTGCCGCAGCAGGGCCGCCCGGACAAGAAGGAGTACTCCGTCGCCGCCCTCGGCCGGACCGCGCTCTCCGAGTGGCTGCACCAGCCCATCGAGCCCGAGAGCGTCCGCCACGACCTCGCCGTGAAGATCCGCGGCGCGGCCTTCGACGATCCGGCGGCACTGATCCGCGAGGTCGAGCGGTACCGGCAGGTCCACAACGAGCGGCTCGACCACTACCTCGCGGGCGAGGTACGCGACTTCACCGGGCCCCAGGCCGCGCACGCCCCCGGGCCGCCCGACGCGGGGCGGGAGCTCCAGCACGTCGTGCTGCGCGGCGGCATCGCGTACGAGCGGATGACACTCGCCTGGCTCGACGACGTACTGGCCACCCTCCGGGGGCTCGCCTCCGACCGCTGAACCGCCGCTCACCCCTCATCACCCCCACCCCATCTCTCACCTCACGCCCCTCCGGAAAGGCGGACACCATGGCCGACCCGCTGCTGTTCAACCCGCGCACCTACGACCCGGCGCACTTCGACCCGGAGACCCGCAGGCTGCTGCGCGCCACCGTCGACTGGTTCGAGGAGCGCGGCAAGCGCAGGCTGATCGAGGACTACCGCTCCCGCGCGTGGCTCGCGGACTTCCTCGCCTTCTCCGCCAAGGAGGGCCTGTTCGCGACCTTCCTCACCCCCGCGTCCGCCGCCGAGGGCCACGAGGACAAGCGGTGGGACACCGCCCGCATCGCCGCCCTCAACGAGATCTTCGGCTTCTACGGGCTCGACTACTGGTACGCCTGGCAGGTCACCATCCTCGGCCTCGGCCCGGTCTGGCAGAGCGACAACGCCGCGGCCCGCGCCCGCGCCGCCGAACTCCTGGCCCGGGGAGAGGTGTTCGCCTTCGGCCTGTCCGAGAAGAACCACGGCGCCGACATCTACTCCACCGACATGCTGCTGGAGCCCGACGGTAAGGGCGGCTTCCGGGCCACCGGCTCCAAGTACTACATCGGCAACGGCAACGCCGCCGGGCTCGTCTCGGTCTTCGGCCGCCGCACCGACGTCGAGGGTCCCGACGGTTACGTCTTCTTCGCCGCCGACAGCCGCCACCCGGCGTACCACCTGGTGAAGAACGTCGTCGACTCCTCCAAGTACGTCAGCGAGTTCCGGCTGGAGGACTACCCCGTGTCGGCCGAGGACGTCCTGCACACCGGTCGCGCCGCGTTCGACGCCGCCCTCAACACCGTGAACGTCGGCAAGTTCAACCTGTGCACCGCCTCCATCGGCATCTGCGAGCACGCGATGTACGAGGCGGTCACCCACGCCCACAACCGCGTCCTGTACGGCCGCCCCGTCACCGCGTTCCCGCACGTGCGCCGCGAGCTGACCGACGCGTACGTCCGCCTCGTCGGCATGAAGCTGTTCAGCGACCGTGCCGTCGACTACTTCCGGTCCGCCGGTCCGGACGACCGCCGCTACCTGCTCTTCAACCCGATGACGAAGATGAAGGTGACCACGGAGGGCGAGAAGGTCATCGACCTGATGTGGGACGTCATCGCGGCCAAGGGCTTCGAGAAGGACAACTACTTCGCCCAGGCCGCCATCGAGATCCGGGGCCTGCCCAAGCTGGAGGGCACGGTCCACGTCAACCTCGCGCTGATCCTGAAGTTCATGCGCAACCACCTGCTGGACCCGGCCGGTTACGAGCCCGTCCCCAGCCGCCTCGACGCTGCCGACGACGCGTTCCTCTTCCGTCAGGGCCCGGCGCGCGGCCTGGGCTCCGTGCGCTTCCACGACTGGCGCCCGGCCTTCGACGCGTACGCCCACGTGCCGAACGTCGCCCGGTTCCGGGAGCAGGCCGAGGCCCTGTGCGCGTTCGTCACCACCGCCGCCCCCGACGAGAAGCAGAGCCGGGACCTCGACCTGCTCCTCGCCGTGGGCCAGCTGTTCGCCCTCGTCGTCCACGGCCAGCTGATCCTGGAGCAGGCACGCCTGACGGGCCTCGACCAGGACGTCCTGGACGAGCTGTTCGCCGTCCTGGTACGCGACTTCTCCTCCCACGCCGTCGAACTGCACGGCAAGGACTCGGCCACCGAGCAGCAGCAGCTCTGGGCGCTCGGAGCGGTGCGCCGCCCGGTCGTCGACGAGGACCGCTCGGCCCGGGTCTGGGAGCGCGTCGAGGCGCTGTCCGGCGCGTACGAGATGGCGCCGTAACCCACCCGGCGCTCGGGCACGGGCCGGTGGGTTCGCGTGGTCAGCCACTCCCGCCGGCCCGAGGGGGCAGAGGCGGACCTCCGGGCCGCTGCCCCCCGGCGCCTCCGCGCCCCGTGCCTCTGCCCCCGGCGCCTCCGTGCCCGGCGCCTCCGCGCGCGGTGCCTCTGCCCCCGGCGCCTCCGTGCCCGGCGCCTCTGCCCTCGGCGGCAGCCGCCTGGCCCGGTCGCGGCCGCCGCCGGCGGGCGCGCGGGAACCGGCTCGTCCGTGCGGAGCCCTCAGGGCCGCCGCCCGGTACTCCCACCGCGCCGCTCGGGCCGGTCGGGCCGCCGCCCGGCACTCCCGCCGCGCCGTCGAGTTGCCGCGCCGCCGTGTACCGCTCGTCCGGCGGCTCGTTCGCCCGCACGCCGCGAGCGGCTCCGGCGGGGCCATGCCGGTGAACCGGAACAAGCCGTGCTGGAGCGAGCGGTGGAACCCGCGACCGGGCGGGCCCCGCCGCCTCGGAGAGACGGACGTCCCCGGGATCCCCGACCGGACGCGCTGGTCCCTCCGGCGGGTGTCCGCCCCCCTGATCCCGCCCTGGCGCAGGGGGCAAAAGGTGGCGATTCCACCGTCCTTCGCCCCTTTGCCGGCTCGTGGCGGCACCCGGTGGGAGATCAAAACAGCATGGGGTTAGCATATGAGCGCCGCCTAGCTCGAAAGATAAACCTGTGACTGTCAACGACGACTCGTTCACCAACTGGAAGAACCGCGAGGAGATCGCGGAGTCGATGATCCCGATCATCGGGAAGCTGCACCGGGAGAGGGACGTCACCGTCCTCCTCCACAGCCGCTCCTTGGTGAACAAGTCGGTGGTCAGCATCCTCAAGATCCACCGATTCGCCCGGCAGATAGCCGGTGAGGAACTCTCGGTCACCGAGACGATGCCGTTCCTCGAGGCTCTCGCCACCCTCGACCTCGGCCCGTCCCAGATCGACATCGGCATGCTCGCCGCCACCTACAAGACCGACGACCGCGGTCTGACGGTGCAGGAGTTCACCGCCGAGGCCGTCGCCGGCGCCACGGGCGCCAACAAGATCGAGCGCCGCGAGCCGCGCGACGTCGTCCTGTACGGCTTCGGCCGCATCGGCCGCCTCGTCGCCCGCCTCCTCATCGAGAAGGCCGGTTCCGGCAACGGCCTGCGCCTGCGGGCCATCGTCGTCCGCCGGGGCGGCGCCCAGGACATCGTCAAGCGCGCCTCGCTGCTGCGCCGCGACTCCATCCACGGCCAGTTCCAGGGCACGATCACCGTCGACGAGGCGAACAGCACGATCATCGCCAACGGCAACGAGATCAAGGTGATCTACGCGGGCGACCCGTCGGAGATCGACTACACGGCGTACGGCATCAACAACGCCATCCTCATCGACAACACCGGCAAGTGGCGTGACCGGGAAGGGCTGTCGCAGCACCTTCGCCCCGGCATCGACAAGGTCGTCCTGACCGCGCCGGGCAAGGGCGACGTCCCGAACATCGTCCACGGCGTCAACCACGACACGATCAAGCCCGACGACCAGGTCCTGTCCTGCGCCTCCTGCACCACCAACGCGATCGTCCCGCCGCTGAAGGCCATGGCGGACGAGTACGGCGTCCTGCGCGGCCACGTGGAGACCGTCCACTCGTTCACCAACGACCAGAACCTGCTGGACAATTACCACAAGGCCGACCGTCGCGGCCGTTCCGCGCCGCTCAACATGGTCATCACCGAGACCGGTGCCGCCTCCGCCGTCGCCAAGGCACTGCCGGAGCTCAAGGCGCCGATCACCGGCAGTTCGATCCGCGTCCCGGTACCGGACGTCTCGATCGCGATCCTCAGCCTGCGGCTGGGTCGCGAGACCACCCGCGAGGAAGTCCTCGACTACCTCCGCAACGTCTCGCTGACGTCGCCGCTGAAGCGCCAGATCGACTTCACCACCGCGCCCGACGCGGTGTCGAGCGACTTCATCGGCTCCCGCCACGCCTCGATCGTGGATGCCGGCGCCACCAAGGTCGACGGCGACAACGCCATCCTCTACCTCTGGTACGACAACGAGTTCGGCTACTCCTGCCAGGTCATCCGCGTCGTCCAGCACGTCTCCGGGGTGGAGTACCCGACCTACCCGGCGCCCGCCGTCTGATCCGGCCGCGGCCGCGGTGGGCCTCGCCCGCCGCCGGCCCGCCGCGTGCTCGGCCAAGGCCCCGGTCCGGATCGCGGACCGGGGCTTTCGGCTGCCGTGGGAGCGGACCGCTCGGACCGCCGTGGTCGTCGGGCGCCCGGCCGGGAGGCGGCGCGGCTGCCGGTCGAACGGCGCGGGCAGCCGAGCGCCGCGGTCCGCACGACGTCCACCGACCGCTGCCCGGCGACCCTCCTCCGCAGCACCCGCACCCCGCGCCCCCGCCCCCCACTCGCCCCCTACCGGCGCTGGCCGTTCACCGGCTGCGGCCCATGCGGCGGCGGTTGCGCGGCCGAATATCACTTTCTCATTCGGGCCCGGAGTTCATCGGGTGAATTTCCGTGCGGATAATGTGGAATCCGGCGAATAGAGTCGATCTTGCGGCGGGTCGACGAGCGGTGAAAGAGTTACTGCGCTGTCTTACACACGCCATATGAGCGATAAGCCGCCCGCGAGGCACCCGAATGTCGCAGTGCTGTCACCCTGATGACGCGCACCTGGATCAAGATCTGTGGCGTTAGGGGGAATATGACCACAGCACAGGCGAGTATCTCGTTCCCCCGGAACCCGGCCGGAGGCGGTCGGTACAACCGCGCCGGGGCCACCCGGGCAGGCAAGTGGACATTCACGCCGGGCTTCGCCGCGTCGACCGTGGGTAAAGGGGCGACTCTGCGTAACGGGGCGGAGTGCGTCGACCTGCACTATTCGTCATCGGCCCTGGAGGATTTCTTGATCACAATGAGCAGGATTCAGGCCGAGTTCCACGCCGCCGAACCGTCCACGGCCCGCCGTGGTGAGAACAGCGAACGGGCCAGTGATGTATGAGACGCCCAGCCGATTCAGCCAGTCCCAGGACCAGGGGCGACCGAGCTCTCCGGCCGACCGGCTGCCGGTCCACGACCACGAGGGCGATCCGGCCGGCCTGCAGTCGCCGCCCGCGTTCGACGCCCTGGACCCCTCCTGGGACGAGGAGCTCGCCGCCCTCCTGGGCGAGTCCGACCCGTCCCGGCGGTGGGACAGCCCGCCCGCCACCGTCCGCGCCGACGTCCCGGAGCCCTACGGTGACGAGCGCCCCATGGCGGGCCTTCAGCAGATCACCGCCGAACTCCCGCCGGTGCGCCACCCCTTGGCGAGCCACCGTCGCGTGCCGCCCAAGAAGCACGTCATCACCCTGCTGCGCACCGGCAGCATCCTCATCGCGGCGCTCACCGCCGTCATCGTCTCCATGGTCAGCGTCTACGGCGGCATGGTCGCCTACGAACCCCTGCTGCGCAACGCCACCCGGCCCGGTGCCTCCGACGGCGTGGTCCGATGGTGGCCCCTCCTGGTCTACGGTCCCTGGCTGGTCGCGTCCCTGTCCATCCTCAGAGCGGCTTTCCACCGGCGGCGCGCCACCCACTCATGGTCCGCCGTCCTGCTGTTCTCGACGATCGCGATGGTGCTGTGCGTCGCCCAGGCGCCGAGGACCCCGCTCGACGCGACGGCCGCCGCCCTGCCGGCCGTGGCCGCGCTGGCCTGCTTCCAGCAGCTCGTACGACAGATCACCCTGACCCGGCCGCCCCGGCAGGCCGCGCCCCGCCACCGCAACGTGACCGGCCCGCCCCGCCCCGGTCCGCTCCGCCCCGGTCCACCCGGCTGAACACGTCTGCCCGGTGACCCGTCACCGCCCCGTGCGAGGGCAGTCGTGCGACGGGCTGGAGCGAGCCCGGCAGGTCCGCCGGGGCCGGTGCGGGCGCGCGACGCCGCGCCGGCGCGTACCGCACGGAATCAGCCCGCCGAAACGGCCGGGAAGCACGGCTCGTGTGTGCCACGGGCGGCGATAGTGTCCTTGCTGATCGCGACCAGATCGTCACACTCGATCGGACAAGGGGGTTGTTCCGGCATGGAATCGTCCAGGAACAGCGGTTTATCCAGCACTTTCGCCGCCCTCATGGGCGCGCTCTGCGTCCTTCTGGGTCTGACGGCCCAGACAGGGACGGCACGGGCCGACGACAGCGGGGCCACCGCCCTGAGCGGCCTGACGTTCACGTCCGTCAACAGCGGCCGGAACCTCGACGTGCAGAACGGAAACACCGGGGACGGTGTCTTCCTGGTCACCAACTCCGCCCCCGGGTACCACCAGAAGTGGACGGCGGCCACGCAGGCCGACGGCTCGTTCACCCTCGTCAACGACGGCACCGGAAAGTGCGTGGCGGCCGGGTTCCCGCTCCGGCAGCAGTCCTGCTCCGGAGCCTCGGGCCAGCGCTGGTACTTCCAGCCCGTGCCCGGCGTCACCGACGCGTTCATGCTCCGCAACGCCGGTGACAACAAGTGTGTCGACGTCCTCCTCGCCTCCCAGAACAACGACGCCTGGACCCAGACGCACGCCTGCAACGGCTCCAAGGCGCAGCAGTGGAGGATCCCGTCGACGGCGACGAGCGCGGCCTTCGGGGCCGCTGTGGACTACGCGTCGAAACGCTGCCAGAAGGACGCGGCGACGTGTTCCTGGACCAAGGGCACCCAGGCGCCCGCCGAGCCGCTGCCCAAGCAGTGCGTCTCGCCCGTCTGGTACAACGGCACCGAGTCACCCGTGCCGTGGACGTTCTCACTGCACACCTCCACCGGCTGGTCGAGCCAGATGGGCGTGTCCTTCACCTCGGGCATCGGCTCGGGAGGGCCGAGCCCCGTGCAGACCAGTGTCAGCCTCACCATCACCGGCCAGGTCAGCTACGACCTGCGTCAGGACCTCGGCAACAGCCTGATGATCACCGTACCGTCGCGTCACTACGGATGGGTGGCGCTCTCCGAGCTGGCGACCAAGGTGACCGGTAAGTGGACCTTCGACGCCAACGGGTTCCCCTGGACGGTGACGGACACCGTCACCGTCCCCCTCAAGAGCGACGACCAGGGCCAGTCCAGCATCTATCTGGCCCGGACCGGACCCGAGTTCACCTCCTGCCACGACTGAACCGGACGGCGGCGGGTCCGGACGGTCGCTCCGCCCGGCCTCTCGGCTGACCCGGTCCGGGCGGCCGTGGTCGACGTGCCCGCCCGGACCGGGGTGATCCACACCCGTACCCGCCGCACGTGACGGCCCCCGGCGCCGGTGCGCCGCGCGGTGCCGGCCGGCAGGCCCCGACCCCCGCGGCGCACCCGTCGCGGGGGTCGGGACGTTCAAGGGCCGGGTCCGGCGCCCACTCCGACCGCGAGTCCTGGAGGAGAGGTACGTCGGCGTCCGGGCGCGAGGAGGGGGCGCGTCCGGCGAGCCCGGGCGCGGGGCCGGTGCCCCCCCCGCGTGCCGGTGTCGACGCTCGGATTCGGGATATTGATACGGGGGAAAAGCAGCGGGAAGAAGGCCGGAGCGTATGGAGGGGGACCTTGGATGAGTGACGGCACGGCCTCCCTCGAGGCCGAGAGACCGGACCGGCCGGCCGGCCGGAGCGCCGGACGGCACGGTCCGCCCTTGGCGGCTCCCGGGCGTTCCGTCTCGAAGACGTACACCGACCTCCAGGACGCCATCGGGTCGGCGAGGGACTTCACCACCGCCTTCCTGCTGGCAGGGGCGCGGCAGGGCAGGGGCATACGTACGAGAACCGTGGAGGACGCCCGGCTGGTGGTCAGCGAGCTGGTCACCAACGTCGTCAGGCACGCCGCGGGCCCCTGCCGGATCGACCTCCACCTCACGGCCGGGGCGTTGGAGATAGCCGTGTCGGACGCGGACGGGGCGGCCCCGGTGGCCCACGCGCCGGACCCCGGAAGGGTGGGACAGCACGGGCTCGAGATCGTCCTCGCGCTGTGCCGGAGCGTGCACGTGGAGCCGACCCCCTCGGGGAAATGTGTGCGAGCCTGCCTCGCGGTGGACTGATGCCGACCGCGCAGGTGGTCGGCTGGCGGAGTGAGCGGGACCGGTACCACCGCGCGGGTACCGAGCGCGTAATGAGGAGGAAGCGGGAATGCAGCAGTCCGGGATGCGGGTCCACATCGAGGTGCGTCGTCCGGTCGGCGTCGGGGTCGTGACCATCGGTGGTGAGCTGGACTACGACGGGGTGGCCCTCCTGGAGGAAGCCGTCGGATCCCTGCGTGATCAGGACGTGCACCGCCTGCTGCTCGACCTGTCCGACCTGACGTTCATGGACTCCTCCGGAGTCAACGCCTTCCTCCGCGCCCAGCGCGGCACCCGGAGCAAGGGCGGCTGGGTACGCCTGGCGAACCCCCAGCCCTCGGTCCTCAGAGTCATCGAACTCGTGGGCCTCGGTCAGGCCATCCCGTTGTACGCCACGGTCGGCGACGCACTGGCGGCCTGAACCCGGAGCGGTCCGCTCGGTCACTGCTGCCGACTCGGCTCGGCACGGCCGGGCCCGCCCGCCTCGTGGAAGCGAGTGCCGGCCCGGAGACCTGCTGTGCCGGGTCGCCGAGGACGGTGCGGACGGCTGACCTCCGCCGCCCGCGCCACGAGTCGCGGGTTCGTTCGGCGTGGAACAACCGTGCCAGGGAATGTGGAGCATCGTCCGTATCGACGCGGGTCCACGGCCGTCAAGGCACCGGGGGCCCCGTGAGCCGTGGAGCCGTCGTGAGTGTCAGTGACCCCGTAAGAACCGTCGACCTCGCCGCAGAGGTGAGCGTCCGGGAACAGAAGCAGCGGCTGCGCCGGCGCCTTGAGTGCCTGATCGGGGCCGCCGCCACCGAAGGCAACCAGGTTCTCCGCCTGCGTAACGGCGACGAGATCTTCCCCGCGATGCTCCGGGCCATCCGTGGCGCGGAGCACACCATCGACATGATGACCTTCATCTACTGGCGAGGGGAGATAGCCCGGGAGTTCGCCGGGGCACTCGCCGACCGCGCCCGGGCCGGAGTGCGCGTACGGCTGCTGCTCGACGGCTTCGGCGCCCGGCGGATCGAGAGCGGCCTGCTCGACGACATGGAGGCGGCCGGCGTCCATGTCGCGTGGTTTCGCAAGCCGCTGTGGCTCTCACCGCTCAAGCAGAACCACCGCTGCCACCGCAAGGCCCTGATCGTGGACGAGCACACCGCCTTCACGGGCGGCGTCGGCATCGCCGAGGAATGGTGCGGCGACGCCCGCAACCCCGGCGAGTGGCGCGACACCCACGTCCAGGTGCGCGGCCCCGCCGTCGACGGGATAGCCGCGGCGTTCGCCCAGAACTGGGCGGAGTGCCATGCGGAGCTGTACGACAGCCGGGACCGCTTCACCGAGCACTCCCAGCACGGCGACTCGGTCGTGCAGGTGGTGCGCGGCTCCGCCAGCATCGGCTGGCAGGACATGCAGACGCTCATCCGGGTGATGCTCACCTCCGCCGAGAAGCGCTTCCGGCTGGCCACCGCGTACTTCGCCCCCGACCAGTACTTCGTCGACCTGCTCTGCGCCACCGCACGGCGCGGGGTCACCGTGCAGATCCTGCTGCCCGGCGAGTACACCGACCAGCGAGCCAGCCAGCTGGCCGGGCAGCGCCACTACAGCACCCTGCTCGCGGCCGGCGTCGACATCCGCCAGTACCGGCCCACCATGATGCACGCCAAGATCATCACCGTGGACGAGGTCGCGTCCCTCATCGGGTCGACCAACTTCAACCGGCGCTCCATGGACCACGACGAGGAAGTGATGCTCGCCGTGCTCGACGAGTCGTTCACCGCCACCCTCAACGAGGACTTCGACGAGGACCTCGCCGTCAGCGGGCCGCTCAGCCCCACCGGCTGGAGGAGGCGCTCCGTCCTCCACCGCGCCCTGGAGACCGCGGTCAGTCCCATCCGGCGTTTCCTCTGAAAGCGCCGGCCCGCACCGCGTACGAATCGCCAGGCATGGGAAACGCGGCACGGGGTACGCGCTGATCACTGGCTCGCCAGATGATCAATGGACATGTGTGTACGCGGGAGGGGACAGGGCGATGACGACTGCTGTGGCCAGGGGAGCGGAGACCGGAGCCGGTGTCACGGACCTGCCGGAGGTGGACGCCCCGGGGAGTCTCGCCCCCAAGGACGCCCGTGCCCTGTCGAGAATGTTCTTCGACAAGCTGGCCGTCCTGGAGGAGGGCACGCCGGAGCACCAGTACGCCCGCAACACCCTCATCGAGATGAACATGTCGCTCGTCCGCTACGCGGCCGGCAGATTCCGCAGCCGTGGCGACCAGATGGAAGACATCGTCCAGGTCGGAATGATCGGACTGATCAAGGCGATCGACCGGTTCGAGCTCTCCAGGGAAGTCGAGTTCCCCACCTTCGCCGTGCCGTACATCGTCGGCGAGATCAAGCGGTTCTTCCGCGACACCTCGTGGGCCGTGCACGTGCCGCGACGCCTGCAGGAAGCACGCGTCGAGCTGGCGAAGGCGACCGAGGAACTCAGCACCCGGCTCGGCCGCGCCCCCAAGGTCTCCGAACTGGCCGCCCTGATGAGCCTCTCCGAGGACGAGGTCATCGAAGCCCGTCTCGCCTCCAACGGCTACAGCTCCACCTCCCTCGACGCCGCGATCACCAACTCGGACGACGACGACACCGCTCTCGCCGACTTCATCGGCGCCGAGGACCCGCGCATGGAACTCGTGGAGAACTTCCAGTCCCTGGCCCCCCTCATCGACCGCCTCGACGACCGCGACCGCCGTATCCTGCACCTGCGCTTCGTCGAAGAGCTCACCCAGGCGGAGATCGGCGAACAACTCGGCGTCTCCCAGATGCACGTCTCCCGTCTGCTCACCCGCATGCTCGGCCGGCTGCGTGCCGGAATGCTCGCCACGGACTGAGCCGGAGCGCCGGCGGGCCGGCACACATGTCCGCGCCGGCCGTGCCCGGTGCGACGGAGGGCAGCGGAAGGGCGCCATGGGAACGGCCGTACACGTACCACAGACCCGGGACATGGTCGGCGCCGAGCTGTCGGGGGACGAGGCCTTCGCCGCCCTGCGGCGCTACGGCGGCCGCAAGCTGGTCACCGACTCCTTCGCACGCTTCCGTTACGCGGACGGGTTCAGCTTCGCGCGGAGCCTGGGATACCAAGTGGTCCTCGGCGTCGTGCCGTTCACCATCGCCCTCGTCGGCATCGCCACGACCATGCACACGGAAGGCTTCGGGCGGGCCATCGAGTCGGCCCTGGCCCGCATCGTGCCCGGCATCAGCGGGGACGTGGTGCGCCAGGTGCTCGCCGACACCCGGCGCAGCGCCGGTGGCACGGCCGGCGCGGTGGCCATGTGGCTCGGCCTGGGCTTCGCGGTGGTCAACCTGGCATCGGCCATGGGCCAGATCGAACGCGGCTGCAACCGCATATACGGCATCGAGCGTGACCGGCCCTTCGTCATGAAGTACGCCAGGGGTGTGGTCCTCGCCCTGTGCGCGGGCCTCCCGCTCGGCGGCGGATTCCTCGCCATCGTCGCGGGGGAGGAGATCGGGCAGGCCGTGGTCCAGGCGCTGCACTGGCCGCCGTCCCTGGTCACCTGGTGGGGCCGTGTCCATCTGCCGGTCGGGATCATCCTCGCGGCGCTGGCGTCGGCCGTCATCTTCCGGTGGGCGCCGCGCCGCGATCAGCCGGGTTACACCTGGCTCATCTTCGGGTCGGGCGTCCATCTGATCCTGTGGGTCGGCGCGACGGGTCTGCTGGCCCTCTACATCAACGAGAGCGGCTCGTTCGGAGCCGTGTACGGCCCACTGAGCGCGTTCGTCGCCCTGCTGCTGTGGGCGAACGTGACCGGTTCCGCGCTGTTCCTGGGCATCGCGTTCGCCGCCCAGCTCGAAGCGGCCCGGGCCGGTGCCACCGAGCCCGTCCACCCGGACCCCGGGCCCGGACGCTGAGCGGAACGACGTGCGGAACGACGAGGAACGACGAGCGGTCGGCGCGCTCCGCGACGGTGCGGATGCGCGTGGGTGCGTGCGTGCGGGTCAGGCGGTCTCGGCGGACGCCGGCCCGTCTCTGTGCGGTTCCTCCACCGTCCCGCTCTCCTCGAGGGCGTGGCGGAAGCTGCTCAGGCCCGCGGTGAGTGCGGCGCGTTGTGCGTGGGGCATGGCGTCGATGACGTCGAGGAGCGCGGCTTCGCGCCGGGCCCGCAGGTCCTTGAGGTGCTTGCGGCCGCGGCTGGAGAGGCGCAGGTCCACTTCCCTGCGGCTGGCGGTGCTGGGGGAGCGCTCGATGTAGCCGAGGGCGTCGAGGCGGTCGCACATCCGGCTGATGGAGGAGGGCGCCGATCCCAGGACGTCCCCCAGCGTGCGCAGGTTGATCGGGTGCTCGCGGTCCAGGATGTACAGCACGCGTAGTTGTGAGGCGGACACCGGGGCCGGTGAGGTCAGGTCGCGGCCCTTGTTCCAGAGCACTTCGAGCAGTTCGATCACCTCGCGGGCGGCGTGCGCGGCGGCATCCCGGTCGGCGCCCGCGGAAGTCTCGAAACGTGCGTTCTCCCCCGTGAGACCCTGAAACGGCCTTGTCCGGCGCTGAGACATGGGCCCTCCTCGATACTGCTGACGGACAACCTCATACCCGTGGAGCCCCCGCCGGCGGTCGGGGACGTCATGGGTGTCGGGCCAGCCTATGCCCATGTCCATGCCCCGGCGTCTGCGGCAGCTCGTCGAGCCATCGAGCGGTCGCGCGGCTCACGCCCCGCTCAGGCGGCCGATGTCCCGGGGATCCAGACCGGTGAGTTCGGCGACGCGGGACGCGGGGACGCCGGCGGTCAGGGCCCGGCGCACGAGCGCCTCCCAGTCCTGGGTCGTCTCCCGGAACGCCACCAGCCCGGCCTCCGCCTCGGTGACCGAGTGCGGAGCGCACTCCTGGTGCACGCGCGCCGACTCCTCCGCACTCAACGGAACGGGCAGGCACTCGACCCCCTGGGGAACGAGCGCTTCGGCCCCGGCGGGCAGGATCCTGACCCGGTCCGAGGACGCCGCCACCTCATGGGCCTCCAGCCACGCGCGCACGGCGGGCGTTTCCGCGCATTCCCCGTCGTCGACGGCCGCCAGGGCCGCGCCCACCCGGGGGTGCCGGTCGGGGAGCAGGAACAGGTAAGCGTCGTCGGCCATCGTCTCAAGCGCCTCCTTCGATCGGTCCCGCCCGCGCCCGACAGGGCACGGGCGGGCTCTGACACCGGCGCCGCACGAACCGCTCGGGCCGCGCGGACGACGTGTCATACCACTCGGATACCGATGAGACAGGTGTCGTCGTCGGTGTCCGACTTGCTGTGCGTGAGCAGACCGTCGAGCCGCTGCTCAAGCGTGTTGGTCGGTATACGGGCGTTGGTGAGCAACTGGGCCAGGGAGTCCTGGACCGACTCGTCCCGGCGTTCCACCAGGCCGTCGGTGTACATCAGCAGGGTGTCGCCAGGAGCCATCTGCAACTCCTCCTCCTCGTACGAGGTCTCCGACACCGCGCCGAGCAGGATGCCGCTGACCGTGCGCAGCGTGGTCGCCTTCTGGCCCCGGATGAGCAGGGGCGGGAGATGACCCGCCCGCGCCCAGCGCAGGGTCCCCTTGTGGGGGTCGTACAGGCCGCACACGGCCGTGGCGGTGACGGGCTCGGTGAGGTAGTGCGCCACCAGGTTCAGCCAGGACAACAGTTGCCCCGGTCCGGCGCCGGTAACCGCCAGACCGCGCATCGCGTTGCGCAGCACCACCATGCTCGTGGCGGCCTCTATGCCGTGCCCGGCCACGTCTCCGACGCACAGCAGAACCTGCTTGGAGGGCAGGACGACGGCGTCGTACCAGTCGCCGCCCACCATGGACTCCGACTCCGCCGGCCGGTACCGCACGGCGATCTGCAACCCGGGACTGTCCAGCGGGGCCTGAGTGGGCGGCATGATGGCGTGCTGCAGTTGCAGCGTCAGACGGTTGCGTTCGGCGGCCTCCTGCTCGGTCCGGGCGAGCCGGTCGCGCGTCGCCGCCAGCGCCACCTCGGTCCAGTGCTGCGCGGAGATGTCCTGGTAGGCACCGCGTACCGCGAGCAGTCTCTGGTCGGCGTCGAGAACGGGCTCCGCGATGACCCTGATGTGGCGGGTGACACCGTCGGAGCGCAGCAACCGGAAGGCCGCCGACGCCGGCCGCCGGTTGTGCAGCACCGAGCGCAGGAAGCGTCCGATGGACACGGCGTCGTCCGGGTGGGCGTGAGCGGCCAGTTCCTCGAGGGGCACCGGACGCGTGGTGCGGGGAAGCCCGTAGAGGTCGAACAACTGGTCGTTCCACACGATCTGCCCCGTGACGACGTTCTCCTCGAAGCCGCCGATCCTGCCGAGGCGCTGGGCGTGCTGGAGCAGGTGCGCCACGCGCGCCGCCTCGTCCTCGACACGCCAGATGAGCAGCACGCTGCTGCCGTGCCGACTGGCGCTGATGTCGGCCACGGCGTCGAGCGGCACCTGGTCGACCAGGGCGGTCAGGGTCATCCGACGCACACGGAAGGGCTCCCCGGTGGCGTAGACACGCTCGATCTCCGCGAACAGCTCACTGCCGCCCACCGCCATGGGGTAGGCCTCGAGCAGCAACGCCCCGCTCACGGCGCTGCGCGGCCGGCCGGCCGGATCGACGAAGTGGCTGTTGACGTGGTGGACGCGGAAGTCGGCGAGCTGGCCGTCGGGCCCCAGGAAGGGGGTCAGGACCAGCGCCGGGTCGTACAGGCCCTCCGCCAGGTCCACCAGCTCGGACAGGTCCGGCGTGGTCGTCCAGGCGGCCGCGGAGGGGGTGGGCGCCGAACCCGGCCGGCCCTCGAGGGTGTGGGCGCACAGCTCGGCCAGTGCCTCGATCTGCCGCTCGATCTGCGGCGGCTGCGGCTCCAGAGCGCCGGGCCAGCAGATCTCCAGGATCCCGTGGAGGCGGCCCCCGGTTCCGGCGGGGACGGCGACGCGGCCGCCACCCGGGTTGTGGGACCAGCCGATGGAGGGCAGCCCCAGCGCGGACTGCGACGCGGCCCGCACGGCCTGCCGTTCGCTCAGCGCCTGGCGGGCCAGGGTGGAGACCCCCGGCGGTACGTACCGCCAGCGGACGGCCTCGTCCGCGGGGAACCCGGCGTGCCCGGCCAGCGTCAGCGACGCGTCGGAACCCGCCGTCCACACGGCCACCGCGACGGCCCCCAGCGGGGTCAGGGCGTGGTCGAGCAAGGACTCGGCGACCGCCTGGGTGTCTCCCGCGGCCAGCGCGCCGCTCTCGGCCGTGCGCAGGCGTACACCGACCGAGGGGCTTTCCCCGGCCTCGTCCTCCGCGGCGGCCGCCGCCTCCTCACTGGTCCGCCGGACGAAGCCGGTGGCGATCTCGGTGACGTGGTCCCGCGCCGCCTGGTTGACGATGTCCGCCGCCAGCTCCAGCTGCGAGAGGCCCGACTCCTCGGCGAGCGCCTCCAGTTGCTGCGCGGCCACGGTGGGGCCGCACCGGAGCCGCTCGATCAGCACGCCCTTGGCCAGCTCGATCAGGGCGCGCCCGTCGGCCGCCGCCTGCGCCGCCCTGATCTCGCCGCGCAGGCGCTCCACCGTCGCGGCCAGCCTGCCGACGCGCGTCGTCTCCCGCGCGGCGGGGGCTGCCACCGTGGCCCCCTCGGCGTCACTCCCGAACGGGACCAACGTGTCGTGTGCCGGCTCCCGCCCGGGCGGGACGGCCGCGGAGGCCGGGGCGGCCCCGGACGCGGCGTCCGTGTCCGGCGCCGTGCCGGGCCGGACGGGGAGGGAGGCCCCCGACCGCTGCGAATGCCCGGGCATCAGCGCCTCGCCCTCCGGGACGGGCTGCCCGAGATGCTCAGGAGTGCTCATGGTGGTGCTGGCTCCTCGGTCGGAGACGAACGGTGGGGATGGGGCGGGAACCGCGGGCCGGACCGGCCCGCGGGCACGCCTCAGGCGCGGAGCCAGCGCCCGATGCAGGCGACGAGGTCGTTGGCGTCCACCGGCTTGGTGACGTAGTCGCTCGCCCCCGACGCCAGGCTCTTCTCCCGGTCGCCCGGCATCGCCTTCGCCGTCACCGCGATGATGGGCAGCCGGGCGTACGCCGGGTCCTCCCTGATCGCGGAGGTCGCGGCGTAACCGTCCATCTCGGGCATCATCACATCCATCAGGATCAGGTCGATCTCGGGGTGCTCACGCAGCGCCTCGATCCCCTTGCGCCCGTCCTCGGCGTGCAGGACCTCCATGCCGTGGAGCTCCAGGATGCCGCTGATGGCGTACAGGTTGCGGGCGTCGTCGTCCACCACCAGCACGGTACGCCCGGCGAGGGAGCCGTCGACGGGCTGCGAGGACTGCTGGCGTGTCTCCTCCGCGCGCACCAGCGGCAGCACGTCCCCCGGCTCCTCCGCCGACAGGTGCAGCGCGATCCGTTCACGCAGCTCGTCCAGGCTGGAGATCAACTCCAGCGGCCGGGTGGCCGAACGGGACTGCAGCTTCTCCTCCTGCGCCCGCTCCAGGCGCCGGCTGTTGTGCGCCAGGACCGGTACGGTCGTCACCGCCGCGTCCCCGTCCATGGCGTCCAGGAACCGCATCGCCGCGTCCTTGGGCATGTCGAGCTCCAGGACGACACAGTGGAAGGGCCCGGCGGCCAGGCTCTCGGCCGCTTCCTGCGCGCCCACCGCGGTGATGACCTCCATGTCCGCCGTACGCTTCGCGAGATCGCCGTTGCCGGACAGATCGGCCACCGCGCTCTCGGCGACCAGCGAGAGCAGCCCTCTGCCGCGTTCCTCGACGACCAGCAGCCGCCGCTTCTGCCGCGGCGCCGGGGCGAGGCGGGCCACCGGGCCGCTCAGGGTGGGATCGAGGGCGTGGTCCAGCGCGGTCCGCGCCGGTCCGACGGCGACGGTGCCGGCCTCCCAGTCGCCCCGCGTCACCGGCAGGTACAGGGTGAACGTACTGCCGCGGCCCTGCGCGCTCTCGGCGGTGACCGCGCCACCGAGGAGATGGGCGATCTCCCGGCTGATGGAGAGGCCCAGGCCGGTGCCCCCGTACTTGCGGCTGGTGGTGCCGTCGGCCTGCTGGAAGGCACCGAAGATGGCTTCCAGGTGCTGCTCGGGAATCCCGATGCCGGTGTCCTTGACACGGAAGGCGACCACGGGCCAGCCGCGGTGCACCGAGGGCGGCAGCTCGGCTTCCGCGGCCATCTCGATGCGCAGTTCGACGCTGCCCCGCTCGGTGAACTTCACCGCGTTGGACAGCAGGTTGCGCAGTACCTGCCGCAGCCGTGAGTCGTCGGTCAGCAGGTCGGTGGCCACGCCGGGAGCGGTGCTGATCGTGAAATCGAGGTGCTTCTGCGTGGTCATCGGCCGGAAGGTGGCCTCGACGTAGTCGAGGAGCTGCTGCAGCGCCACCACTTCCGGGTTGATGTCCATCTTGCCGGCCTCGACCTTGGACAGGTCCAGGATGTCGTTGATGAGCTGGAGCAGGTCGGATCCGGCCGAGTGGATGATGCCCGCGTACTCGACCTGCTTCGGGGTGAGGTTGCGGGTGGGGTTCTGCGCCAGCAGCTGGGCGAGGATGAGCAGACTGTTCAGCGGGGTGCGCAGCTCGTGGCTCATGTTGGCCAGGAACTCCGACTTGTACTTGGAGGCGAGCGACAACTGCTGTGCCCGCGTCTCCAGTTCCTGCCGCGCCTGCTCGATCTCCAGGTTCTTGGTCTCGATGTCGCGGTTCTGGGCGACCAGCAGCGCGGCCTTCTCCTCCAGCTCCGCGTTGGAGCGCTGCAACTCGTCCTGCTGTACCTGCAGTTCCTCGGAGCGCGCCTGGAGCTCCGCCGTCAGCCGCTGGGACTCGTCGAGCAGCTCGTCGGTGCGGGCGTTGGCGACGATCGTGTTGACGTTGACGCCCAGCGTCTCCATCAGCTGTTCGAGGAAGTCCCGGTGCACGGGGGTGAACGGCGTGAACGACGCCAGCTCGATGGCGCCGAGGACCTGGTCCTCGACGACGATCGGCAGCACGATGAGGCTGGCCGGGGCGGACTCGCCGAGCCCGGAGGAGATGCTGACGTAGTCGGCGGGCAGTTGCTCGACGGCGATCGTCCGGCGGCTGCGGGCGGCCTGTCCGACCAGGGACTCGCCCAGCTTGAAGCGGGCGTGGCCGGTGAAGTCGGCGGGGCGGCCGTACGAGCCGATCAACGTCAGCTCGGCGCCGCCGGTGGACTCCTCCGCCAGGTAGAAGGCGCCGTACTGGGCCGACACCAGCGGTGTGAGCTCGTCCATCACCAGCTCAGCGACGAGGGCCAGGTCCCGGTGGCCCTGCATCAGGCCGGAGATACGGGCGAGGTTGGACTTGAGCCAGTCCTGCTCCTGGTTGGCCAGGGTCGTCTCGCGGAGGGACTCCACCATCGAGTTGATGTTGTCCTTGAGCTCGGCGACCTCGCCGGAGGCGTCGACGGTGATGGAGCGGGTCAGGTCGCCCTCGGCCACCGCGCTCGCGACCTCGGCGATGGCACGCACCTGCCGGGTCAGGTTGCCCGCGAGTTCGTTGACGTTCTCGGTCAGGCGCTTCCACGTGCCCGACACGCCCTCGACCTCCGCCTGCCCGCCGAGCCGGCCCTCACTGCCCACCTCACGCGCCACCCGGGTGACCTCGGCGGCGAACGCGGAGAGCTGGTCGACCATCGTGTTGATGGTCGTCTTCAGCTCCAGGATCTCGCCCCGGGCGTCGACGTCGATCTTCTTCGACAGGTCACCGTTGGCGACGGCGGTGGTGACGAGGGCGATGTTGCGCACCTGGTTCGTCAGGTTGTTCGCCATCGAGTTGACGTTGTCGGTGAGGTCCTTCCAGGTGCCCGCCACGTTGGGGACGCGCGCCTGGCCGCCGAGCTGGCCCTCCGTGCCGACCTCGCGGGCGACGCGGGTGACCTCGTCGGCGAAGGCGGAGAGCGTGTCGACCATGGTGTTGATCACCCCGGCGAGTGCGGCGACCTCCCCCTTCGCCTCGACGGTGATCTTCTGTGAGAGGTCGCCCTTGGCCACGGCGGTCGCGACCTGGGCGATGGACCGCACCTGGCCCGTCAGGTTGGAGGCCATGACGTTGACGTTGTCGGTGAGGTCCTTCCACGTGCCGGACACGCCCCGGACGGTCGCCTGCCCGCCGAGGTTTCCTTCGGTGCCGACCTCGCGGGCGACGCGGGTGACCTCGTCGGCGAAGGCGGAGAGCTGGTCGACCATCGTGTTGATGGTCTCCTTCAGCTCCAGGATCTCGCCCCGGGCGTCGACCCGGATCTTCTGGGACAGATCACCCTGGGCGACGGCGGTGGTCACCTCGGCGATGGACCGCACCTGCGCCGTCAGGTTGTCGGCCATCACGTTCACCGACTCGGTGAGGTCCTTCCACGTACCCGAGACCCCCTTGACGTCGGCCTGGCCGCCGAGCCGTCCTTCGGTGCCGACCTCGCGGGCGACGCGGGTGACCTCGTCGGCGAAGGCGGAGAGCTGGTCGACCATCGTGTTGATGGTGTTCTTGAGCTCCAGGATCTCGCCCCGGGCGTCCACGTCGATCTTCTGCGAGAGGTCGCCCCTGGCCACGGCGGTCGCGACCTGGGCGATCGAACGCACCTGGGCCGTGAGATTGCCGGCCATGAAGTTCACCGAGTGGGTCAGGTCCCGCCAGGTGCCGGAGACCCCCTTGACGTCGGCCTGGCCGCCGAGAATCCCCTCGGTTCCCACTTCCCGTGCCATGCGTGTGACTTCGTCGGCGAACGAGGACAGCTGGTCGACCATCGTGTTGATGGTGTTCTTGAGCTCCAGGATCTCGCCGCGCGCGTTGACGGTGATCTTCTGGGAGAGGTCGCCCTGGGCGACGGCCGTCGTGACCTGCGCGATGTTACGGACCTGGTCGGTCAGGTTGCCGGCCATGAAGTTCACCGAGTCCGTCAGGTCGCGCCAGACGCCACCGACGCCCGGCACCTCGGCCTGTCCCCCCAGCCGCCCTTCGCTGCCGACCTCGCGGGCGACGCGGGTGACCTCGTCGGCGAAGGCGGAGAGCTGGTCGACCATCGTGTTGACGGTGTTCTTCAGCTCCAGGATCTCGCCCCGGGCGTCCACGTCGATCTTCTGCGAGAGGTCGCCCTTGGCCACCGCGGTCGCCACCTGCGCGATGTCGCGGACCTGCGTGGTCAGGTTCCCGGCCATGGCGTTCACCGAGTCGGTGAGGTCCGCCCAGGTGCCTGACACTCCGGGCACCACCGCCTGTCCGCCCAGGGTCCCCTCGGTGCCGACCTCCCTGGCGACACGGGTCACCTCGGAGGTGAACAGCGAGAGCTGGTCCACCATGCCGTTGAAGACGGTGGCGATCTCGCCGATCAGCCCGTCTTCCTCGTCGGGGAGCCTGGTGCCGAAATCCCCGTCCCGTACCGCTGTGAGGCCGGCCAGCAACTGCCGGAGCTCGGCCTCGCCCACCTTGCCGCCCCCGCGGGAGGGCCGTGACCGCGGCACGGCACGTGAACCTTCGACCGCCGTCTCAGCCATGACCAACCTCGTTCCGCTCAGATGCCGCGACGAAAAGACCGAACAGACGCACGCCCGGACACCCGGGTGGCCCCATGCCACTCTTTCGACACTTAACCATTGCCGTACGACAAATACGCCGCAGGCTAACCCACGCGACATCAGCAGGGCAATTGCACCCCAAAGCGCAGTTCACGCCAGCTCTGGCCGGATCGAGCCCTTCCTGTGCGACGGAGCGTTGCGCGCGGCGCCCCGTGCCGCGACGCCGCCGCGCATGAGCGGGCGGCCGCAGGGAACAAGCGCGGCCAGGAACCGACAACCCTACTGATCAGGTCCCCGCGCGGGGCCGGACCGAGGAATCCTCATGGCCGGAAATCTGTGGGAGTACCCGTCCGTCATCAGCCGGATTGATGACGCCCAGCTCGTGGGCTACGGCGTCGAAGCGACCGACGGGAGCGTCGGCACGGTCGACAAGCACTCCGACGAGGCCGGATCCGCCTACCTCGTGGTGGACACCGGACCATGGATCTTCGGCAGGCGTGTGCTGCTGCCGGCCGGCACGGTGACCGAGATCGACCTGGAGACGTATACGATCCGCGTGGACCGCAGCCGGGAGGAGATCAGGAACGCTCCCGAGTTCGACCCGGACAAGGACCTGGGCGACCCGGGCTACCACCAGCGGATCGGCGGCTACTACGGCGGCCCCGCCACCTGACACACTCCGCCGTCCCGCTCCCGCCGAGGGGGTGGCGCAGACCGCCGGACCCCGGCGAGTGCGGCCCATTATGCGTGGCGGCATCGCGTCGGTGACGGCCGAGGAGTACGGCCCGGACGCAGGGGTCGACGGGCCGCTCGCGGTCCAGGACGCGGAGCACGCGCCGCCGTGAGGGGGCGCCGGAACCGGTGAGGTCTCTCGCGGTCCTTGTTCCAGGCCGCTTCGAGCGGTTCGACCACTTTCCCGGGCGGTGTGCGCGGCGGCACCCCGGTCGGCGCCCGCGGGGGTCCCGGAACGCACGGCGTCAACTGTGACACTCGGCCGCGGCCTTGTCGGTGACGGCGCCCCCGGAAGCTGTCACATAATTCTTCTTCGTCTTCTTCCCGAACAGGTGGTGAGTGACCGGTGGACAGATTCCTGGCCGTGGAGCGCGCAGTGCGCGATGCCGCGCCCCACGCCCTCCTCGCAGCGGTGAGGGACGTGCTCGCCACTCACTACACGGCCGTCTCCGCCGACCTGCTCATGGCTGACTACGCGATGACCACGCTGCAGCCCGTCAGCGCCCTCCCGTACACCACGGAGCCCGTGCCGGTGCACGGCAGTGCTCCGGGACGGGCCTTCGGATCCCAGCAACCGTACGTGGAGAAGCACACCCCGGGTACCGACGTCACCGCGCACTTCCCCGTCAGTGTGCGCGGCGACCGCATCGGGGTCCTCACCGTCCGCCTGCCGGGCGATTGCTGCACCCGGCGGACCGAGGAGGAGCTGCAGGGCATCGCCCAGATCCTCGGCCGGGAGATCGTCGTCGCCGAACGTGAGACCGACCTGTACCTCCAGGCCCGCCGGACCGGCCGGCTGACCCTCGCCGCCGAGATGCAGTGGCAGCTGCTGCCCGGCTTCTCCTCCTCACGCCCCGAGTACGAGATCGGAGCGCAGCTCGAACCGGCGTACGCGATCCACGGCGACAACTACGACTGGTCCTCCTCCGCCGACCACCTCACCCTGACCGTCACCAACGGCATGGGGGAGGGCGTCGAGGCGGCTCTTCTCACCAACCTGGCGATCAACGCGCTGCGCAACGCCCGCCGGGCGGGGCTGTCACTCGCCGACCAGGCGTGCCTCGCCGATCAGGCCGTCCACGGCCACTACCACGGTGTCGCGCACCTCTCCGCCCTCCTGCTGCGGTTCAATCTGGCGACCGGAGAAGCCGAGGCCGTCGACGCCGGTTCGCCGAAGATGTGGCGCCTGAGGCAGGGCCGGGCAGAGCCCGTCTCGTTCGAGGCCCAGCTTCCGCTCGGCATGTTCGAAGACACCCTCTACACGACGCAGCGCTTCGACGTGCAGCCGGGTGACCGGCTGTTCTTCCTCAGCGACGGTGTGTACGACGTCGCCTCACCGGCCGGTGAACGCTATGGGGAGAAGGCACTCATGCGGGCGATGACGGCGTCCCGGCTCCTGCCGCCGTCGCAAGTGCCGCGCGCGGTGCTGCGGGAACTCGCCGGACACCGCGGTGACGAGGAGGCGGACGACGACGCCCTGGTCGTCTGCCTCGACTGGCGCGGCCGCCAGTAGCCCCGGAGGGCGTTCCGCCGGCCCTGTGCACACGCCGGAATCCGGGTTGGTGTGGCCCGCTCCCCGGGCTCACCGCCCCGGGCCGCTCCGACCGGTTCATGGCGCCGCGCGCCGGTCCCGCTGGCTCACCAGGAGGGAGGGCTCACCATGGGACTCACCAGGGGGAGGGTTCACCAGGGCAGGAAGACGTGCACCTCCTTGCCGTCCCGCTGGAGCAGCACATTGACCGTTCCGAGGGCCTGGACGATGTGCCAGCCCAGCCCGCCGGGCTTCCCGGCCGTCCTGGACGGCACCGGCTTGGGCGGCGCCGGGTTGGTGTCCCGCACCATGACGTGGACGCCGTCGAACGTGCGGCGCACACCCAGGGTGAACGGCCCGGGCGCGTACTGAATGGCGTTGGCCGCCAGTTCCGTCACCACCAGCATGACGTCGTCCCTGCTGTCGGCCTCCGTGGGCGGATCGGAGGCCGCGACGGTGTCGAGGAACAGCCCCGTCGCCAGCCGTGCGTCCGTGACGTTCCCGAGGTCTCCGTCGAACCGCGCACTGAGACCTTCGGCCACTTCGCCCTGAACTCCGTTCCAGTCGTCCTTGAGCGGTCCCGAGACCATGCTCGACCTCCCACCTGTCCGTCTGGCGTGAATTGTCCGCCTTCCCGGTCACCGGTGATGTACTCGCACCGGCTGCCCGTTCACGCGACTGGCAGATGGCCGGCCCTCTCCGGGCCCGGAAGCCGGACGAACACGTGCCGCTATGCGTTCCGGGGCGCCGTCACGGGTATCCGCGCATCCAGTCGTCAATCGACCGACATCCCGGAGCGGAGCCCCCATGGACGTAGCCCGTGTCATCCCGACGCTCGCCCTCGCCGCGGCCTTCCTCGTCCTGGCCGTCATCATCGCCCGCCTGTGCACGGCGGGCGGCGGTCGTGGGCGTGGTACGCCGCCCCACCGGCCGTCCACGCGGCGGAAGGCCCCCGCGCCGGGCCGGCCGTACTCACGAGGGCGGCAGCTCGCCTGAGGCGCCGGCACCACCTCGCGGGCCACGGGTCCAGCCGCACACCCGCGACGGCACCGGTACGCGGCGGCGCCCCCCAACGCCTCCGCCACGGCGTGCCGCACCTCGCCGCCGGCAGGCGCCCCGGCACAAACCCGCCGAGCCATGTGCGGCCCCCGCCCGGCCCCGTGGGGCGTTGTCAGTGGCCCGCCCTAGAGTGATCACGTCGGCGTCCGTCCGTGACGGGAGCCGACACGCGGCGGCGCGTCATGCCGCCGTGCGCTCAGGGCACGGGGGAACGGGGGACACGACGGTGGAATGGGTCGCGGTCGAGGACATGGGGGACGGTTCCGCGCGGGCTGCCTACGAAGTGGCACTGGACGCGTACGCGGAGCCCCGGCCGGCACTGGTGTGCCGGAACGTGGCAGGACGGATCCTCAAGAAGGTCCCGGAGCGCGTGCGCAAGAGCGGTGAGGCGGAGGCGCTGCAGGCGCTGGCCGACTGGCTCGCCGATCACGCGTCGCACGCGCGGTCCGAGGCGGAGCGGTGGATGACACGCTCACTGCCGCTCCCCGCGCGACTGCTGCACGCCGTGTGGCCGGACCCGTACTGGCAGCGGGTACTGCGCCACGTGGTGATCGCGCCGTACCGCCCGGACGGCTCGGCGGACGTCTCACGCGCAGGGCTGCTCGTCGGGGCCGGGCCCGAGGCGGAGCGCGGGCGCGGGCTGCGGGTGGTCTCGCCCGAGGGCGAGCTGGTGCTCGACGAGCCCCTGGTGACGATCCCGCACCCGGTGTTCCTGGACCCCGACGGGCGGGGGCTGCTGGAGCGGTGGCGTTCGCTGCTCGACGCGCACGGGGGAGAGCAGGGCGTGGAGCAGTTGCACCGCACGGTGTGGTGGCGGCCCCGTGCGGCGCCCGCGATGAGGCACGGTTGGCGGGGAGTGGACGCGTTCGACGGCGCCGAGTTCGACAGCGGGGCGGCCTTCGAGCGGGCCGTGTCCCGGTTCGGTGGACGTATCCGGGGCGAGACCGCCTGCTTCGACGTGTACGCGGGCCGCACACGCCACTCCATGCGGATCGACCTGCGATGGCAGGGGCCCATGAGCGGCACCCACATGAACGACGTGTACTGGGGCTCGCGCGGCAGGACCAGGGAGGGTGCGGGAGCGTTCGACGACATCCCGCTCATCGCCTGGTCGGAGGGCATGCGGACGGTCGCCCACCTGTACGACGCGCGGGACGGCGGCTACGGCCGGGGGGAGCGGCCCGACGCCTCCGCCGCCTACCAGCGGTTCCTGGTCCGGTGCGCCGAGAACGCGCCATCGGCCGGCCGGTGCGACCGCGACGGAGCGACCGCCCCCACGGGCACGGCTCCCGGAGGGTGGGAGGACGCGGAACTCCTCGACGCGGGAGGCGTCGCCCCGGGCGCACCACTTGTGGCCACCGACGGCGAGGACGTGCTCACCGTGTGCCGGTACGCGTGGGCGGCGCTGGACGAGGGGGACCGGATCGTGCGGCTGGTGCCCCGGCGGGCGGCCGGCGCCGAGGACACCGTGGCCCGGGTGCTGGGCCTGGTGCCCGTACCGGAGGACGGCGCGGGGCGTGAGACCGTCGGCCGGGTCCGGACCGCTCCGCTGGGCTTCCTCGCCCGGGTGTGCCGCGCCGAACCCGCCGACGCGCACCGGGCGGTCGGACTGCTGAAGCAGCTCCGCGCCTGTGCCGTGGCGGCGGTCACGAAGCCGGGGCGCGCGGCCAAGGCGCTCGAAGCGGCCGTCGCGCCGCTGGAGAAACGCTCACCACGTCTGGCGACGGCCGCTCTGGAGGAGGGCGCGAGGATCATCGCCGAAGCGGGTAGCCCCGCCATGGCCCAGCCGTTGTTCGCGCGCGCCCGTGAGGTCGAGAACCACAGCGGGGTGGCCATCGACGAGGACGCCCTGATCGAGTCGCTCGTGGAGTGCGCGGCGCGGGGAGCCGTGTCGAAGCGTGCTCTGGCCGACCACCGCGACGCCCTCCTCCGGCGCCTGCCCGCGCCTCGGGCGGCCCACCACCACCGCCGGCTCGTACTGTCCTGGCACCGTGCCGGACTGGCGTCCAGGCCGGAGTTCGCGCGCGTCCTGCTGGACTTCGCGGGAGGCACTGCTCCCGTGGACGACGAGCACCGGGCGCTGCTGTGCGGCCTGTTGGCGCACGGGGGCATGGACGACGCGACGACGGAGGTCTGGGACGGATGGGCCCCGGTCCTGTCGGCGCTGCTCTCCGAGGGCGGCGTCGCCCACGAGGACCTGCTCACCCTGACCGCCGCGCCCGCGGGCGGCGGGCGGGTGGCGCTGGCCGAGGCGGCGGCGGGCTGGGTGAGGCTGCTGCGCGGGACGGGCACGGCCGCGTTGCTCACCGGGGCGGAGAGCGCGGGGGCATCCGGCGCCACTGGCGGACGTGCGGGCGCGGCAGTGGACATGGAGGCACTCCGGGCCTGGCTGGACCGCTTCGGGCGGCGCTACCGGGGCCTGCGGCCACCGGTGGAGGGGCTGGGCGATCTGCTCGAAGGCATCGGTGCGCGTCTGCGCGCCGAGGGCGCCGACTACCGGGCGCTGCCGGCCCTGCGGATGCCGGACAGCCGGGCGTCGGCGCGTGACCGCTGCATCGATCTGGGCCTTCTCGACGCGCTGCTGGCGGCCGGGGTCCCGGTGCGGGACGACGGGACCGAACCACTCGGGTTCCTCGGCTGGCTCGGCCGGGCGAAGGGCGACGACCTTCCCCATGTCACCCGGGACACCCGCTTCGCGCCACGGCTGCTGGCCGCGCTCTCCGACCCGCCGGTCACCCTGTCGATCGGCTACCGTCCGCCCCATCCGCTGGCGCAGGACACCGGACGCGTCAGGGCGCTCACCGCGCGACCGGCGCTGCGCGCCTTCGCCGTCGGCTTCCTCCGTGCGCACGGCCGCCGTGCCTTCGAAGGCGGTGTGCTGCCCCTCCACACGGCACTGCGCGACCTGGAACCGTTCGCCGTTCCGGCCGCCCGGCGGCACGTCGCCGAGGAGATGGAACACCTGCTCGCCGTCGACCCGGCCGTTGCCCTGGCGCGGACCCTGCGCGCCGGTGTGCCCGACGAGTTGGGCCTCCCCGACGAAGGGCAGTGGCAGAAGGGCGACTGGGCGGAAATGCGGGACGGCGGCGACGCGTTGCTCCTGGCCGGGTCCGGCCGGGCGGTCGCCGTCGGGTACGACGGGGTGCGCGCGCTCTGGGAGGACGAGGCGTACGACCACCGCACGCCATGGCACACCGGCCTTCGTTGGGACGGCGGCGCGTTCGTCACCATCCCGTACGACGGGGTCCGGCGGGTCCGGTCCCAGGCGGAGCCGGCCGAGCGGGAGGCGGTGGTCTTCCCCGGTGACGACCGGCCCCGGACGGTGCACCGCGTGGTCGGCGGCTCCCAGGAGCGCGGCGAGCTGCGTGACCCCGACGGCACCGTCATTGCCGCCTGGGCGCTCACCGGCCACGGGGTGTCCGGGCCCCGCAAGGGACGGTGGACCGCCGGCTCCCCCTTCGCCCTGCCCCCGGGCTGGTGGCATCTGCTGCGCCCGCGCGACGAAGCGGGCTCGGCCCGGTTGCGGACGGTCGACACCGCCACCGCGGAGGAGCTGCTCGCCGCCGTGGGGCCGGAGACGCGAGCCTCCGTGCGGCAGCTGGCCGATGCGCGTTCATGGGCCAGGGGGGTGTTCGACACCACCGAGCGCGTCTGGTCGGAACTCGGTGGGGCGATACGGGGGGCGTTGCCGGAGGTGACCGACGACCGGCTGGTGGACGGCCTCGCCGGCGTGCTCTGGTCGGCCGTCGAATGCCAGGAGGTGCGCGCCCGGTTGCACGGCGCATGACGGTGGACGGTTTCTCCCTTGTGACGCGGCACCGGTATGAGAGAGACACGTCGGTCGGCTCGAAGTGTTCATGGGCCCGTCGCCGGCGGATGACGCGGCGAACCACGCTCCCGGATTTCCGGTATTCGGCGCCCGAAGCCACAAATTCTCGCTTGCGCATTCCCCAAAGCGCATATCTACGCGGATAGTTGGCCTCGCAACCAGTAGCGCAGGGCAGTCCGTCCGGAGACCGTCGGTCATGTCCCCCGCGCGGCGTCGGCCGACCGAGGAGTTGTGCTCGGTGGACCGCTATTCAGCATGCGAACCAGAGTTGACCAGGAGTGATGCCTGTGAATCATCGCTCTGAATGGGTGGTTGGCCAAGTTTCGCAGCCCAACCCCTTGCGGGGCGGACGACCCGTCTGTCACATTCACCACAGCCAAAAATGGCATGCACGCGACAGGCTTACCCCGGCCTGAGTGTGCGCCCATCACCGCATACCTATGCGGTGCACGTGGTCCTCACCGAGGACGTTCCACCCCCACACAATGGAGACGAACGTGCGAATAGCCAGACTGGCCCCTGCCCTCGCCCTCGCCGCCCTGTCCGTCTTAGGGTCGGCTCCCGCCGCGACGGCGCAGGCGTCGCCGCTCCCCAGCGCCCCCGCGGTCGCCCCCGGCACCGAAGTCCAGCCGATCATCGGCGGCGGTTACGCCACCAACGCCCCCTGGGCGGCCCGCCTCTTCTCCCAGGGCCGGCAGACCTGTAGCGCGACGATCATCGCTCCCACCTGGATCCTCACCGCCAAGCACTGTGTCGGTGGCGGCGGGCTGTCGTTCCGCGTCGGCAGCCTCGACCAGACCAGCGGCGGCACCGTTGCCAACGGGATCAGCGTCCACAACCACCCGTCCTCGGACCTGTCACTGGTCAGGCTCGACCGTTCCGTGTCCGGTACCTACGCCCGCCTCGGCCAGCCGGGCTCCGTGTCGGTGAACCAGACCGTGCAGGTGTACGGCTGGGGCGCGACCTCCCAGTGCGGCTCGGAAGCCAACTGCCAGTCCCAGTACCTCAAGGTCGCCGACGTCGTCGTTACCGGTGGCTGCCGCGATGCCTACTACGGCTCCGCCATCTGCGCCCGCCGCGGGAACGGCATCACAGCGGGCGGCGACTCGGGCGGCCCCATGATGGCCAACGGTGTACAGGTGGGTGTCGCCTCCACGAGCGACCGCCAGACCACCACCGCGTACACGAACGTGACGGCGTACCGCTCCTGGATCCAGAGCGTCGCCGGCGTCTGACGCGTCAGGCCCACTCGGCGCCCGACGTGCGCAACACGGCCCTCCACCGCGCCGCGGTGGAGGGCCTCGTGCTCACGCCGACGCGCCCGTGCGAGCCCGGTGCTGCCTCGGCCGGTTGGCCGAGCCGGCCCTTCGCGGATTCCCGGCCCACCGGCGACGGAGCTCACCGCCCGGCCCGCCCCGCCCCGCGCCGCTCACCCGTTGTCCTCGCCACCGCCACCGCCACCGCCACCGCCACCGCCACCGCCACCGCCACCGCCATCGCCATCGCCTCCGGCGGCACGCCGCCGTGCCCGGGTCACCGCGAGGACACCCCCCGCGATGGCGATCACCGCGATGGCCAGAGCGATGCTGACGCCGCCCTCGGTGTCCCAGTACACGTCCTCGAGGCTGATCAGCAGCGCCGCCTCGTCGACGACCAGGGCCAGCCCGACCCCGTAGGCGAGCCCCATCCAGGCGCGTGCCCGTGCGGAGCGCTCGACCAGACCGGCCGCGCCCACCACCACCAACAGCAGGATGCCCCACACGTAATGGTGGAGGTGGACACCGCCGGCCTGGACGTCCCCCACCCCGGCCACGTCGATGTGGATGAGCCAGGTGAGCAGACGCATCCCACCGAAAGTGAGGGCGAACCCCCACCAGGCCAGCACGAAACCGCGCCGCTCGGGCGAGATGCCCGGCAGGACGCGGAGCCACGGGGACGGACGGTCGATGTCCCTGGACGGTGAGCTGTCGGACGTCCTGGTCGGTTTCATGTACGCCCTCCGGCGGTGAACTGCTCGATCAGTGCGGCCACGGCGCCGGGCGCGCTGTAGTGCGCCGCGTGCGCGGCATCCCGGACCTCGGCCGCGCGCCCGTCGCCCACCACGCGTGCCACGTGCCGCACCCAGTCCCGGGAGGCGATCGTGTCACCCGCCCCGCGGAGGACGAGGGTCGGTGCGACGACCCGCGCCAGATGCCCCTCGAACGACTCGGCCGCGTCCCGCAGCGCGTGCCGGAAGGACGCGGCGAACCGGAGGGGGCCGGTCACCAGGTAGTCGCTCACCGCCACGGCGAGCAGGGAGAGCGGTTCACGGGGCGCATCGGCCAGGAGCCGCCCGCAGTGCCGCCAGCCGCCCGCACCCGGATCGAGCGCCGGGCCCACCATCACGACGCGGCGCACCAGGCGGGGATGGCGGGCGGCGAAGGCAGCGACCACCTGGCAGCCGACCGAGTTGGCCACCAGCAGGCTCGGCCCCAGGGCCAGCCCCCGATGCCAGCGTTCCAGTGCGCCGGCGAGCTCCCCGACGCCCGGCGCACGGGGCACGGCGGCCCGCGACCGCGCGTTGCCCGGCAGATCCGGAACGAACACGGTCGCCCCGCTCGCCGCCAGCCGCCGTGCGAGCGGCACGAAGTACCGCCCCGAGAGCCCCAGCCCATGTACCAGCACCACACTGGGGGTGCCCTGACGCGGCGGTGGACCGAACCTGCGGGTGAAGAGCCCGGCGTGTGTCGACTGTTCCATGTCTCCACCATCCCCCGCCCCAGCCCGTTCACCGCCCGGGCCACGCGTTCGGCGCAGGACGGGCCGACGCCTTCGAGACGGGTGAAGGCCGGTCCGGCGGGCCGACGCGCGACGCGCGGCGGGCGGCGGGCGGCGGGCGTGGCTGGAGTGCCCACTGCCGCCGCCTCATCGCGCGCGCGGGCGCTCACATCCGGAAAGCCGCCCGGTACGCCGACGGTGTGGTCCCCACCTGGCGCGTGAAGTGGTGGCGCAGGGTCTCCAGGGACCCGAACCCCGTGGCCACCGCCACCCGCCGCAGTGGCAGGTCGGTGCCCTCCAGGAGTTCCCGGGCGCGCTGCAGGCGCAGGGCGAGGAGCCAACGCTGCGGCGTGGTGCCCGTCTGTGCGCGGAAGTGCCGCGCGAGGCTGCGCTTGCTCATCATCGCGTGGGCCGCGATGTCGGCGACCGTCAGCGGTTCGCCCAGCTTGTCGCGCATCCACCGCATCGTGGCGCCCAGGTCGGCGGAGTCGTCCTCCGGAGCGCGGTACTCGATGAACTGCGCCTGCCCGCCCGACCGTTGCGGCGCCATGACCATCAGGCGGGCGACCCTCCCGGCCATCGTCGCACCGTGGTCGCGGCGCACCATGTGCAGGCACAGGTCGAGGCCCGCGGCGACACCCGCGGAGGTGAGGACCTGCCCCTCGTCGATGAACAGCACCGACGGGTCCACCCGCGTGCCGGGGAACCAGCCGGCCAGCTCGTCGGCGAACTGCCAGTGCGTCGTCGCCCGGCGCCCGTCCAGCAGCCCGGCCCGCGCCAGCACGAACGCCCCCGTACAGATGGAGGCGACCCGCGTCCCACCGGCGGCGACCTCCCGGAGCAGCCGGATCACGTCCGGGTGCGGCGTCTGCGAGGCGGGGACACCGGGGACGATGACGGTGTCCGCGGTTCTGGCGTCTTCCCACCGGTACGGCGACGAGAGCTGGAACGGCTCCACCGGGCCCGCCGCGGCCGTGACGGCACGGTCGGCGCAGACCCGCACCTCGTAGGCGGGACTGCCGTCGTCATGGGCCGCGAAGGGGAACACCTGACAAGGAATGGTCAGGTCGAAAGCCGACACTCCGTCAAAGGCGAGAACCGCGACCACATGCATGTCCGGACCCTACGTCACCGGCCGGGCGCACGCGCGGGGCGGCCCCGCCCGCGTCCACGCCCGCCGGACCACCGGCGGACCGGAGCAACTGCGCGGTGACACACGGGCCGAGGCGGTACGCACCTGACAAACGTCATGGATTTCCGTGCAGATGATCGGCCCGCGGAAGGAGGAAACCCTGCACGCTGCACGGAGAGGATGGCCGGACGAGCACACGTCCGTGTGCCGCCGACCGTGCAGGGAGAGACCATGGACCCGACCATCCATCCCACCCGCCCCGCAACTCGCCGCGGACTGCGGCCCGTCGCCCTGACGTCGAGTGCCGTCCTGCTCTCGCTCGTCACCGGCGTGCTGTCCGCGCACGCCGCCGTCGCCGGACCCGCCGCGGCACCCCGGCCCGCCGCTGCCGCCACCACCAGCCCCGGACACGGCCTGGACCGCGGGGCGTTGCGCGGCGCCCTCGAAGCCATCCACCAGGCCGGCATGTACGGAACCTACTCCGCCGTGCGCAACGGGCCGGCACAGTGGCGTGGAGCCGCCGGCGTCGCCGACCGGGAGACGGAACGTCCCGCCCGGCCGCAGCTTCGGCACCGGGTCGGCAGCATCACCAAGACCTTCACCGCCGTCGCCGTGCTCCAGCAGGTCGAGCAGGGGCGCGTCGAGCTGGACGCGCCGATCGGCCGCTACCTGCCCGGGCTCATACCGGGCGAGCGCGGCCGCACCATCACCGTCCGGATGCTGCTCAACCACACCAGCGGCCTGGGCGACCACATACTCGGGGCCTTCCCCGGCCTCCTGGAAGACCCGGGCAAGGCGCTGGACGCGAGGCGCTTCCACCGGTTCGCACCGGAGGAACTGGTACGCCTGGGCCTCGCGGCACCCGCACCGGTGCCCCGCGGCACGTACTCGTACTCCAACACCAACTACGTGATCGCCGGTCTGCTGCTGCGCGAGGTGACCGGACAGGAACCCGAGCGTTACATCACCCGGCATGTCATCCGCGAGGCGGGGCTGCGGCACACCTATTTCCCCCGGACGCCCTACCTGACCGGCCCGCACGCCAGGATGTACGAGTCGATGTACGGTCTGATAGAGCCCGCCCGTGACTACAGCGTCTACGACATGTCGTGGTGCGGTACCGCCGGGTCGTTGGTGTCGACCGTCGAGGACCTCAACTCCTTCTACCGGCAACTGCTGAGCGGCAAGCTGCTCGGCCCGGCCGGGCTGGGGGCCATGAAGACCACGGTCCCCACGTACGAGCCGCCGGCGGGTGAGGAAGCCGCCATGCGGTACGGCCTGGGGCTGTACACGATGAAGCTCCCCGACGGCCGGTGGTACTGGGGGCACGACGGAGGCGTCTTCGGCGCCGGCACCTGGGCCCTGTCGACCGAGGACGGGCGCCGCCAGGTCGCGATCGGCTACAACCTCATGAAGTACCAGCGCTTCGACGAACAGGGCAGGCCGCTGCCCCACCCGATCGACGAGGCGATGCTCCGGTACGTCACCACCGCTCTCGGCGGCACCATGAAGGACGCACGTACCTCGCCCCCGGCGAGCGGGCTCATGATGCCTCCGTCCTCCGCCGCGCCCGACGCCCTCCGCCGCCAGGCGGCCGAGGCCTCGGCACAGCGGTGAACCGGCGGTGACACCGCGCTGACGAGGTCCGCCCGCCGCGGTGCCGCGTGGGCGGGCCCCCGCCGGGTGGTGCCGCGTGGGCGGGCCCCCGCCGGGTGGCGCGAGTGGGGGTGGGGTGTACGCGCGGGCCCGCGCGCTCCCCGCGCCCGCGCTCCCCGCGCCCGCGCTCCCCGCGCCCGCGCTCCCCGCGCCCGCGCTCCCCGCGCCCGCGCTCCCCGCGCCCGCGCTCTCCGGCGCTCCTCACGGTCCCCTCTCGCCCGGTCACTGAACGTCCGGCGTGCTGTTCCGGCGCCTCGGACGCGGTGCCGACTCTCGTAGGGTGGAGAGGTAGCGACAGACCGGAGCAGCCATGTCCCCCACCCAGCCCTTCGGCGGCCCCGCGGACGACGAGCCCGACGGACTGTTCGACCTCGGTGACCTGCGAACGGGGCCGGCGCCCCGCCCCTCGGGGAAGCCGCTGTTCCGGGACTCGGCGGAGGCACGGCGGATGCTGGCGGTGCGGGAGATCCACGCGGAGCCGGGAGCAGCCGCGTCCCCACGCGGCAGACAGATCATCGCCGCCTTCCCCGACGCGGAGGTCATCCCCGTCGACTCTCACTGGCGCATCCCGGACCTGCACGGCAACAAGGGCAACGCCGAGCGCTGGGTCCGGATCAAGAGCACGGTCCTCGTCCTGGGCGAGAAGAAGACCCTCACCGTAAGGCCCAACGGCCGGTCCGCCGACTGGATCGCCCCGGGGGCCGCGAACGGATGCGCCATGGCCTGCGCCTACTGCTACGTGCCGCGGCGCAAGGGCTACGCCAATCCGATCACCGTCTTCACCAACACCGACCGCATCGTCGCCCGGCTGCGGCGTCATGTCACCGAGCAGGGCCCCAAGCGGGAGCCGAACCAGTGCGACCCGGCCGCATGGGTCTACGACATCGGGGAGAACAACGACTGCTCGGTCGACGCCCTCGTCAGCGACAACACCGCCGACCTGGTCCACGCCTTCGCCCGCTGGCCGACCGCCAAGGCGTCGTTCGCCACCAAGTTCGTCAACCCCGACCTCCTGCTGCTCGACCCCCGGGGCCGGACACGCGTCCGGTTCTCCGTGATGCCACCGGACGATTCGCGGCTCCTGGACATCCGCACCAGCCCGGTCGAGCAGCGGCTCACCGCCGCCGGCGACTTCCTGGAGGCCGGGTACGAAGTGCACTTCAACCTGTCTCCCGTCGTCATCAGACCGGGCTGGGAGCAGGCCTGGGCGGAGCTGCTCCAGCACATGGACGACGTACTGCCACCCGGCGTCAAGGACCAGGCGGCAGCCGAGGTGATCATGCTCACCCACAACAGGGACCTGCACGACGTCAACATGGAGTGGCACCCACGCGCGGAGGAGGCCATCTGGCGTCCCGAACTGCAACAGGCCAAACGTTCCGAGAACGGCAGCTGGAACGTGCGCTACCGCAACGCCGCCAAGGCCGAGGCGGTGGAAACCGTGCGCCGCCTCGTGACGGCCCACGCGCCCTGGCTCACCATCCGCTACGCCTTCTGACGGACGGAGGGCAGAGAGGCGGTCACCGAACACAGTCGCCGCCCCGGGCGCAGATGCCGCTGACCCAGCCGCCGGTCGCCGCGCCGGTCCCGTGGGTGGCCCCTGGCCCCCGTCCGGGCGCACCGGCGGGGTCGCACGTCGCCGTCCCCCGTCCCCTGCCTCGCGGCAGACACCGGCCAGGCGCGCCGCAGCGACCGGACGGAGGGCCAGCGGTCAGCCGGCCCCCGAGCCCCAGGCGGTCGTGAGGCCCTCCAGCCACGCGGGCGGCAGTTCGGCGGCGTCCCACTCCTCCCGGAGCGGTGACGGCGCCGTGGCGAGACGCTCCAGCACGGCGACGCTGGTGGGGGAGTGCATGAGGGAGTAGCGGCCGTGGATCGCGATGGTGCTGCCGGGCCCGTACTCCCCGTACAGCCGCTCCAGGCGTTCACGGTGCGCCGAGGCGAACTCCGCGAGCCGGCCCGCGTATCCGGCCCTCTGCCGGGCGCCCATGGTGCCGAGCACGGCGGTGAGCACCTGCTCGGACACCTCGGGGTCGAGGTCCGACACGGTGGTGAACGAGAGGTAGATGGGCATGACCGCCACCTTCGCCCGCTCCACCTGCATCCTCCGCACCGGCGGTCGCACCTCGGGGGCGGGGGCCGACGGATCGGACGTGACGGCATGCCGCAGCGCCCGTTCGGCAAGGTCGCCGAGTACGTCGGTGACGGCCTGGCTGCCGTCGAGCCAGCCGGCCTCGTACAGCTCGCCCTTGCCCCCCGGCGCGCTCCCGCCGATCGTGCCGGCCTCCTCGTGCGCGAGGGTCAGGGCGCCGGCCTCGACAAGCCCGATCAGTTCCTCCGCGTCACCGGAGTAGACCCCTGCCCGGCCGAGGAGCTGGAGGAGCGTCTGCTTCGCGTTGAGCACGCTGATCGCGTCCAACTGCTGCCGTCCTTCTTCGGCGGCGTTCACCGTGTCCTCCTCATCGCTTGGGCCGTGTGGTGCGCGTACACGGAACGCTCCGGTCGGAAGGTCCAACGTTCGGTGGGCGCGCGGAGATCCCCTTGAGGCACGCATGTGCGTGACCGCCTGCTTCTCCCGGTCGGCGGGAGCCGCGTCATGCCTCGCCCTGCGGTGATCACCTCTCACCCCCTCGATGGCACACCTTCTCATGGTGCGGGCGGCTTGCCCGGGACTCCGCCGGTGATCCGTCGTGCGACCTTGCCCGGCGAGCGAGCGAGCGAGCGAGCGCGCGGACGGGTGGCGGACGGGCCGCCCGGTCCGGGCGCAGCCGCAGCAGCGCGCACAGGACGGCACGCACGCCCCGCGCGACGCGCAGGGCCCTCCCGGCGATGCCGGTGGCGCAGGAGCCGGCCACCGGGGTACCTGCCGGCTCGGCGCTTCCGGGGGGGCGGGCCGCGAGCGGATCGCGCTCGTCTGCCTGGCTCCCGGGTCCGTACGCGACGCCCTCCCGCCCGGCCTGCTCGGCGCGCTCCCGCAGGGCCTGGGCACCCGGGCACGGGCGTGGGCGCCCCGCGGACCCCACGCTTGCCCCTCCGGCCCGCCGGCCCCGGGGCCAGCTTCACGGCCCCACCGGCCGCACCCGCCCCTAAGGCCCCTGCCGCCCCCGCATACCCCACCCCCACCGGCCCACAAGCAAGCCCCACAGGCCCCTCCCGCCCCGGCTCCCCGCCGCTGCCCCGCCTTCCCGCGGCCGCTCTCCCCCCTCCCGCCCGGGCAGGGGCGGGCAGCCGCCGCCCGGACCGGCGGGGGCACGACCGGCCGACCGTGCGCCCGAGGTCACTGCGGCCGGGCTCGCCAGGGGCCGCCCGCCCGCCCCCCCCGCGAACGCGCTCCACCCGTGGATCGCCGGCGGGCGCCGCTGCCGGGCCATGACCGGCCGGAGCCCGTACGCGATCCGACCAACCTGCCACTCGGGCACCGGGCCCGGACAATGGAAGAGACGGCCGGCTGTCGGGAACTGCGTACGAGCCAGTGCCGCGGCCGCCGCCCGCGGCACTGGGCCGGATTGTGTGACGCGACGCCGGTCCCAAGAGGAAGGCGGTCACCATGACCAGCATCACCCAACGCATCACCACCCTCTTCCGGGCCAAGGCGAACAAGACACTGGACCAAGCCGAGGATCCGCGCGAGCTCCTGGACTACTCCTACGAGCAGCAGCTCCAGATGCTCCAACGGGTACGGCGCGGGGTGGCCGATGTGGCGACCAGCCGCAAGCGGGTCGAGCTCCAGGTCAGCCGACTGCGGCAGTCCACCGACCAGCTGCGGACCCGGGCCGAGCAGGCGCTGGCCGCCGGGCGCGAGGACCTGGCCCGCGAGGCACTCACCCGCCGTACGGCCGTGGCCGCGCAGACCGCCGACCTGGAGGCCCAGCAGGCGTCGCTGAAGGAGCAGGAGGACAAGCTCACACTCGCCGCGCAGCGCCTGGAAGGGAAGGTGGACGCCTTCCGGACCCGCAAGGAGACCATCAAGGCCACTTACACCGCGGCTGAGGCCCAGACCCGTATCACCGAGGCGGTGACAGGCATCGGTGAGGAGATGGGCGATGTGGGCCTTGCCATGCAGCGCGCCCAGGACAGGACCGAGCAGTTGCAGGCACGTGCCGGCGCGCTGGACGAACTGATGGCCTCCGGTGCGCTGGAGGACACCACCCTGGCGGCCGGAGGACGGGATGACATCCAGGCCGAACTCGAGCGCGTCACCGGCGGTCAGGACGTCGAGCTCGAGCTGGCCAGGATGAAGGCGCAGCTCCCGGCCGGGCCCGCCGCCGAGGCGGTGGAGGGCCCGGAGGACCCGACGGGCCGGCCGAAGCGGGAGGAGACGACATGATCATGCGGATTCTCGGTGAGGGCCAGTACGACGTCGCCGACGGCCATCTCGACCGGCTCAACCAGCTGGACTCCGCCCTGCAGGCGGCAGCCGACGAGGGCGACGACACGGCGTTCGCGTCCGCCCTGTCCGCGTTGCTGGACGCTGTACGCAGCCTCGGCACGCCGCTGCCGGACGAGCGGATCACGCCGTCCGACCTGGTGCTGCCCTACGAGACGACCAGCCTGCCGCAACTGCGCGAGCTGCTCTCCGGCGAAGGTCTGATCCCAGGATGAGGAGCTGATCGTGATGCGCAGCCGTTTCGAGCCGGACCGGCAGCTGACCGCCCGCATGGTGGCCACGATGTTCCTGCTCGGTCTGGTGTACGTGGCGTTCATCGCCGCGCTGATCGTCCTGCTCGAGTCCCTCGTCCTGGTGGTGGTCATCGCCGCGGCCCTGCTGGGCGCGCAGTACTGGTACTCCGACAGGATCGCCCTGTACGCCATGCACGGCCGCCTCGTCACGCCCGAGGAGCAGCCTCAGCTGCACGGGGTCGTCGACCGGCTGTGCGCTGCCGCGGACATGCCCAAACCCCAGGTGGCCGTCTCCGACATGGACCTGCCCAACGCGTTCGCCACCGGCCGCAACGCCGACCACGCCGTGGTCTGCGTGACCACCGGCCTCATGCGCCGCCTGGACACCGAGGAACTCGAAGGCGTCCTCGCCCACGAGCTGTCCCACGTGGCCCACCGCGACGTGGCGGTGATCACCATCGCCTCGTTCCTGGGCGTCATCGCGGGTCTCATCGTCCGATTCGCCTTCTACTCCCAGCTCTTCGGCGGCCGCAACCAGCGGGACCAGAACACCGCCGCCGTCTTCTTGGCCGTGATGGGCGTCTCCGCCCTCGTCTACGCCATCAGTTTCCTGCTCATCCGGGCCCTGTCCCGCTACCGGGAACTGGCCGCCGACCGGGCCGCGGCCATGCTCACCGCCAAGCCGTCCGTCCTGGCCTCGGCGCTGACCAAGGTCAGCGGGGACATCGCCCGCATCCCCACCCGGGATCTGCGCACGGCCCAGGCGTTCAACGCGTTCTTCTTCACCCCCGCCCTCGGGCCCGGCACAGCGATGGCTCACATGTTCTCCACCCACCCCAGCCTGGAACGCCGGCTCGAAGCGCTCGCCGAGCTCTCCGCTCAGCTCGGCGAGCCGGGCGGCGAACCGGGCGGCGAGGCGGGCGGGGTGTGACGGAAGGAGCGGGATGTGACGGAAGGAAGGAAGGGAGACCCCATGGGCTTCTGGGACGTCCTGTTCGGCCGGAGCAAGCCGGCCCGCCCGGATCTGGACCAGCTCTTCGCCCTGCCCTCGGCGGCGATCACCCTCCAGGCCGCCACAGGTTTCCTCCCCACCGGAGCGGGCTCGGTCTGCTTCGCCGCGATCGAGGGCGGTGCCTTCGCCGAGGTCCGGCAAGAGGTACGAGCCCTCCTGGACGCCGACTCCGAACGCGGGGGCGCACCGGTGGAGTCCAGCCGCGACGCCTACGGCTACGCGTGGCTGCTCTCCCGCCGCCCCCCGGAAGATCTGCCCGCCCTCGTGAGCGACCTCCACGCGGTCAATTCCGCCCTGCAGGACAGCGGCTTCGGCCCCCAGCTCCTCTGCTCCCTGGTCACCTTCCACGGGGCCGACCAGCGTCCCCTCGCCCTCGTCTACCTCTACAAGCGCGGCACCTTCTACCCGTTCGCCCCGCTGCCCGGCAACAAGCGTGACAACCCACGGGAGCTCCAGGTCAGAGCCGTACTCAAGGATGACCTGCGCATAGAGCAGGACCTGACCCGCTGGTTCCCGCTCTGGGGCGCCCCCGGCCTGTGACAGCAAGACCGGCGGGGTGGCGCGGCCGGTCCGCCCACACCTGCGTGCCGGCCGAGGTGGTCGTACGCTCCTCGCGTCCGACCCCGGGCCGGCTCACAGCCTTGAGCATGTCTCCTGTGCTGTGCGGGGGGTCCTCTCAGCGCGCGAACCAGCGCTGCGGCACAGGAGACGTGTTCTCGTAGATGTGCTTTGCCTGGCGGTACTCCGCGAGCCCTTCGTGACCCAATTCCCGCCCGATGCCGGAGCGTTTGAACCCGCCCCATTCCGCCTGGGGCAGATAGGGGCCGAAGTCGTTGATCCACACCGTGCCGTGCCGTAGCCGTCTGGCGACCCGCTCGGCCCGGGCGGCGTCCCTGGTCCACACTGCGCCGGCGAGTCCGTAGTCGGTGTGGTTGCCCAGCTCGACCGCGCGGTCCTCCTCGGTGAAGCGCTCCACGGTGAGGATGGGGCCGAAGGTCTCCTCCTGCACGATGCGCATGTCCTGTGTGCAGTCGTCGAACACCGTGGGCCGGTAGAAGAACCCGTTGCGCAGCGCCGGCTCGTCCGGGCGTCTGCCGCCGGCGACGAGCTTCGCTCCCTCCTGGACACCGAGCCGCACATAGGACTCGACCTTGTCCCGGTGGTCGGCGGAGACCAGCGGGCCGCTCTCGGTGTGTTCGTCAAGCCCGTTGCCCAGCCGGATGCGCTCGGTCCGGTCGACCAGTTCGGCGACGAACTCGTCATGCAGGGAGTCCTCCACGATGAGCCGGGTGCCCGCTGAGCAGACCTGTCCGGCGTGGAAGAACACAGCGGTGAGAGCGTGGTCGATCGCGGCCTCGACATCGGCGTCCGCGAACACGATGTTGGGGTTCTTGCCACCCAGCTCAAGAGCGATGTTCTTCACCGTGTCGGCCGCCGTGCGCATGATCATCTGTCCGGTCGACAGGCCGCCGGTGAAGGACACCAGGTCGACGTGGGGGCTCTCCACCAGCGGTGCGCCGGCTGTCGCTCCCGCGCCCAGTACGAGGTTGACCACGCCGGCGGGTGCTCCGGCCTCCTCGATCAGCTCCACCATCCTGACGGTGCTGAGCGGGGTGATCTCGCTGGGCTTGAGCACCATGGTGTTCCCGGCGGCCAGCGCGGGAGCCACCTTCCACGATGCCTGGAGCAGCGGGTAGTTCCAGGGCGTGATCAACGCGCACACCCCGATCGGCTCGTGGACGACACGGCTGCGGACCTTCGGGTCCCCCGCGTCCACCACGCGTCCGGAGTCCGCCTCGGCCTGGCCCGCGTAGTAGCGGAACACCGCCGTCACATCGTCGACGTCGATACCGCTCTCGACGAGGGTCTTGCCGGTGTCCAGTGTCTCCAGCCGGGCGATCTCCGCCCGGTCGCGCTGAAGGTACTCGGCCGTTCGGTTCAGCAGTTCGGCTCGTTGCCGCGGGGTCCAGGAGGGCCATGTGCCGTGGTCGAACGCGGCTCTCGCCGCGGCCACGGCGGCCAGCGCGTCCGTCCGGCCGCCTTCGTCCACCGTCTGGATGACGGACTGGTCGTAGGGGTTGAGGATCTCGCGTGTGGCGCCGCTCGACGCGGCCACCCACTTTCCGCCGATATACAGACTGGACGTGGCAGTCCTTCCCCGGTTGAGCCGAATGCAGCTCCACCGTTGTGCGCTGGATATCCCCGCTGTTTATGTTTAGCGGGTAGTGCTGGGCGGTGCAAAGCGAAACGAGGACGAGCATGGGCCAGGCGGAGTACGACTACATCATCGTCGGCGGCGGATCGGCGGGCTGCGCGCTGGCCAATCGACTGAGCGCCGACCCGGGTAACAGAGTGCTCGTACTGGAAGCCGGCCGGCCGGACTGGATCTGGGACATCCTCACGCATATGCCTGCCGCGCTGACGATGGTCATCGGAAATCGCTTTTACGACTGGTGCTATGTCTCCGAGCCGGAGCCGTTCATGAGCGGCAGAAGAGTCAGCCACGGCCGGGGCAAGCTGCTCGGCGGATCGAGTTCCATCAACGGCATGATTTTCCAGCGCGGTAATCCTCTCGACCTGGAGCGCTGGGCGGCCGACCCCGGTATGGAGACCTGGGACTACGCGCATTGCCTGCCCTATTTCAAGCGGATGGAGCACTGCGTGGCCGGGGCCGACGAGTGGCGCGGACAGGGCGGCCCCCTGTGGCTGGAGCGCGGTCCCGCGACTAACCCGCTGTTCTCGGCGTTCCTGGAGGCGGCTCAGCAGGCCGGCCACTCGCTGACGTCCGACGTCAACGGCTTCCGGCAGGAGGGGTTCGCCCGTTTCGACCGCAACATCCGACGAGGGCGGCGCTGGTCGGCGGCGCGCGCGTACGTCCACCCCGTCAAGAAGCGGCCGAACCTGACGGTGCAGTGCTTCTCCCAGGTGGACCGCGTGCTGTTCCAGGGCAAGCGCGCGGTCGGTGTCGCCTATCGCCGGTGGGGCCGGGAACACCGACGGGCGTACGGGGGTGAGGTGATCCTCTGCGGAGGGGCGATCAACACGCCGCAGCTGCTGCAACTGTCCGGGATCGGAAATCCCGACGAACTCAGGCCACTGGGCGTCGACATGGTGCACGAGCTGCGCGGTGTCGGTGAGAACCTGCAGGACCACCTCGAAGTCTACGTACAGCACGCCTGCAAGCAGCCGATTTCCTTCAACCCGGCGCTCAAATGGAGCCGCCGGCCGCTGATCGGCCTTCGGTGGCTGCTGTTCCGGACGGGACCGGCCGCGACCAACCACTTCGAGGCGGGCGGCTTCGTGCGTGGAAACGACGTCGTGGAATACCCCAATCTGATGTTCCATTTCCTGCCCATCGCGGTGCGCTACGACGGCACCTCGGTGGGCGCCGAGCACGGCTATCAAGTGCATATCGGCCCCATGTACTCGGATGTGCGCGGGTCGGTGAAAATCACATCCCGCGATCCGCGGGTGCATCCGGCGCTGCGGTTCAACTACCTGTCCACGGAGAACGACCGGAAGGAGTGGGTGGAGGCCATCCGCGTCGCGCGCGACATCCTGTCCCAGCCGGCCTTCGCCGACTACGACGCGGGCGAGTTGTCTCCCGGCCCCGGGGTCGAGACCGACGAAGAGATCCTGGACTGGGTCGCACGCGACGCCGAGACCGCCTACCACCCCTCCTGCACCGCCCGGATGGGCGTCGACGACATGTCCGTGGTCGACCCGACCTCCATGCGCGTGCACGGTGTCGACGGGCTGCGGGTGGCCGACGCGTCCGCGATGCCGTACCTCACCAACGGAAACATCTACGCCCCGGTGATGATGCTCGCCGAGAAGGCCGCCGACCTCATCCTGGGCAACACCCCGTTGCCGCCCGCGACGGTTGACTTCTACCGGCACCGTACCCAGGAGAACTGACACCGTGTCGATCGACGGAGGCAGCGAGAACGCGGCGGGACGACAGGATCCGCCGGCAGCACCAGTGGGCCAGGGAGGGCGGACCAGGCTCAAGCCCGTCGTCTTCTTCGGGTCGTCCGTCCTGATCCTCGCCATCTCGATCTGGGCGATCATCACGCCGACCGGTGCCGAGGACACCATCGGTGTGGTGGTCGGCTGGATCTCCTCGGTCTTCGGCTGGTACTACTTCCTCGCCGCCACGCTGTATCTGCTGTTCGTCGTGTTCGTGGCCGCTTCCCGGTACGGGACCATCAAACTCGGGCCGCAGCACTCCACCCCGGACTACGGGCTGTTCGCCTGGGCCACCATGCTCTTCGCGGCCGGCATCGGCATCGACCTGATGTTCTTCTCCGTCGCCGGGCCGGTCAGCCACTACCTCGCCCCGCCGGAAGGCGACCCCCAGACCGTCGAGGCCGCGCGGCAGGCGGTGGTGTGGACCCTGTTCCACTACGGCATCACCGGCTGGGGGATGTACGCGCTGATGGGGATGACCCTCGGCTACTTCGCCTTCCGCTACCGCCTCCCGCTGGCGATCCGGTCCGCGCTCTACCCGATCATCGGCAAGCGTATCCACGGCCGGATCGGTGACGCGGTCGACCTCGCGGCCATCATCGGCACGGTGTTCGGCATCTCCGTGTCGCTCGGTATCGGCGTGGTGCAGCTGAACTACGGGCTGACCTTCCTCTTCGACGTGCCCCAGGGGACGGCGGCGCAGATCGCGCTGATCGCCGTCGCCGTGGTCCTGTCCACGGTGTCCGCCGTGGCGGGTGTGGACCGGGGTATCCGACGACTGTCCGAGCTGAACGTCGTCCTCGCCGTCGTCCTGATGCTCTACATGCTGTTCGTCGACAGCCCCATCCGGCTTCTCAACAGCCTCGTCCTCAACATCGGCGACTACGTCAGCCGCTTCCCGTCGATGATGCTCAACACCTTCGCCTATGACCAGCCCACCGACTGGCTCAACGCCTGGACCCTGTTCTTCTGGGCCTGGTGGGTCGCGTGGGCGCCGTTCGTCGGGCTGTTCCTGGCGAGGATCTCGCGCGGCCGTACCATCCGGCAGTTCGTCGCCGCCACGCTGATCATCCCGTTCCTGTTCACCCTGACCTTCCTGTCCGTCTTCGGCAACAGCGCGCTGGGACTGGTGCGGGCCGGTAACGCCGAGTTCGGCGAGACCGCCGCCAACGCACCCGAGCAGGGTTTCTACGAGCTTCTCGCGCAGTTCCCCGGAGCCACGTTCAGCGCCGGACTGGCCACCTTCGTCGGGCTGCTGCTCTACGTCACCTCGGCGGACTCCGGCGCCCTGGTGATGAGCAACCTCAGCTCACACCTGCCCACCCCACTCACCGACGCGCGTCCCTGGGTACGCATCTTCTGGGCGTCGGCCACCGGCCTGCTCACCCTCGCCATGCTCCTCGTCGGCGGCGTGGAGGCGCTGACGAACGCGACGATCATCATGGGTCTGCCGTTCTCGTTCGTGATGTTCCTCGTCATCTGGGGCCTGTACAAGGCACTGCGCGTCGAACGGATGCGGGAGGACGCGCTCACCACCACCCTGCCCTCGTCGCTGTCCGGGCGGACCGTCAACCGCGGTCAGACCGCGGAATGGAACTGGCGGCAGCGCCTCGCGCGTGCGATGAGCTTCCCCAGCAAGCGCGCGGCGACCAGATTCCTGAACGAGGTGTGCCGCGGGGCGTTCCAGGACGTCGTGGCGGAGCTGAGCAGGCAGGGGGCTGAAGCGTCGGTCGTGGAGGGGATCGACGAGGAGGTCGGTCTGGCGCACATGGAACTGCGGGTCCCGATGGGCGGAAGCGAGGTGTTCATCTACCGGTTGTGGCCGGTGGAGGTGCCCACGCCGGCGTTCGCCACCCGCGTGGTCACCGAACACGACACGTACGTACGTTTCGAAGTGCACCTCGCCGACGGCAGCCAGGGCTACGACGTGATGGGTTACAGCAAGGAGCAGCTCATCGGCGACATCCTCGACCAGTACGAGCGGCACCTGGAGTTCCTGCGGCTGCACCGCGAGGCCTCCGCCCGCTCGTCCCTGCCCGACCACCGGCCCGACACGGCCGAAGTGCACCTGCCGGAGCGCGACGTCTGAACGCGCGGGCCGCACCCGGCCGTTCCCCGGGGTCCGCCGGGCAGCGGGTCCCCGCCGTGGCCCGCGGCTCGGCGTCTGTTGGCGCCCCGCGTACACCGACTGACGGTCATTGGCCGATCATGGCTGACTTTTAGATTGAATTTGAGCCAAGTTGACCCGGAAAGAGTGTCCCTTTACGCGCAAACTCGGCTTGGTCGCCGACCGGACATGGTTGTGTGTGACGGGGGACCGGCCGCGGTGGGCACGTTTCGAGCTATCGCGAGGCGGGTAAGGTCGGCATCCGTCCTCGTGGCCGCGGTGGATCGTCAACCTGTGGTCCCGTCTCGGAGGGGGTAACCATGCCTCAGGTACTGGCGTTCGCGACACTCATCCAGTCCGCGATCAGGGGGCGTGACCGGGACGAGCCGGAGACCCGGCGGGGGATGATCCCGAACTCGTGACAGGGCGGCACCGGCTCGCAGCGCCGCGCCGCCGGGAGCTCCGGCCGGTCCGCTCGTCGTGCTCGCGCAGCCTCCGTACGTCGGTCGCAAGCGACGGACACCGGCCCTGCTCCGCGCCCTTTGCGCCCTCCGCGCCGGTGGCGACGACGAGTCGGGCAGCGACGTCCCGCAGGCTCCTGTCCCGATCGGGCGCGTCCACCATTTCCCTCCGTGCAGCGCGTTCACGCCCTCGCTCAAGGAGCTCACGACGCCCTTGGCACGCGGGGCGCGCGCGACGCTCCACCGATGACCTGTCGCCCATGGACGCGATCCCACTATGTCCGGATCGAGTGGGAAGGCAGGGCCGGACCTCGCCGTTGTGGTCCGGGCACCGATGCACACCGAAGAGGGAAGCAGGGAACTCATGACAGCGCAGGCCATCAAGCTCCCCATACTGCGGATGCCGTATCCGGTGCGGGTGAATCCGTACCTGCCCGCCCTGCGGGAGGAAGCCGAGGCGTGGGCGCGAGAGATGGGCATGCTGGGCGGCGAAGACACGCCGTGGTCCGGCCGGGCGATCTGGACGCGCTCCCAGTTCCACGCCATGGACGTCGACCAGTTGACCGCCTGGGCCCTTCCTGACGCCTCGCTCGCCGGCCTCCGGCTCAATCACCGGTTCAACCTCTGGGCCCTGGCCTGGGACGACTACTTCGCCTCCGCCTTCAAACGGACGGGGGACCTCGCAGGTGCCCAGGCCTTCACCACCCGTCTCCACGCCTTCCTGCCCGCGGAGCCGGGTGCCCGGCTGCCGGAGCCGGCCAACGCCGTCGAAAGAGGCTTGGCGGACCTGCAACAACGGCTGTTCCCGCCGAGAATGGCGCACTGGAGGCGGGGGCTCAACCAAGCCCTGGCAAGATACATCGACGCGGGAGTTCGGGAACTGATCAACAGCCGCGCCGGCCGGGTCCCGGACCTCATCGAGTACGCCCAGTTCCGCCGGGAAAGCTTCGCCGCCTATACCGCACCCTATTCGGTCGAACTGTCCACTGGCGCACGGATACCTGAGCAGATCCTGCACAGCGCGACCTTCCGGGCACTGCTCGACGCCTTCATGGATTACATGGGCCTGGCGAACGACATCGCCTCCTATCACCGTGAAGTCCATGACGAACACGACGTGAACAACCTCGTCGTCGTCCTGCAGACCTCCCTGGGCGTCACCGTCCAGGAGGCGATGCACGCCGCCGCCGAACTGGTCACCGCCCGGCTGCGCCACTTCCAGCACCTCACGCAGAGCGAACTGCCCCTGCTCGTCCGGCGGGCCGGGCTGGACCACGGCGAACGGACCGCGATCGAGGCATGGCTCTGGGGCGCCTGCCATTTCCTGTCCGGTCTCCATGCCTGGTACACCGGGGCGCCCCGCTACGCTCCCGTGGACGGCTCTCCGCGCGACGAGACCGGGCGTCCCAGTGTCATGAGCCGCACCAGGCCGACGCACGCGAGTGGTACGCCGCTCCCACGCCCCCAGCCGCAGACGCCGAGCGTCCAGGGCTGGGAAGCCGGGTCGAGCACCCGACCGGTGCCCGCCCAGCTCTGAGGGGGCCGCCGGCCCACGCCGTCCGGCGGCCCCTCGGGCGCGGTGCTCGGCTCCGGCGCGAGCCGCGGGACCTACCCCCGCCGCAGGAGCCGCCTCAGGCGCGCCCGCCACGTGGTGCGGTTTCCGGCTCCGGGCGTCGACCCGGGCTCGGGCAGCGGCCACGGCGGCGCGATTTGCACCCCGCTGCTGGGTGGAGGCGGGGCAGGGAGCGGCGCCGGCACATCGTGGCCCGCCGGAGCGCGGGGCGCGAACCTCACGGGAAGCGCCGTCAGATGCCGCGACCAGGTGGAGGAACGCCAGCTGAGTTCCTCCTCGGGCACGGCCAGGCTGATGTCGGGAAGCCGGGTGAGCAGGATGTCGATGCCCGTGTCGGCGATGACACGGCCGATGTCCTGGCCGGGGCACTCATGGGCGCCGGCGCTGAAGGACAGGTGCGCGCGGTTGTGGTGCACGCGGGTCGAGGGGTCCGGGCGGACCGCCTGGTCGACGTTCCCGGCGGCCAGCCCCAGCAGGAGCATGTCTCCCGCCTTGATCTCCTGCCCTCCCAGGGAGGTGTCACCAGTGGCCCAGCGGCCCGGGCACACCATAAGTGGCGGCTCGTCCCAGAGCACCTGCTCCACCGCTTCCGGCAAGGTCATCTGGCCACCGGCCAACGATCCGCGGAACCGTGGGTCGGTCACGACCATGCGCAACACGTTGGACATGAGATTGGCCGTCGTCTCATAACCCGCGAGCAGGATGAGGCGCAGGTGGTGCTGCACCTCCTCGTCCGTGAGGCCGGCCGGGTGCGCCATCAGTACGGACGCGACGTCCTGCCCCGGCAGTGCCCGCTTGGTGGTGACAAGCTGCTCGAGGGTCTCCAGCACATAGGCGTTGCTCGCGAGGGACGTCTCGGTGCCCTTGAAGAGGTCCCGTGCGGCGTGTACGAGTTTGGGACCGTACTCGTCCGGCATGCCCAGCAGGTGGGTGAGAACGAGCATGGGCAGGTGCTCGGTGAACTGGCCGACCAGCTCCGCGTTGCCCCTCTCGCAGAACCCGTCGACCAGCTGGTGGGCGAAGCGGGTGATGTGGCGGCGGATCCCCCGCTGGTCGAACTGGTTGAGGCCGGCTGTCACCGCGCCCCGCAGGCGCTGGTGCTCTTCGCCGTCCGCGCACACGCAGTCGGGCCGCCAGCCGATCATCGGTACGAGCGGCGAGGTCGTGGCGTCGATCTCGCCGCTGTTCCAGCCGTGCCAGGTGCGGGGGTCGCGGGAGAACTGGGTGGAGCGGCTGGCCACATCACGGTTCTCGTGGTACCCCAGGACGAGCCAGGCCCGGACGTCCCCGTCGAGCAGCACGGGCGCCACCGGACCGTGGGCGGCACGCAACTTCTCGTACAGGCCCATGGGGTCGGTCTCGGCAGCGGGGCCGTGGAGCCGTGTCACTCCGCCGACTCCCGTGGCGGCGTGCGGGCAGCCCTGCGGCGGGGTGAGCCCCGGGTCGGCGGTGGTGCGGTCAGCTGGTGGGACGGTCATACGGACTCCTGAGAGGCGGCGAGGGTGCACAGGTAGCCCATCAGCGACAGCAGGGCGTCGCGGCTGGACGACCGGTCGCGTGCGTCACACGTGATGATGGGCACCGAATCGTTGAGGGCCAGAGCGGCGCGCAGGGCTGGTTCCGGGTGCTGAGGCGCCTCGGGGAAGGTGTTGACGGCCACGACGAAGGGGACGCGGCGGTCCTCCAGGCGGGTGATGATCTCGAAGCAGACTTCGATCCTGCGGGTGTCGATGAGGACCACGGCACCGAGCGCGCCTTCGAAGATGCCGTTCCACAGGAACCAGAAGCGCTCCTGTCCCGGCGTCCCGAAGAGATAGAGGATCAGCTCCTCGCTGATGCTGATGCGGCCGAAGTCGAGAGCGACGGTCGTGGTGTTCTTGCCCTCCGCGCCGGGATTGTGGTCGATCCCGACACCGGCCTGGGTCATGGTCTCCTCGGTGGTCAGGGGCGGGATCTCGCTCACCGCCCCGACCATGGTCGTCTTTCCCACGCCGAAGCCGCCGACCACCACGACCTTGACTCCCCTGGCGCCGTGCGGCAGCAGCACGTCCGAGCGGCGGGGGCCGGCGGTGGGCGCGTCAGAGCTTACGTAGTCCATGGATCACCGCCTCCAGAAGGCCGAGTTCGGGAACCGCCGCGACAGGAACGGGAGCAGTGGCCTCGACCCGCTCGGTGTCCACGAGCTTGGAGAGCAGCGCCGTGATGACGCTGAACGGCAGGCTGAGGTACGCGGAGATCTCGGCCACCGAGAGCGGGTACTGGCACATGGAGAGGATGGCTGCCTGCTCGGGCTGCATACCGGGTTCGGGCGCGGATCTCGATGCGATGAGGGTGACCAGGTTGAAGGCCTTGGCCGAAGGACCTGGACCACCCGAGATGACGTAGAGCGGCACGGGACTGCCTTCGTCCCACCCGCCCTGGTTCTCCGCCGTCACATCGCCTGCCCGACGTCATCACGAGGCGGGCTGGTCATGTGCTGGCCGATCCGGATCACCAGCGTGCGCATACGGTCGCCCAGCAACCCGGCGTCCACCTCCTCATCGGCCAGCACCGCGAGATAGGCTCCAGGGCCGGCCGCCATGAGGGAGAAGTAACCGCCGTCGACTTCGATCCCCACCATGCGGGTCGAGCCGTCTCCGTGCGGGAACTTCTGCGCGATGGCCTTCGCCAGGCTCTGGATGCCCGAGCAGGCAGCGGCGATCGCGTCAGCGGTGTCGGGCTCCGTGTTGGCTTGACCGATGCACAGACCGTCCGATGACAGCACGACCACGTGTCGCACGTACGGGACGCTGGACGCGAGCTCCTTGAGCATCCAGTCCATGTTGGGCAGTGGCGGCACGGTTACTCACCCTCGTCTGATGACTCGCTGGTTCGGATGGAAGGGTCGGTGCTCGGTCTCTTTTCACCGCTGAACGCCTCCCACATCAGTCCCGGCTGCCGGGGCGCGCCGGCCGTTCCGGGGGAGGGGGGCGGCGTGGTGGGGGGGTGGGGAGTCGTGCGGACGACCGGCTTCGGGACGGGCGACTCGCGTCGCCGCTGCGGCAGTCCGTTGACCGTCTGCCCGGCCCTGCCGGAATCAGCTGCGGCATCGCGCGTCATCGTCGGCCTCGGCACGGTAGGTGCGCCCGATGGCTTCGGCGCGAACTGGCGGACTTTGGGGACGGGCTGCTGCACCGTGGTGATGAGGCGCCGCGGAACGAGCACGACGGCCCGCACCCCTCCGTACGCGGAGGTGCGCAAGTCGACGTCGAGTCCGTTCTCGCGCGCCAGCCTGCTGACGACGGGCAGGCCCAGCTGCGTCGCCTCGCCCAGGTCGGCCAGATCGATGCCGGACGACGCCTGGGCCATGACGCGGTCGATGCGCTCGCGGACCTCTTCGGTGAGCCCCACCCCACGGTCCTCGATCTCGATCGCGATACCTGAGGGCACCTCGCTCGCGGTGACCTCGACCGGGGCCTGCGGCGGCGAGAAGGTCGTGGCGTTGTCGAGCAACTCGGCGAGCAGGTGGATCAGCGGCTCGGCCCCCTGGCCGACCACGGCCACCTCCGTCACCGACTGCAGCTTCACGCGGGGATAGTCCACGATGCGTGACATGGCCCCGCGCACGACGTCATAGAGCGGGATCGCTTTGGACCACTGGCGCCCGGGCCGGGCGTCACCCAGTACCGCGATGCTGGCCGCAAGGCGCCCGATCAGGGCATTGCGGTGGTCGATGTCCTGCAGGCCATGGGAGACCACGACATCCGTCCCGTGCAGGATCTGCATGTCCCGGAGGTCCTTGGCGAGCTGGTGCACGATCGCCTGGACCCGTCGGGCGATCGCCACCAGCGCCCGCTGCGAGGAGTCCCGTGTGCGTTCCTCGGCGTCCACGGCTTCGAGGAGCGTCCGCAGAGCCGCCCGGAGCGCTTCGGCGAACTCGGTGTCGAGATGCCCCCCGAAGCTGACGGACTGGAGGATCTCCGCGACGGGCTCACCCTTCTGCAGTCGGGCGACCGCCGCGGGGAGGAGCTTCTCGGCGAGCCACACGGTGGTGGCCCGCTGATCGGACAAGCGCGCGAGCAGTGCCGTCTCGCGTTGCGCGTAGTGCTGTTGTACCTCGGCACTCGCCCGCGCGTAGTGGGCCACCTGTGCCGAGTGCGCCCGGCGCGCCGTCTCGGCCGTGGTGACGGCCGTCAGGACGACCGCGACGATGCCGCACCAGGCAACCGGGGTGCGTATCTGCGCGGGGACGTAGAACAGCGCTATAGCGCAGGCGCCGGCCAGAACACCGGAGGGGATCAGCCATGCTGGAGCCACTGCGCGTGGCAGCGCTCCAGGGGTCGCACCTGAACGAACCATCGAAAGGTGTCCTAAAGAGTCTGGAAAAGATGGACTGGGGGTGCTGCGATGCGCCGACGGGAACGGTCGGGACTCACTCGGCCGAGCAAAGCTCCGATGGGTGCCCCCGACGGCAAGGTTCGAGATCGGTGGTCACGCCTCCCGCGGCCACGCTCCGTCCGCGCAACGCAGCGTTGGCTCGCTGTGTACAGCGCAACACGCCCAGTGAGCCTAGTCACTTCCCGTTCGCCAGGTGGCCATGTGGGAAGGGATATCTCCGTTGATCGATCGGAGCTCATAGTTGATCGGCCAATGCCATGGCGTCGACTGCAAATGCGCGGACTCGACCACGTTCGTCAGTCCGCCGGTCATGGCTCCTCGCTCCGGCTTCCCCCGGCCCGGGCCCCGGCGCGCCACGGGGCAGGGCGCCTCCGCGGACGCCGCATGCCCTTCCTCCGCGCATGGCGTGGACTCACCCGAGCGCATACCAATTCGCACTTCGCCACGGAAAACGAAGCTTTTCCTGTCTCATCCCGATGCAACGCGAAGGAGGTTGGTCCTGCGTGACGTCGAAAACGCCTACGCGGCCTTCCGCCCGGTCGGCGCGGTCGCGCCGGCCCGGGCGAGTGCTGCGCATCGGTCGCGAGGCCCTGCGGACCCGGGGGCGAATCTCCGCCGCCGGCGATACCGGCCGGGCCCGGAAGCCGCACCGCTGCTTGCGTCGGCGCAGCGCCAACGCGGTCCCCGGGCCACGCCACCCCGACGTCCTGGTCGTCCCACGCCACGGGCTCGCCCGCGTTCGCCGCGGGTAAGCGTCCGCCGGGGCGGCCAACCGCTGACGCCCACTGCCGCACGACCAGGGACCACGGTGAATCGCTCGGCGGGGTTGCCGCCGAGCCGGACGACCACGTGGCAAGCCGCAGCCGGCACGGCACACCGGACCCGCAAGCGCGCGCCTGAGGCAGGCGGGTTCACCGGATACCGGCGTGCGGCAAGGGCAAGTGCAAGGGTTCCGCACAGCGTCTGCTGATCAGCTCTCAGGAGCCCTCAGGCGTCCTTGGTGGGCAGGACGGCGACCGGGCAGGTGGCCGTGTGCAGAGCCTGTGCGCTGACCGAGCCGAGCATGAGCCGCTTCAAGCCGGTACGCCCGTGGGAGCCGACCACCAGGAGCTCCGCTCTGCCGGCGGCGTGGGTCAGCACGGCGGCCGGGCGGCCCCCTTCGATACGCGACCGGATCCCGATGTCCGGGTTCTCGTTCCGGTAGGGCTGCAGGGCCTGTTCGAGAATCTCCCGGACGTTGCCGGCCGCCGCGCTCGAATCCTGCACGGCCGGTCCCGCGGGCCCGGTCTTGAGCACGGGCGGATGGAAGGCAGCGTAGACGACCTCCAGAACCGCCCGGCGTGTCCTCGCGGCTTCGATGGCGAAATGCATCACGTCGGGCCTCATGTCCGGCAGGTCGACGCCGACGACGACACGGTTTTCCTTGGGTTGTCCGGCGTCGCGGGGCCTGACCACCACGACCGGACACTCGGCGTGGGTGGCGACCTGCCAGCTGACCGAGCCCAGCGGGAGCCGTGCGAACCCGCCCGCCCCGCGATGGCCCACCACGATCAGTGCTGCCTCCGAGGACCGGTCCAGAAGCGCCGGGGCCGGAGACCCGGAGACAAGATCAGGTGAGACCCCGACCCCCGGAAACTCCCTCGCGACCAGCGCCTGCAGCGGCTCCACCACCCGTTCCGCCCGTTCCACGAAGGAAGCCGGCTCCCCTTCACGGCGCGTGCCCGGAGGCATGGGCCACTCCACCGCGTGCAAGATACGCAGCCGCGAGCCGCGGAGTGCGGCTTCCTCGGCCGCGAAATGGACGACCTCGTCCTGACGCTCGGCCTCGGCCACCCCCACCACGACCGTCCCGCCCTCGCTCTGCTGCGCCACCACGGCCTCTCCTCACCCGTCGCGTAGGAGTCTCCTTCCATGACACGGCGGACCATGCCCCCTGGCAAACCGGAGGTTTCCGGCGCGGTCCTGTGCGGAGCGACGCCTGTGCGGGGTCGACAGACCGTGCGCCCGGGCGCAAGCTGAAGGGGAGGACGAGCTCCGCGGCCGTCCGACTCGCGGACGCGACCACCACGACATGACCGTCAGGCGTCAGGGCAGCTTCCATACCCGCATGGCGCGCGCGGTTGAGAACGCGAGCCGGGCGTTCTACTGCTCAGTGTCCTTGGTCATCTCCCGCGCCATGACATAGGGCTCTCCCTGGAACTTCTTGTACAGCGTCTCCGCGAAGTCCACGCCGATTTCCTGCTCAACCTTGGCCAGGTCGAATTCCCGCACGGTGCCAGTGACGCGAACGAGTTCGTCCTCGTTCACGGAAGGCAGGTCCTTCTCGATGACCAGGAGCGGTTCGACGCCGCTGAATTCATCTCCTCCGATGGTGAAGGCCCAGGGGGAGATGGCTTCTTTGACGTAGCCGCTGAACGTCCCTTCCTGACCCACCACGGATTCGGCGTCCCCCCGCTCGAACGCCTCGTGCACCCCTCCGATGTCCAGCCCTGTCTCTTTGCCTCCCGAGTCGCCGCATCCGGTGAGTACCGGTGTGGTGGCGGCAAGCAGTGTCGCCAGCCACGCGTACAGCCTTCGACGGCGTCGGTGCACGGTGCGCCTCACAGATGGGTTCCTTCCGTTCCGGTTGCCGGGGCCGGAGCCCCGTGGGGCCACAGAATCCCTGGCGGCTGGGGCCACAGGACTCTGCCGGTGCAGTCACGGATCCCACCCGCACTATCCGCCCTGCTCGGCCCAGCATCCGCCTCCGTCGGGGCGGGCGCACCCGGAGCCGGTCCGACAGCGGGGTGGGAGCTGCGCACCGGTCCCGTTCCGCGGGGTGGGTGTGTCGTCGGGCGGAGGACCGCGGTCGAGCGCATGGTGGAACCATCGTTGTCGCATTCCCGAAGGGCGGACACGTCATAGGATCTCGCAGGCAACCGCAGCAGCCAGCCGTCGCAGGCACGTATCGCTCGCCCGGCGCCCTGCTCCACGTCATCGCCCGAGAAGTCGCCACCAGGCCCGTCGCTCCTCCACCGCTCCTCGTTCACGCCCCGGCCCGAGCCCGGGCCCGGGCGTCGCGCGTACCGGCATCGCGGCCCTGGGCCGTGAGGCCTTCCCCTCCTTCAGTGGTTGCCCCCGTCCGGGCCGGGGCCGCGCACCACCCCTCTTCCGCCCATGCGTGACACGGTCCGCGCGCAGTTGTGGCCGCTGCCGACGCTGGGCGTCGTACTCGCTGTCGCCGCGGGTGTGGGACTGCCCCGCCTGGACGCGCGGATCCAGCACGACATCCCGCCCCGGCTGAAGGACTACCTGTTCGGAGGCGGTGCGGACGCCGCGCGTACCGTACTGGAAGCGATCGCCGGCTCCCTCATCAGCGTCACGGCACTGACCTTCTCGCTCACGGTGGTGACGCTGCAACTGGCAAGCAGCCAGTTCTCCCCGCGTCTGCTGCGCACTTTCACCGCGGACCGGTACGTCCAGACGACCCTCGCACTGTTCCTCGCGACGTTCACCTACGCCCTGACCGTGCTGCGGACCGTGCGGACCGGCGACGACGAACACGTCATGTTCGTCCCCCAGGTGTCGGTCACCGTGGCCTTCCTCCTCACCCTGGCCAGCGTGCTCGGCCTCGTACTGTTCTTGTCGCACCTGGCACGTGAGATCCGGGTGGAGACGATGATGCGCAGTGTCCACTCCGCCGCCGGCCGCACCATCCGCCGGCTCGTCCCCGAAAAGGACCTCGCTGCCGGGGACTCGGGCGCGCCACCGCCACCGCAACCGCCTGCCGACGCGGTACCCCTGCCCGTCGGCACCTCCGGCTTCCTGACCGCCGTCGACGAAAAAGCTCTCCTGGAGTCAGCCGTCGAGGCCGACGCCGTCCTGCTCATCGACCGCCACCCCGGTAGCTCTCTGATCGCCGGTACGCCCATGGGAGCCGCCTGGCCCCGCACCGGGGAGCCCTTCTCTCCCGAGACCCGGACGCGCCTGGTCCGGAAAGCGGCCGAAGCAGTGACCACCGGCGCCGAACGCACCGACGCCCAGGACGTCGCCTTCGGACTCCGCCAGCTCACCGACATCATCGCCAAAGCGCTCTCGCCCGGGATCAACGACCCGACCACCGCTGTCCACGCCCTGTCCCACTCCGCCGCACTGCTGTGCGAGCTGGCGCACCGGGATCTCGGCCCCCGGCTGCTGCGCGACGGCCACCACCGGCTCAGGGTCGTGCTGCGACGTCCGGACCTGGCGGATCTCCTCGATCTGGCTGTGACCCAGCCGCTGCGCTACGGCGCCGCCGAGCCCGCAGTCCTGAACCGCGTCCTGGTGCTGCTGCGCGAACTCGCCTGGAACAGCACGCCCGACCAGCACCCGCCCATCGTCGCCGCGCTCGCCCGGCTGCGTTCCACCACCGCCGCCCAGGACTTCCACGAGGCCGAGCGCGCCGTGCTCGCCGAGCTGGCCCAGCAGGTCGAGCAGGCCCTGGCCGGGCGCTGGACGCACGACCGGACCCACTGACCGGACCGTGCGGACCGCCACCGCCACCGCCACGCGCCACCGCCACCGCCACCGCCACCGTCACCGTAACCGTCGGAGCCGGATCGGTTCCGGCGTGCGGAGCGGTCCCTCGGTCCGAACCGAACGGGGCCGTGCGGCCCTTGGCCGTCAGGAACCCGGCGAGGGGGATGTCAGTCCGGGTGCCTTGGTGACGTCCTCGTCGACATAGGTGGGCAGCTGCGCGTGCACCTGGAGGGCCACCTCACCGGCATGCTGGAAGCGCAGGGTCACCCACGCGTAGTCGCCGCCCCGCAGTTGCTCGCGCAGCCCCCGCAGCAGCAGATGCGGCTGCTCCTTGCTCAGCTCGACGGGTTTGCCGACGGGCACCTCCACCGGGCCGCGGGTGCTGCCTTCGGCGGTGACGATGTCGACGGACCGCGCGACAGTGGTCTCGGCCCCGAGCAGCCTGTCAGGGCGCTCACCCTGGTTGAACAGCCACATGTACAGCGGGGCGTCGTCCCCCGGCTCCCAGGGCCCGTCGGGGGGTTCGGCGATGTGGGCGTAGCGGATGAGCACCGAGCCGATGCGGGCATTCGCGCCCGGCGGGTTGTATTCGCCCTGAGTGGAGCCGCAGCCGGCGGCAGTCATGAGGCAGCACCCGGCCAGGAAGGCGACCGCCGCTCTACGCCAGCGGTGGGAAAGACGATTTCGCAGGTTCACAGGTGTCTCTCGCTGTGTCGTAGGGGTACGTGCGCGGCTATGCGTCGCTTACACGCCCAGTACATGCCCAGCCGGACGGAGACGGACGCGGCTGACCGCCCTGACTGGGCCGGACGGCCCGGTCAGCCACCGATGCGAGTGACACCTGTCGGATCCGGCGCCCGGGCCCGCCCGGCCGCCCGGCAGCCATGACCTGAGTCGCCCCGTTCACCCGTACGCCCCCGCCATACATGACGGGTGAACGGCGCGACGGCAGTACACAGGCGCCTGCCATTTCCGGCCCGGCTATCCGTATGCGGCGGACCGAAGTGCTGCCCATGAAAGGCGGCTTGCCACCTGCGCTCACACAAAAGCCGGAAGGCGGACATACCCGCTCAGGGATCGGGAAGCCGACATGGCAACCCGAGGTTCGCGAGAACGAAAGGGAGAATGTCATGGCCGCCGAACGAAAACCCGCGCAAAGCGAAGCCGGCCTGAACACCTTGGCCGTCGAACAATCCTGGCGTTTCGAGGGCGCACTGAGCAATGTGAGCGAGGCACGCGAGGGCGCGGCCGTCTTTCTCCACGGTTTGGCGCGCATGCAGCCGCCCACCTCGCCCGACGCACACGACGACGTGGTGTTGGTCGTCGCCGAATTGGCCTCCAACGCCTTCGCGTACGCCCCCGGCCCCTTCAGCCTCCATATGCGGGCCGTGGCCGACACCGTGCAGGTCGCGGTGGCCGACACCAACTCCGCGGCGCCAGAGGCCCGTCCAGTCGACCTCACCGGCCGGGGCGGGGTGGGATGGCACCTGATCAACACCGTCGCCGAACAGACCATCACCGTGCCCAACGACGAGGGCAAGACCGTGTACGCCTTCCTCGCCTGGTGAGGTGGTCGCGCCGGCCGGCCTCACAAGCGGGCCGACCGAACGGGCCCGTCGGAACCGGTCGGAAGCCCTCCCGTAGAGTGGGCGCCGGGCCGTGACTGGCGCTTGGGTGGAGTACCACCGGGGAGCGGCCCGGCGGACCGACGCCACTGCCGCGCGCCTGGGCGATCCACTGATGACCGCCCGGAGCCCGTCATGTCCTCCACTCCCGCCACCGCCCGCCTGATGGACGGCAGCGGCCTCGCCCGCCGCCTCCTCGCGGAGACCGCGGCCCGCGCCGCCGGCCTCGCCCACCGCACCGGCACGCGGCCCTGTCTCGCCACCGTCCTGGTCGGCGAGGACCCGGCCTCGGTGACCTATGTGCGGATGAAGCGAGCCCGCTGCGAGAAGGCCGGTATCCGATCCCGCCACGTAGAGCTGCCCGCCACGGCGACCACCGCCGAACTCGTCGCCGTCCTCGAAGGCCTGTCGAACGATCCCGAGGTCCACGGCATCCTGCTCCAGCACCCGGTCGGCCCGGGGATCGACGAGCGGGCCGCCTTCGAGGCGATCGCCCCCGAGAAGGACGTCGACGGCGTCACCTTCAGCTCCTTCGCGACGATGAGTTTCGGTCTGCCGGGATTCGTCTCCTGCACGCCCGGCGGCATCATGCGGCTGCTCGACGCGTACGACGTCGATCCGGCCGGCAAGCGCGCCGTCGTCGTCGGGCGAAGTGCCATCCTCGGCAAACCCGTCGGCATGATGCTGCTCGCACGGAACGCGACGGTGACCTACTGCCACTCGTACACCGCCGACCTCTCGGCGGCCGTACGGGAGGCCGACATCCTGGTCGCCGCGGTGGGACGGCCTCGCTTCATCAAGGGCGAGGACCTCAAGCCGGGCGCCGTGGTCGTCGACGCTGGCTACAACCCCGGAAACGTCGGTGACGTCGACTTCGAGACCGCCGCCACCCGCGCGAGCCTGATCACGCCGGTGCCGGGCGGCGTCGGGCCGATGACCATCGCGGTGCTGCTCGCCCAGACCGTGGACGCGGCGGAGCGGCAGCTCGCGTAGCCCCGTGTCGCGCGGGCGCCGTGCGGTCCCCCGTACGGCGCCCGGTACTGGTACCCGGCCGACAGCCGGCGGGGGCAGGAGCCGTGCGTGCGCCGCCGCGACCGCACGCCGCAGTGGCGCGTGCCCCCGCGCCCCCCGTGCCCTCGTGCTGCCGCCCGGGCCAGCGAGGGCGGGAGCCCCTCCTCGGTCGGCCGACCCCCACAGTGCCCTGACGGCAGGCGCCCGTCCGGGGCCCTCCGGACGGGCAGCCCGTGGCCTCAGACCTCGTCCTCCAGGGCGCCGGCCAGGGCGGTGGCCGGGTCGTGGCCGGGCGGCCCCGCCGGAACCCAGCGGCCGGACTCCTCGCGGTACGGCCACCACCGGCCGTCCCGGTCCAACCGGAGCTGCATGTCCGTCCCGGCCACTGCCCATCGGCCCGGTCGGTCGGGCCGCAACAGTGGACGCTCGCCCTCCTCCCAGCCGGCGGCGAGCCCCGCCTCGGCCCGCGCCAGCAGCTCCGCCCCGGGCGTCCAGTCCTCGTCCAGCACGGCCAGCGCCTCCGCGCCGCCCAGCCGCCACGCGCGCGTGGCCACGTCCAGGTCGGCCCGCCCACGGCCGGTGCCGGTGGCGAGCCGGTCGAGCGCGGCCGGTGCCCACGTCGCGGAGGCGGCCAGCCGTGCCGCGTCCTGTCGGGCCGTCAACGGCACCTCCACCGGCCGGTCCTCGTGTCCGGCCACCAGTGCTTCCGCCAGCATCCGGTACGCCCGTGCGGCCGCGTCCGCCGCGAGAGCCTCCAGCGCCGCCGGGTCGACGCCCCGCGCCGGGCGGGTCTCGGTGTCCAGCGAAGGCGGCTCACCAGGGGAGTCCGGCAGTGGCGGCGGGTCCGGCAGCGGCGGGAGGATGTCCCGGGCGGCGAACGCCTCGTCCGCCCGTACGCCCTCCGGTTCGCCCGCCACCGGCTCCTCTCCGCCCCGGTCGGCGCGCGCCGCGCGCGCCGTAGTGCGTTCCTGCAACTCGTCGAGCAGCCGCCGCTCCCCTCGGCCCCGCATGAGGAGGAGCACGAAGGGATCCTGATCCAGCAGCCGTGCCACCTGGTAGCAGAGGGCCGCCGTGTGCGGACAGTGATCCCAGGCGTCACACCCGCACTCGGGCTCCAGATCGCCGATGCCGGGCAGTAATTCGACGCCTGCCGCGGCCGCGTCCTCCACCAGGTGCGGCGGCATGTCCCGGTCCAGGAGGGCGGCGATATGCCCCGCCCGGTCCACCGCCATGTCCAGGAAGCGGTCCCATTGCTCCGCGGTCAGCTCCCGCAACAGCACGTCGCTGCGCTGTGCTGTTCCGTCCCGGTCCCGTACGACCGCCGTGATCCGGCCGGGCCGCACCGAGACCGCGCCCACGGCGCCGTCCCGGGCCTGCTTGCGCCCCTTCTTCAGCTGCTCGCCGTCGAGGGCGGTGTCCTCCAGCGCCTTCAGCCACGACCGCCCCCACCAGGTCTGGGCGAAGCCCCGGCCGTGCGCGGGAGGCAGCGCGGCGAACGTACGCTCCCCGTCCTCGTCATGCCTCATCGCCCACTCCTTCGCGCGTCCCGTGCGTCCTGCATGTCCTGCATGTCCTGCGTGCCCTGCGTGCGTCGCGCGCCTCGTGTGTCCCGCACCCCGCGGAGCCGCACGAGCTCGGCCAGTTCGTCGTCGGTCAGTTCGGTCAGCTCGGTGAGGGCACCGTCCCCACCGGATCCGAGTACGGAATCGGCCAGTTCCTTCTTGCGCGCCAGCATGTCCGCGATCCGGTCCTCGATCGTGCCCTCCGCGATCAGCCGGTGCACCTGGACGGGCCGGGTCTGGCCGATGCGGTACGCGCGATCCGTGGCCTGCGCTTCCACGGCCGGGTTCCACCAGCGGTCGTAGTGCACCACGTGTGCCGCGCGGGTGAGGTTGAGCCCGGTGCCCGCGGCCCTCAGCGACAGCAGGAAGACCGGCACCTCACCGGCCTGGAAGCGGTTCACCATCGCTTCCCGCTCCGCCACCGGAGTACCGCCGTGCAGGAGTTGGCCACGCACCCCCCGGGCCGCCAGATGTTGCTCCAGCAGCCGGGCCATCCGCACGTACTGCGTGAACACCAGCACGCTCGCCTCCTCCGCCAGGATGGTGTCGAGCAGCTCGTCCAGCAGCTCCAGCTTCCCGGAGCGGGCGGCGAGCCTCGGGTGCTCCTCCTTCAGGTACTGCGCCGGGTGGTTGCAGATCTGTTTGAGGGCCGTGAGCAGCTTGACGACGAGGCCTCGGCGCTCCATCCCGTTCGCCTCCGCGATGGCCGCCAGGGTCTCGCGTACGACGGCCTCGTACAGGCCCGCCTGTTCGGGAGTGAGCGACACCACGAGGTCGGTCTCCGTCTTCGGTGGCAGCTCCGGGGCGATGCCGGGGTCGGACTTCCGGCGGCGCAGCAGGAAGGGCCGTACCAGTGCCGCCAGTCGCTGTGCGGCCGCCGGGTCCGCACCTTGCTCCACGGCCCGGGCGTACCGGCCGCGGAAGGTCCCCAGACGGCCCAGCAGCCCGGGGGTCGTCCAGTCCAGGACGGCCCAGAGTTCGGAGAGGTTGTTCTCCACCGGGGTACCGGTCAGCGCCACCCGCGCCTTGGCGCCGATCGTGCGCAGCTGTTCGGCGGTCGCCGAGTACGGGTTCTTGACGTGCTGCGCCTCGTCGGCGACCACCATGCCCCAGCCCACGCGCGCGAGGCGGGCGGCGTCGAGTCGCATCGTCCCGTACGTGGTGAGGACGAACTCGCCGTCGCCGAGACCGTCCAGGTCCCTGCCCGGGCCGTGGAAGCGGCGCACGGACGTGCCCGGCGCGAACCTCTCCACCTCCCGTTGCCAGTTCCCCATCAGGGACGTCGGGCAGACGACGAGGGTGGGGCCGGCCGCGGCCGCGTCGGTCTGCCGGTGCAGGTGCAGCGCGATGAGGGTGATCGTTTTGCCCAGGCCCATGTCATCGGCGAGACAGGCGCCCAGCCCCAGCGAGGTCATCCGGTGCAGCCAGTTCAGGCCGCGCAGCTGGTAGTCGCGGAGGGTCGCGGCGAGCGCGGCGGGCTGCCCGATCTCCTGTCGGCCCGTCCCCGGCTGCCCGCCCTCCTCGGGGTCGGCGATCCGGTCACGGAGCGCCTGGAGCCACCCGGAGGGCCGCACGTCGACCTGGCGGCCGTCCACCTCGGTGGTACCGGTCAGCACGGCGCTGAGCGCGTCGATGGGGGTGACCTCGCGGTCCCGGTGGTCCCGGGCGCGCCGGGCCTCCTCCGGGTCGACCAGTATCCATCGGTCGCGCAGCCGCACCACGGGACGCCCGGCCTCGGCGAGCCGGTCCAGCTCGGCGCGGGTCAGCTCCTGGTCGCCCACGGCGAAGCGCCAGTTGAAGGCGAGCAGCGAGTCGGCGGACAGGAACGACGGCAGGCCCGACTCGCTCCCTGCCTGTCGGCCTTTCCCCTGCCGGTGTTCTCCCTGCCGGTCTCCGTGCCGGTCCTCTCCCTCCCGGTCCTCTCCCCCCTGGTCCTCCCGGCCGCGGCCGGGACCGTCCTGCTCCGGTGGCCCGATGACGGCACACGCGGTCAGCGTGCGCGCAAGCTGCCTGGGCCAGTGCACCTGTACGCCAGTGGCCGCCAGTGCTCGTGCCGCCCCACCCAGCAGCTCGGTGACCTCCTCGTCGGCCAGATCGAGGGCGTCCGGAACGGAGGCGGACAGCAGCGGCGCGAGCGCCGGCCACGCCCGGGCCGCGCGACGCAGCGCGAGGAGCGCGTCCATCCGCGTACGCGGGCCGAATCCGTAGCCGGCCTCGCCCGACCACACGTCGGCGGCGTCGGCCACCAACGCGGGGTCGCTGACGCTGTGCATCTGGAGGACGGCGCGGAAGGCCGGGCCTCCGGGCGTGTCCAGCCCCGGCGCCTCGACGCGCAACGACAGCCGTACGCCCGCGTCGTGGCCCGCCGCGACGTCCGCCGCCCAGTCGCTCTGCTCGGGCACGTGCTGCGGCTCGTACGCGGCGAACGCGTACCCGCCCGCCGCGAGCGGTGCCGCGGGTGTACGGGGGAGCGCGTCGGCCACCGCGTCCAGGAAGGACCGCAACAGCCGCTCCGGTTCGGCCAGGAGGGCCATGCCGTCCGCCGCCTCGCCCACCGCAGTCGCGTGGGCGCTCGGCGGCATGGAGGCGGCCAATTCCCGTACCCGCTCCAGGTCCTCGGTGGTGAGCGGTCCGGCGCGCCACGCGTCGTGATCGGTGCCGCTGAGGCCTGGCAACACCAGTCCACGCGCCACCAGTTGGAGGGCGAGGAGAGCCGCGGCCCCCCAGAACGTGGTGGCGGGGGAGGCCCGGGGGACGCGCCTTGCCCGGGTGAGCAGGGGTAACGCCTCACCTACCGGTATCACCAGCGCGCGCACGGCGGTCGGACGCGCGTCCGGGGTGACGACGGACAGCACTTCCACCGACCCGCTGCCGACTGCTGCGGCGATGCCGGAGATGCCGGAGTCCGCGTCGACGCCGGACGCGGGGCCGTGGTCCGGGGCGGGTGCGTGATGGCCGTGGCGTTGGGTGCTGGTGCTGGTGCTGGTGCTGGTGCTGGTGCTGGTGCGGGCGTGGGTTTGGGTTTGGGCGTCGTCCGACGGGGGTTCGGCTCCGCCGGGCAGCCAGAACGCAACGCGTCCCGCACGAGGCGGGTCGGCGGGCAGGAAGAGCGTGGCACAGCGGACGAGTCGGGGCACGTCGGGAGCCGGGTGAGGTGTTGCTTCGGGAAGCTTGTGCACAGCGCTGACACATTCCTCAAATTTGACTAGCGGGAGTCGAGCCGCCGAGGGTAGCCGATGCTCTCTCTCGGCGAGAGGGGATTCGCCGTGACATAGGCCACTTCGGGTCCAGGGTGCAGGCAGCACCACCCCAGTACCCTGGGAAGCCCCACCCCACATCCGGGTGGTGGTGCCATGGCTCTGGGCCTCTGCTCATCCGTACGTTCATAAGGTCGGCGCACGTCGGCGCACGAGACCTCATCAGACCGGAGCAGCCATGCCACAGGTCACATCCGCCCTGACGATCCCCGCCCCGGCAACCCCGGCAACCACTTCCGGAGCCGCTGTCGGCGCCCCGGGGGGCAGGCGCGGCTCCCGGAGCGAGTTCGGGCCCCTTCTCCGTACGATCAAGGAGCAGGGGTTGCTGGAGCGGCGCACCGGCTGGTACGCGTCCGGCATCGCCCTGAACCTGCTCGCTCTGATGGCGGTTGCCGTCGGCCTGATGCTGTTCGGGCATTCCTGGTGGTCTTTGTCGCTCGCCCTCCCCCTGGCCGTGTTCTCCGCGCGGGCGGCCTTCTTCGGCCACGATGCCGGGCACTCCCAGATAAGCGCCGACAGGGGAAGGAACCGCCTCATCCAGCTGCTGCACGCCAATCTGCTGCTCGGGATGAGTCAGGAGTGGTGGAACGACAAGCACAACCGGCACCACGCGAACCCGAACCACGAGGAGAAGGACCCGGACGTCGCTCCGGACGTCCTCGTCTTCAACCAGCACCAGGCGGTGGGACGCACCGGCTTCCGCGGCTGGCTGGCCCGCCACCAGGCGTGGCTGTTCTTTCCGCTGACCACGCTCGAAGGCCTTGCTCTCAAGGTGTACGGCTTCCAGGCGCTGTTCTCCAAGGACGGCCCGCGTCAGACACCGCGCGAGCGCGCGATCGAAGGTGGCCTGCTGTTCGCCCATGTCGCGGGGTACGCGGCCTTGCTGCTCGCCACCATGCCGGTGGGCCAGGCCGTCGTCTTCGCGCTCGTCCACCAGATGCTGCTCGGACTCCACCTGGGCATGGCCTTCGCTCCGAATCACAAGGGCATGGAAGTGCCCGACCCGGACGGCGAACCCTGGGGCCATCTGCGCCGACAGGTGCTCACGTCCCGCAACATCCGTGGTGCCGCTCTCACGGACTGGCTGCTCGGCGGCCTCAACTACCAGATCGAACACCACCTCTTCCCCAGCATGCCGCGCCCCCACCTGCGGCTGGCCCAGCCCGCGGTGCGTGCCCACTGCCGCTCTCTGGGTATCCGGTACACGGAAACCGGACCGCTCGACTCGTACCGCCAGGCGCTCGGGCATCTGCACGATGTCGGCAAGCCGCTTCGTACGGCCTGAGCGGCGCTCCCGGAACCGGAACGCTTGATCAGGCGTTCACTGATCAGGAAGCGGCCGTCTCCGGCCGTGAAGGAGGCGTCGAACATGTCGACAAGAACGAAGATCGCCATCGGGGGAGTGGCCGTGGGCCTTCTCCTGTGGCCCCTGATCGGGTTCTGGATGTCCCTGCTGGTGGTCATCGGCGTTCCCGCCGTCGCCTACCTCGCGCTCGACCCGGGCCAGCGTCGCCGGCTGCGCCGCGTCAGTCGTAAGGAGCTCGGCCGCTGACCGCCGACGGACAGCCCCGGCCGGCGCCGCTCCGACATCGTCGGGGCTCCGGGCGGCCCGGATGCAGCGATCATGGTGATCGGTGAGACGCCACCGGCACCGGCGCGACGGATGGGGGCCATGATGGGCGGAACGGTCACAGCGGTCAGCAGTAACGGCGAATATGCGTTCACCAAGCCGAACCGGCCGGGCATCACCCTGCTGGCCGGGCTGGGAGTGGAGGGGGACGTGCATGCGGGCGTCACCGTGAAGCACCGCTCCCGCATGGCCCAGGACCCGACGCGGCCCAACCTCCGGCAGGTGCACCTCATCCACGAGGAACTGTTCGAGGAAGTGGCCGAGAAGGGCTTCACCGTCCGGCCGGGCGACCTCGGCGAGAACATCACCACCCGGGGACTCGACCTGCTTACCCTCCCCACCGGCACGCTGCTGCACATAGGCGCGGAAGCCGTTGTGGAAGTGACCGGACTCCGCAACCCCTGCCTCCAGATAGACGCCTTCCAGGACGGGCTGCTGAAGCACGTCGTCGGGCGTGATGAGAAGACGGGTGCCGTCGTCCGCAGGGCGGGCATCATGGCCGTTGTGACGATCGGAGGACCGGTCCGACCGGGCGATACGGTCGCGGTCGAGCTTCCGGACGGCCCGCATCGTCCTCTCGACAGGGTCTGAGCAGCGCGTCGGGGGGTACCCGCCCGGCCGGAACGCCGGAGGGAGACACCATGGACGACGACAAGCGACTCGAAGGTCCGGGCGAGGGCGGGCCCGGAGTCCCGAGGGACCTGCCCGACGAGCAGGCGGGCGGTGCCCCTGACCACTGGGACCCGGACATGGCCGAGGCGGTGGGCACCGACGACCGGGAACAGATCCCTGCGGAGGACACTCCCGAGGACGGCGCGCCGGAGGACGGTGCACCGGAGGAGCCCACCGGCTGAGTACAGGGGCCGGCCTGCCTGTCAGGCCGGCCGTACCGCCATCGCGTCGAGGGCGGTCAGCAAGGACGGCAGGTGGGGCCCGCGACCGATCGGCAGCACTTCGCGGGGCATCTCGTCCAGCAGGACGAAGGCCATGTCGTCCGTTCTGGCGACGACCGACCATCCGGGCCCGTCCGCCCGCAGCGTGCGCGCCCCGCCGGGAGCGAAAGCCGACCGGACCCGACCGGGCGGCGGCGGCTCCTCCAAGTAACGGTGCAACTCGGCCAGAACCCGCCGCACCGGGTGGTGCGTGTCGTCCGAGGGCTCAAGCGATGCCCGCTCCTCCGGCTGCTGTGCGGCGGAGGTCTGCGGTGTGGACCGCTGCTCGGCGGCCGCCCGGCCGGCCGTCGCTTCCGGGGCCGTCGACGGCTGCCCTTCGGGGCGCCGGTCGTCGAATGCCTGGCTGCCGGAGGGGGGAGGAGTCTCCTGCGGCCGGGGCGCGTCCGGCAGCGCCGAAACCGCGCCGCCGGTGTCAACGCCGGTCGGCGGTACGGAGGCGTCCTGTCCCAGCTGCTCACGCCAGACCGGCCACTGGAGTGCCACCTCGTCGGCGCCCATGCGGCGCTGCGCAGGACCCCACTGGCCGGGGTCCGGCGGTGTCAGGGGCCGACGCTCGCCGGGCCCGGTCTCCGGGTCGTGCGGCGGGGGCACGTGCGGGGCGGCGACCGCCACGGCGAGGGGCCAGCCCGGCAGGGCCATGACGACGCTGCGCTCGTCGGGAGACAGGTCGTGCTCCATGCCGCAGTCCCACGACGCGATCGCCACGGCGACCAGCGACACGTCGTCGACGACGACCGTCCACCGGGCTCCCTCGCCGTCCTGGCCGAGCACCAGCCCGTACCCCTCCGCGTACGGCTCCAGCCCGAGTGCCGCACAGGCCTCGGGATAGTCGTCACCGAGCAGGCTCGGGAACTGCGCGGGCGTCAGCAGCACAGCGGTCAGCACATACAGCGCGTCGTCGTCCGCGACACCCGCGTCCACCGGTTCCGTCCCGGTCATGGCGGCCTCCTCCCGACGTTCCCGACGTTCGTCGGCGCACCCTAACCAGCGAGTAACCCCCACGTCGAGGGCCCGACCGTCCGAACCGTGACGACACCGGCGCGCATCGGCACGCGACACCGCGACACACCGCGACACCCCGACGCCGGTCTCAGGCAGTCGGCAGGCCCATCAGGCGGTGGGCCACGGTCTGCGGGGACTCGTCCCGCTCGCGGGCGAGGGCGATGACCGCCCGGCACGCCAGTTCGCTCACCCCGAAGGACAGGGCCTCCGGCGACACCCAGCCCTCCGCCTCGTCGGCCCTTTCCTGGTCGTCGTCCGCGCACGCGGCCACGTACGCCGCCGCGGCCTCGAATATGTTGTGCTGACGGGCGCCGCCGGACCGCCCCGGCCCGCTCCCGCCCCCCTTCGCGGGGCCAGGCGTTGTGCCGGGCCCGAGGAACGACCTGACGAACGGCCTGAAGGAACCGAAGAACGTGCGGAGTCCGTTGAACACCGGGCTCACCTTCCCGCTGCGCGGCGGCACCGCCGCCGGTCTTCCGACTCTGGACCTCCAACGTAGAGTCCGACCCGCACGCGCAGAAGGGGACGGCGAGGGCGCGACAGGGGCCCGCCCCGTCCGTCAGCCCCGGCGTACGGCGAGAGCGAGGAAACGATCGTCCTCGTCCATGTACGAGGTCATGTGCCACCCCGCAGCGGCCAGCAGCGGCCGCAGGTTCGGCTCCGCCCGCAGGTCGTCATCGGTGAGCCGCCGCCCATGGCGGGCGGCCAGCGCCGCGCGTCCGACCGCGTGGAACAGCACCAGCCGGCCGCCCGGCCGTACGACCCGCGCCAGCTCCCGCAGGTCATCGGCCGGCCGGGCCAGATGCGAGACGAGCCCCGCGCCGAAGACCGCGTCCAGTGCCCCGTCGCGGAGCGGCAAACGCGCCACGTCGCCCTGCACCAGCGCCCCGCTGCCCGCCCGCCCTGCCCGTACCGCGGCGGCCAGCATGGCGGGTGTCAGGTCCAGCCCGATGACCGTGCCCTCCGGACCCACGGCCTGCCGCAGGTGCGGCAACGCGCGGCCCGTGCCGCATCCCGCGTCGAGCACCGTGTCACCGGGTCGCAGCCCCGCGTCGGCGACGGCTGCCGCGAACCTCGGGCCGTCGTCGGGGAACCGGGCGTCCCAGTCCGCCGCGCGGGCGCTGAAGAATTCCTGCACCTGTGTGTGGTCGTCGGTCATGTCGACATGATCCCGTACACCCGCATCGGGGGTACGGCGCACTCGTTCGAACATTCCATGATCGTTCACGTGCTTGTCTCCGTCGTACTCCGCCGACTCGAGGAACGCGCGCAGGCGCGGCGGGCTCTCACGGTCCAGGGCTCAAGGCCGCCGGCTCGGGGCCCGGGGCCCGGTCTTCCTGGCTCAGGCACCGGGCCTCACGTTTTGGGGCGTCATGCGGAGGAACCAGTCCCGCGCGGCGTCCGCGGCCTGTTCCAGCGTCCCCGGTTCCTCGAAGAGGTGGGTGGCCCCCGGGATCACGTGGAGTGTGCACGGCGCGGTGAGCTGTCGCGTCGCCTCCTCGTTCAGCCGCAGCACCTCATGGTCGTGTCCGCCGACCACCAGCAGGACGGGCGCGCGGACGCCGGCGAGTGCGGCGCCCGCGAGATCCGGGCGCCCACCTCGCGACACCACGGCACGCACCTGCTCCGTCCTCTCGGCAGCCGCTACCAGTGCCGCCGCCGCGCCCGTACTCGCCCCGAACAGGCCCACCGGGAGCTTGCCCGTGTCCGGCCGGTCGTGCAGCCAGTCCACCGCCGCCGTCACGCGCCGTCCCAGCAGCGGGATGTCGAACCGTATCTCGGCGGTGTCCATGTCCACGCGCTCCTCATCAGCGGTGAGGAGATCCAGGAGCAGGGTGCCAAGCCCCGCGTCCCGCAGGGTCTCGGCCACCGCGCGGTTACGGGGGCTGTGCCGCGAGCTGCCGCTCCCGTGGGCGAAGGCCACCACGCCCCGGGCCTCACGCGGCAGTGCCAGATCCCCGGCCAGCGTCACCACACCGGCGGGTACGGAAACCGCCTCTGATGCCATCGCCATGGATGCACCTCCCGTGCCGGGTCCTGCGCCGCGCCCCGTCGCCCCGGAGGCCGCGCCCCGAGCGGCCCATGAGGCCGGACCATCGAGTACCCCTCCGGCTGGGATACCCACGACTGACTGCCCGGGGAATCCGGCCCATCGCCCCTGGAACGGTCGCCTCACGTGCCGGACCGCGCGCCCGGAACGGGTACTGGTGTCGGGCTTACTTCCGAGAAGAGTGATCGCCGGCCTCTAAACGGCCCGACAGCACCTCCCTCGGCCTCAGGCCCCTGGTCGCCGACGGGTTCGGGGACGGCAGACCCCCGGCGGACGGGGGCGGTGAGATCCGGTCTTGCGTGACCGAACAGAGGCCACATTCCGCCGAGTTGTCCACTCACCTGTAAGCGCTCCATGGTCCGCGCGCGACTGCCGCAGATCGCCCCGTGAGGGCATGTCCAGGCCGTGCCCGCCGTCCCGGGAGTGCTTGCCCTGCTCCCGTCAGTGCGTAAGGCTTACGTGACAGCGGGGAACGTGCGGCACGGGGAGGACCGGACATGGCTCTGGACAAAGGACTCGACTGGCTCCTGGACGACCTGACGGAACGCGTCGAGCACATAAGTCACGCACTGGTGCTGTCCAACGACGGCCTGGTCACCGGGGCGAGCACCGGGCTCGCCCGGGAGGACGCGGAACACCTCGCCGCTGTGTCCTCGGGGCTGCACAGCCTCGCACGAGGATCCGGTCGGCATTTCGGGGTGGGCAGGGCACGGCAGACGATGGTGGAGTTCGACGACGCGATGCTCTTCGTCACCGCGGCGGGTGAGGGCAGCTGCCTGTGCGTCCTCAGTGCGGCCGAGGCCGATGTCGGCCAGGTCGCCTACGAGATGACGCTCCTCGTCAACCGGGTCGGTGAGCACCTCGCCGTCGCCACCCGGCAACCCGGCGGCGCGGCGCTCACGGATCGCTGACCGACGCGCACCACTGACGACTCCGCGTCCGGCCCAGGTTATCCACAGGCCGGACGCGTGTGGGCTCGATCGCGCTACCTTCGTGACTCAGCGTAATCGGAACCATGGGGGAGTCGTCATGACGATGAAGGAAGCAGTCACCGCGCACACCGTCGCCTACGGACGCGCCGCGCAGCAATTGTCATTGAAGAGGAACGAGTTCGATCTCGCCGTCCAGCTGGGACACGTGCGGACGGTGCCCGGCGGCGTCGACGGAGGGCGGCCGCGGGTGGCCACGGAGGAGATCGAGCGGCTGCGCGCCGCGCCGGACTTCCCGGCCGGTCTGCGCGACCGCGTCCGTACCGTCGGAACGACGAGCGCCGCCGAGCTCGCCTCGATCACCGGCGACCGCTTCACCAAACTGGCCAGAACCGGACACCTCACTCCCGCCACGTTCTACCTCAACCGCTACCGGACAGTCGTATGGCTGTATGTCGCCGGTGAGGTACGGGAGTTCGCCGCACGCCATCCCGAGCTGCTCACCGGCAGGCTCCCGGCACCGGTTCGCGCCCGGCTCGACGCGGGGGAGGATGTCCGCGCGCGCAACTGGCGGGCACGGCGACTCGGACTCCTGCTCCGCCGGGCCGACGACCCCTGGGCGGCCGCGGCGGCCATCGCGTCGCTCCTCACGTCCGACCAGGTCGCCGAAGTGGTCGGCGATCCGTACGAGCGGGCCCACCTCGATCTGCTCCGCCCCGCACCTCCGCACGCACGGCCGGAGTCCTTGGCCGCCCGGGACATCATCGACCGGCTCCAGGTGGCGGACGACCCGGACGAGATCATGTGGCACCGGATGAGCCTGGCACTCGCCCTTGAGGAGGCGCGGGCGCTCCGGCCTGCTCCCCGGCCGGACGGCACCGGCCACCGGCTGGGTCAGCGCCCGCCGGACGGACACGGCCGTACCGGACTGTTGCACCGCCTCCGGCTGGGCAGGCGGAGGGTGGTGCGGGCCGGCTAGTGCTGTGACCGCATAAGTTCGCCGGGTCGGTGGTTGGATGGGTGGTGACGTCCGTTGCGTCTGCTGGAGGTGTGGTGGCTGAGCCTACGCGGGTGCGCAAACCGACCGATCAGGAAGGGCGCAAGCTTCAGCAGATCGTGCGCCGGGGCAGGACCGGTTCGGTGCGCTTCCGGCGGGCGATGGTGCTGTCGGCGTCCGCCGACGGAAACCGCGTCCCGGTGATCGCCCAGCTGGTCCAGGCAGACCAGGACACGGTGCGCGAGGTGCTCGCCGCCCGGGCCCCGCACCGCTTGTTGCGCTGGCGCGATGCCAGCGTCCGTCACCCTGACGTGCTCGCCGCTCCGCGTGAGGGACGCGCCCGCATCCGCTGCGAGAAAGGCATCCGCCGGGGTGGCAGACCGCTCACGCCCGCCGCCTCCCCACCCCGGTGCGGCAGTGCTCCGGGGTCCCACCCGGCTTGATCTCCCCGCACGGGCCACAGACACAACTGAGAGGAACAGCACCCGTGAGTGAATGGCAGCTGTCCGAGACGTTCCACAGCACATCGGGCGACGTTCGCTGGGGCAGCCTCGGCCACCCCGGCCAGAATCCGGTCGTGCTCCTGCACGGCACACCCTTCTCCTCCTATGTCTGGCGCGCCGTCGCCCGCGCGCTCGCCCGCCATCACCAGGTGTTCGTGTGGGACATGCCCGGTTACGGGGCCTCGGAGAAGTCCGCCGACCAGGATGTCTCCCTGGCCGCCCAGGGCAGGGTCTTCACCGAGTTGCTGGCGCACTGGGGCCTTGAGGAACCGTTGGTGGTCGCCCACGACTTCGGTGGTGCCGTCTCCTTGCGGGCGCATCTGCTGCACGGAGCCCGTTACCGCGCGCTCGCGCTGGTCGACCCGGTCGCGTTGGCCCCGTGGGGCACCCCGTTCTTCCGGCTCGTCGGCGAGCACTCCGAAGTCCTCGAACAACTGCCGCCCGCACTGCACCACGCTCTGGTGCGCGAGTACATAAGCTCGGCCAGCAGCCCTGGCCTGCACCCTGTCGTCCTCGACCGGCTCATCCAGCCCTGGCTCGGCGACCTCGGCCAAGCGGCCTTCTACCGTCAGATCGCCCAGGCCGACCAGTTCCACACCGACGAAGTGCAAGACCGGTACGGCGAGATCGGCTTCCCGACATTGGTGTGCTGGGGCCAGGACGACACCTGGCTCCCCATAGAGAAAGGACGGGAACTCGCCGCCCGCATCCCAGGCGCACGGCTTGAACCAATTGCCGGTGCGGGCCATCTCGTCCAAGAAGACGCACCTGCCGAACTCACAGCCGCTCTGATGGCCTTCCTCCCGTACCCACACTGACACCCAACACAAGCCGGTGAACCTTCCCGCCGGCCAGAGCGCTGGGGCCGGGCCTTGTCCCACGGGGCCGGCGGGAGGGCGCCGTTCGTCAACCGCGCGGCAGGACGGTCGCCAGCACGGCGGGAAGCGGGTACCAGTCGGCCGACACCACGCTGGCGTGCCGCCCGGCGAGGAGGGCGACCCGCTCCCGTGCCTGCGCCTCGGTCGGGCGGGTGCCGTCGATGGCGGGAGCCACGTTGTGCGCGTCCGTCATCACCACCAGGTAGTGGCGGCTGTCGTACCAGCCGGTGTCGATGGCCCCGCCCGCATAGGCCGAGGCGTCACCGTCGAAGACGACGAACCAGGGGCGTATGCCGGTGTCCGCGTACCGGGTGCGGGGGTCGCCGGTGGCCGCGCGGTGCACGGCGGGGAACGCGGCCGCTTCCCGCAGCCGTCCTGCCGCGGCCAGGTTCCGCAGGTGTGTGGCGTACTCGCGGTCGGTCCACAGGGTGTCGAGCGGGTTGTCCTCCTCGACGGTTCCGGGGATGAGCTCGACCACGAACTTCCCTGCCATCGCCGAGCGTGTGGGCCATCCGTCGATCCGTGCGGCGGTGTCGAGATCCGGGTGTTTTCCGGCCAGATCGGCCGGCCGGAACAGCGCGTCGCCCAGCCGGGCCGTCAGCAGCGCGTCCAGTGCAGCCGGGCCCCGGCCGCTCCTGGCCTGGAAACCGTCCTTCAATTCGATCTTCAGCAGGATGGGCCGGTGCCCCGGATGGGCGTCGTGCCAGGCCCGGATGTCCGAGAGGCACCCGCCGAGGTCCTGGTTCCTCGACTTGGTGCGCAATTCACCGGCGTGCGCGGCGTTTTCGCAGTTGTTGTCGTTACCGAGGGGGTTGCTGTGGGAAACACGCCAGGATCTGCCGAGCGCGTTCGTCCACACGTCTATCTCCAGCATGCTCGCGCCGGAGTCCAGCGCGTCCGCGAAATAGGAGTACTTCCCCTTCTCGTAAGCGTTGTGGACGCCCACTCCGGTGGAGTCGGAGTAGGCCGCCTGCCCCGGATCGACGGTCGAACCGGACGCGGAGCGGGCCTGGCCCGGGGCGACCCCGAGCGAAAGAGCACCGGCCAACACGGCGGAGGCGGCTGTCATCGCCGTACGCGACACCTTCATCATGAACTCCCTGCACCAGGTCGACGTCCTTCAAGTCGAGCGAAGCGTAGGGGAGTTGTCTGAACAGGGGGAGACCTTGCGGCGGCGGGCGCGGGAACCGGGACGGCTTCCCGGTGACCACCGGGGCCGTGTGCCCCTTCTTGCGGCACGGGGACAGGACCCGGCGGAGACTCCGGTCGACACACAGCCGCCGCCGAACTGCTCCTACGCGACATCGAGCCACGACGCACCGTCAGGTCCCGAGGGTCCTCACTGAACGTGGGACAGGCCGGCTGCTGCAGTGCCTTCTTCGGCGGCCCGGCTCCCGCTCGTACCGCTCGCCCCTATGGGCAACGGCCATGTGATGCACCGGCTGGGCGGGCGCCGGTCCGTCCGGCCGCCTCGCCACGCCGGGGCCATCGGCCCCCAGGTCTTGAAGGGGTGACCGGGTGGCGGGCCGGCAGAGGCGGTGCCCCTCGACGTAGTGACCGAACCGACCGAGCCAACCAGACCAGCCGGAGCAGCCGCAGCAAGCGGACCGACCGGACCGCCGGGCGCTGGGACCTGGCCGCCCTGCCCGACCGGACCGACCCGACCGACCCGACCGACCGCACCGGCCGGACCGGCCGAGCCACCGGACTCAGCGTGGTCGTCCGTCGCGGTAGCGCGGAACGCACCCCCGATCCAGACCGTTCCAGACCGTCCCGGACGGGCCCCGGACGGGTTCGCGCCCGGTGCTTCACCGACGGGGAGCGCGCCGGAGACCCGGCCGCCGAGCCGTCGGTGCGCCGGGGCATGGCGGCGCCGGCCGCCACCACCGGAGACACGGTACGCAACGCCGCCCGGGCGAGCCGGTCCGAGTCCCTGGGCCCACGGTGACTGCAAGCCCCCGCCGCCCCGGGGGCCCAGGTGAGGCGGCGCCGTTCCGGGCCTCGGGCGGCCCGCCCACGTGCGCGGGAGGCTCGGGGCGGGCACCATGGCCCTATGCTGCTGGCCCGACTCGCGGAGGTCTCCGACCAGGTCGCCGCCACCTCTGCTCGCTCCGCCAAGATCGCCGCACTGGCCGACCTGTTCTCCGCGACCTCGCCTCAAGAGACCCCCCTGGTCATCGCCTACCTCGCGGGACGGCTGCCCCAGGGACGGATCGGCGTCGGCTGGAGCACCCTCAAGGCGGCCGTCCCACCCGCCGACGCGGCTACGCTCACCGTCGCCGATACCGACGCGGCCCTCACCGCGCTTGCGCGGATCGCCGGTGCCGGGGCCCAGGCGGAGCGGCAGCGGTTGGTACGGGAGCTCATGGGCGCCGCCACCGCGGCCGAGCAGCGGTTTCTGGTGCGGCTCCTGACCGGTGAGGTCCGGCAGGGGGCGCTGGACGCCATCGCCCTCGAAGGTGTCGCCAGGGCGGCAGCGGCACCCGCCGCCGATGTCCGGCGAGCGGTGATGCTCGAGGGGTCCTTGCCCCGCGTGGCCCAGGCGTTGCTCGCCGAGGGGCCGGCCGTGCTGGAGCGGTTCCGGCTACGGGTGGGCAGCCCCGTCCACCCGATGCTGGCCCACACCGCCAAGAGCGTGACCGAGGCCATCGCCGCGCTCGGACCCTGCGTCGTCGAGGAGAAGCTCGACGGTATCCGCGTCCAGGTGCATCGCGCCGGCGACGACGTCCGCCTCTACACCCGGTCGCTCGACGACATCACCGACCGGCTTCCGGACGTCACGGCCGCCGCGCGTGAGCTGCCGGGGGACCGGTTCATCATGGACGGCGAGGTGATCGCCCTGGACGCCACCGGCCGGCCCGTACCGTTCCAGGACATCGCCTCCCGGGTCGGCTCGCGGGTCGACGTGGCGACCGCCGCTGCCGCCCTGCCCGTATCGCCGGTCTTCTTCGACGTCCTGGCAGCCGACGGGGCCGTCCTCGTCGACCTGCCCGGCCACGAGCGGCACAAGGTCCTGGCACGGCTGGTGCCGGAACCCATGCGGGTGCGGCGCAGTGTCGTCGAGGACCCAGGGGACCCGGAGCAGACCGCAGCGGCCGAGGCGTTCTTCGCCGACACCCTCCGGCGGGGCCACGAGGGCGTGATGGTGAAGGCCGTCGACGCCCCCTACAGCGCAGGCCGCCGCGGCCGCTCGTGGCTGAAGGTCAAGCCCGTGCACACCCTCGACCTGGTCGTCCTGGCCGCCGAGTGGGGCCACGGCCGCCGCACCGGCCTGCTCTCCAACCTGCACCTGGGTGCCCGCACCACCGACGGTACGTTCGTGATGCTCGGCAAGACGTTCAAGGGCCTGACCGATGTAATGCTCCGGTGGCAGACGGAACGGCTGCGGGAACTGGCGGTCGAGGACGACGGCTTCACCGTCCGCGTCCGGCCCGAGCTCGTCGTCGAGATCGCCTACGACGGTCTGCAGCGCTCCTCGCGCTACCCGGCGGGAGTGGCGCTCCGGTTCGCCCGGGTGCTCCGTCACCGTCCCGACAAGCCGGCGGCCGAGGCCGACACCATCGACCAGGTCCTGACGCGCGGCGGGCCTCCGCCCTCCGGGGATGTCTGAGGCCCGCGCCCACCACACGGGCCGGCCCATGGTGGCCCCTCGTCGTCGCAGCCGTCCGCGCCGGCGGCCGGGAGCCGCTCAGCCCTTCGACGTCGTGTACCGGTACCGGGCCCACAGCGGCAGCACGAACCAGCACGTCAAGTACCACGCCACCACGCCCGCGACCAGCCACGGAACGAAGTCGTCGTGCGTGGCGACCCGCAGTACCAGGAACAGTGCCGATATCAGCGTCGCCAGCAGCAGCACGAGGCCTGTGAACGTCAGCCGCGACGCCCATACGACGGCCCTGTCCTTGATCTGCCGTCCCGAGACGATGCGGTGGAAGGACACGGGCCCGATCAGGGCCCCGGTCGCCGAGGCGCCCAGCACCACCGTGGTGATGTAGATGGTCTTGTCGGTGCTCGACAACTCGACGAACTTCTGCGTGAAGACCACCGTGAGCAGGAAGCCGAAGAGGATCTGCACGCCTGTCTGGGCGACACGGATCTCCTGTATCAGCTCGGCCCAGCGCCGGTCGGCGCGCTCGTCAGGTGTCTCGTTCCGTCCCCGCGGGGACTCTCCCACCGTTCCGCCGCCGTTTCCGGCCCTACCCCGGTCTCCGTGCTCAGGCATGCTGTCCTCCCGGTCCGCCTCGCACTGGCCTTCTAACCCCGAACGGCCGGATCAAGCACCGGGGCCGCCCCGTACGGCAGCCGAAGGAATCGACGGGTGTCGATCACGCTGAACGCGACCGGGTGTGTGCGCAGTGCCCATGCTCGTACGAACCTCCCGGACGCCCCCCGGGCGCCGGGTGGCCGGGCTTCGGACCGTCTTGGCGGCCGGGCCCATGAGCTTCGGCGACCGCGCGACCGGCTGACGGCCCACCAGATGGCCGTATCGCGCGACGGGGGAGGGGCAGCCCGAAATCCCCACCGGAAGCGAGGGGTAAACCTCAAGTCCAGGGTGAGACTGGTGTCAGAGTGAGTAGCGAAATCAGAACGGAGCGGTCATGACACGAGCGGCGGTATTCGACGTCGACGGCACCCTTGTCGACACCAACCACCTGCATGTGACCACATGGTGGGAGGCCTTCCGGCAGGCCGGGCACGATGTGCCCATGCACGCCGTCCACCGGGCCGTCGGCCTCGGATCGCACGACCTGATCGCGCGTCTGCTGGGTGAGGGCCGGGACAAGGACCAGGACGACGCGATCAGCGCCGCCCACAAGACCCTCTACGGAACGTACTTCGACCGGCTGCCCGCCTTCCGGGACGCGGGCCGCCTGCTGAAGGCCCTCGCCGCCGACGGGTGGACGGTCGTCCTGGCCACGTCCGCCGGCGGAGGTGAACTCTCCGCGCTGCGCCGCGCCATCGACGCGGACGACGCCATCACCGCCACCGCGAGCGCGGACGACGTCGAGGAGGGCAAACCCGCGCCCGAGCCGGTGCGGCACGCGCTGGGGCTGGCGGGGGCGACGGCGGAACGTTCCGTCTTCGTGGGCGACACGGTCTGGGACATGAAGGCCGGCACCCGCGCGGGCGTCACCTGTGTGGGCCTGCTGTGTGGAGGCCTTCCGGGGGCGGACCTGACGGAGGCGGGGGCCGCCGAACTCTACGACGACCCCGCCGACCTGCTGGCGCACCTGCACCGTAGCCCGCTGGGCGGAGCCTGGGGTGGCTGATGGCGCGCCGGACGTGTCACTTCCCGAGTTCGCGCTGGAGCTCCGACTTGTTCATGGACGACCGGCCGTGGACGCCCTTGCGCTTCGCCTCTTCGTAGAGCTGGTCGTACGTCGGGCCCTTGGGCCCGCTGCTGCCGGATCGCTGGCCGCCCCGCTTCGAGGAGGACATGTCCTGCTTGGAGGTCTTGCTCGCGGTCTTGGCCTCCCCGGAGCGCGCCCGCTCCTTGTTCACCGTACGGGCCGCGATCTCCTCGGCCCGCTTCTCGCTCGTGCCGCGCTTCTTTGAGCTCTCCTTGATGTGCTCGTACTGACGTTCACGCTTCGGGCTGGATCCTGCCGGCATTCGTTCCTCCTGACGTCCCCCTTGCGGCCCCCCTTGCATCTCCTCACCCTCGTACCAGGCACCCACCTCCGCAAACGCGCCGCGGAAGATCCTGATTGACGGGCCCGCAGCGAGGTATTCGTGCCTGTACCGGCAGTCGACCGGACCCAAGGAGTGGAGCGACGTGGAGAGCAACGGAACAAGGAACCACCCCGCGGACTGCGACGTCACCGTGCAGCTCAGCGACTGCGGCCGCGAGGACGCTCGGGCAGTCCTGGAGACGCTCGACCGCGTCTTCACAGGCTGCGACATGCCTACGCCGGGGCCCGAGCAGGCTCACGACCGCGAGCCCACTGTATGGATGGCCACTTTCGACAGCTCCGCACGCCGGGAGGAGCAACCCGGACCGCCGCAGCTCGGCGCGCTGGTCACTGTCCTGCTGACGGGTGACCAGCAGGCGGTGGCGGAGGTGGAGAAGGCGCTCGGTGGGCTGTTCGAGGTGCGGTCCGCCACATCGGTGTCCGGCGAGCACGAGAAGGAGGCGCGCCTGCTGCTCGGGTCCCGCTACGTCACACACTGACCACGAACACACTGACCACGACTGACCACGGGAAGCTGACCGCGAGAAGCCATTGAGGCGAGAAGCCATGAGGTGACCACGAGACCCGCGGGTCTCGTGGTCACCTCATGAGCGTGGTTCCGCATGAGCTGTCCCAGGCCGCGAGATCACGTCCCGCGTCCGGCGGTGGAGGCGAAGTCGATCTCTTTGGCCTCCACCGTCCGGGCGCTCATATTGCGCCGCATCATCTCCAGGGCGGCCTCCGCCAGCGACTCGTGGATGTGGGCCACCGCGTCCGTGGGCACCGTCACCCGGATGTGCCGGATGTGCGCGTCGAGCGCCGAGTACAGCACGCACTGTTCGGTCACCTGGCCGCACAGGACGAGGTGGTCGACGTCGAGCTGCGTCAGCAGGTACGCCAGCGGCGTCTCGTAGAAGATCGAGTGCCGTGCCTTCACGACGAACAGTGACGAGTCGTCCGGCCGGACGGGTTCCACCAGTTCCGCGTGGGGGCCGTCCAGCGCCGTGCGCAGGATTTCGCCGTGGTGCGAGCGCCACTCGCCGAAATTGTCGTTGACGTAGATCACGGCGACACCGTGCTCCCTGGCCCGGGTGACGAGGTCCACCATGACGGGCAGCGCCTCACGCACCGAGGGCAGGAGGAGCTCGGCGTCCTGGTGGTCATATGTGTTGATCATGTCGATGACGGCCAGCGCGGTGCCGCCGGCCGCACCGCGCCGCCGTCCTGCCGTGTTCTTGGCGGACCCGTTCATGTCGGAGGCGTTCGTGTCGGACGTACTCATGCCCGCGTCAGCCCAGCGCTTCTCGTAGCGCGGGCAGCAGCGTCTTGGCCGACCAGTCCAGGAAGGCCGGTTGCGAGTCGCCGCCGATCTGGACGAGGGCGATCTCGGTGAAGCCCGCGTCGGCGTACGGCTTCACCGCCGCCACGAAGTCGTCCGGGTCGTCGCCGCAGGCGATGGCGTCGGCGACGTCCTCGGGCCTCACGAACTGCGTCGCCGCGTCGAACGAGTCGGGATGCGGCAGCTCGGAATTGACCTTCCAGCCGCTGCCGAACCACCGGAACTGGTCATGCGCACGGCGTACGGCGGCCTCCTTGTCCGGGTCGTAGCAGACCGGCAGCTGGCCCACCCGGGCCTTGCCTTCGCCGCCGTGCCGGTCGAAGGCGTCGAGCAGGTCACCCTTGGGCTCCGTCGCGATAACGAGGTCGCCGAGGCGCCCCGCCAGCTCGCAGGACCGCTCGCCGGAGACGGCGAGACCGATGGGCGGCGGCTCGTCGGGCAGGTCCCACAGCTTGGCCGACTCCACGTCGAAGTGGGTGCCGCGATGGTTGACGTGCCCGCCCTCGAAGAGCGCCCGGATGATGCCGATGGCCTCCTCGAGCATTTCGTGCCGTACGTCGACGGAGGGCCAGCCTCCCCCGACCACGTGCTCGTTCAGGTTCTCTCCGGACCCCAGTCCGAGCCGGAACCGTCCCTCGGACAACAACTGGAGCGTCGCGGCCTTCTGGGCGACGACGGCCGGGTGATAACGGAAGGTCGGGCACGTCACGTACGTCATCAGCGGGATGCGTGAGGTCGCCTGCGCGGCGGCGCCGAGCACCGTCCAGGCGTGGGGCGCGTGCCCCTGCGAACGCAGCCAGGGGAAGTAGTGGTCGGACGTCACCGAGAAGTCGAAACCGGCTTCCTCGGCCTGGACCACATGATCCACGAGGGCACGGGGCCCCGCCTGCTCGGTCATCATCGTGTATCCGATTTGCACCATAAACTCGCGATTTCCCTGAAGATCTCATCGGAAACATGTGTACGACGCCGGGGGAGGAGAAGCTACCCGCTGCGACACCGACGGGCGCCGTCCTGGCGGCAGCGGACGCTCGACGGAGGGGAGAAGGACGGCTCCCTCCCGTCGCCCGGCGCGCTGCCCGGGTACGTCGGCGAGTGGCGGGCGGCGAGCCGAAGAAGCGGGGCCGCCGAGGCGGAATCCGGCAGGCACGGCCCACATGCCCTGAGAGCGGTCCGGCGGCGTGAGGTGGGCCACACCGGGAACGCGCCGCAATGGTTGACCGTTCATTCGGATGTGGCGGCGAAGGGGACCGTGTCCCCGGCCTTGCGCCGCGAGGCGACCGCCCTTCGCGCCACGGCGAACAGCCCCGGCTGGATTCCCCCCCTCCAGTCGGGGCTCCGTCGTCCCCGCTCCTCCCGTCACGCCGGACACCGTCCGCGCCGCCGCTTCGTGCCGCACCGCCCCACCGGTCGTGCGACGCTGCTTCACAGGACACACAGCACGGCACAGGACACACAGCACGGCACAGGACACACAGCACGGCACAGGACACACAGCACGGCACAGGACACACAGCACGGCACAGGACACACAGCACAGGGACACGGAGCCCAAGGAGCGCCGCGATGACGCAGCAGGCACAGGAACTCCTCGAAGCCACCGCACAGGCACTCGCCCCCCGTCAGGACGCCAACCGGCTCGTGGCCGCCATCGCCGACGGAACGGCCGGCCGGATCGCCATCGGCACCCTGGCTCTGGAGCAGCGCCACATCGTCGCCTCCGACCGCCGCTCCTTCCTCCACCTGGCCGCTCGCGCGGCACCCCGTCCCCACGGCACGGGCCTGTTCACCACCCTCGCCGAGGGAGAGGCCTTGGCCCTGGATCGCCTCGGCGCGCTGCTGAACGGCTGCGGGCTCGACGAGGTGACGGCCGAGGCGTACGAGCCCATGGCCGGTTGCCAGGCCTATCCGGCCTACGTCGCCTGGCTCGCGCTCAACGGCGACCCGGCGAACGTCGCCATCGCCCTGTACGCCAATTTCGCCGCGTGGGGCGGTTACTGCGCGACCATCGCCGGGGCGCTGCGCACGCGGTACGGATTCACCGACGAGGCGTGCGGCTTCTTCGACTTCTTCGCCCTGCCGGCGCCCGCGCTCATGGACCAGGCCGTCGCAGCCGCGCAGGAGGGCCTGGACGGCGGGCACGTCACCATGCCGACCGCGCTCCGCTACGGCCGGCTGCTGCAGTCCTACGAATCGATGTTCTGGGACACCCTGTCACCGGCCGCACCCGGACACCGCTGACACCGCTGACGCCGTCGCCACCCGGGCGCTACCGGCACCCGGGCGTCACGGACACCCGGACCGTCGTCCGTCGTCGGCACGGCGCACGCGTTCGCCGCAGCCGGATAGGGGTACCCGCGCTGCGTTCGTTCCCCGACAGGCGGACAACGGAGGAGTCCATGGCCGTACGACACCGGTTGATCAAGAGGCCCCCCGAGGCGGTGTGGGCCGTACTGGAAGACGCGTCGCGCTACAGCGACTGGGTCGTCGGTACCTCGTCGTCCCGGCTCAAGGACGGGGACTGGCCGAAAACCGGCTCCACTCTCGAGTACACCGTGCACCTGGGCCCCCGGACAGCCGCCGGTGAGACCGTCGTACGGCTGTACGACCCGCCCCGGTGCCTGGAGCTGGAGGCCAAGAGCGGAGCCCTGGGGACGGCCAGGATCGCCATCGAAGTACGCCCCTGGGGCGACGAGACCCTCGTCGTCGTCGACGAGCACCCGCTGCGAGGTCCGGGCGGCCTGATGCACAACTCGGTCGTCGACGCCCTGTTGCAACTGCGTCACCGTGCCATGCTCCGCCGCCTCGCCGAAGTGGTCGAGGGAGAGGCCGGGTGAGCTCGGGCCCCGTCGTGCCGGACACGGTGCCCGACACCGTGCCGGACGCCGTGGTCATCGGGGCGGGCCCCAACGGCCTCGTGGCCGCCAACCTGCTCGCCGACGCGGGCTGGTCGGTCGAGGTGCTCGAGGCTCAGGACGAGCCCGGCGGCGCGGTCCGCAGCGACCGGGGAGTCCACCCCGATTACGTCAGCGACGTGTTCAGCGCCTTCTATCCGCTGGCGGCGGCCTCCCCCGTACTGTCCCGCCTCGGCCTCCAGGACGAGGGGCTCCGCTGGAGCCACGCGCCGCGCGTGCTGGCCCATCCACTCCCCGACGGGCGGTGCGCGGTGCTGGAGCGCGACCGGACGGCGACGGCGACCGGACTGGAGGAGTTCGCCCCTGGCGACGCCCTCGCCTGGGACCACCTCTGTGACATCTGGGACCGGCTCGGCGCCGACATCGTCGACGCCCTGTTCACCCCCTTCCCACCGGTGCGCTCAACGGCTCGGCTGGCCGCCCGGGTGCGCGCGGCGGGCGGCCTGCGACTGGCCCGCATGATGGTGCTGCCGGTGCGGCGGCTGGTCGAGGAGGAGTTCCGCGGAGAAGGCGGCCGGCTGCTGCTGGCGGGCAACGCCCTGCACGCCGATCTCGCCCCGGAGGCGGCCGGCAGCGGGGGTTTCGGCTGGCTGATGTCCATGCTCGGCCAGGCCCACGGCTTTCCCGTGCCGGTCGGCGGGGCCGGTGCGCTGACCGACGCCCTCGTGCGCCGCCTCCAGCGGCGCGGCGGTGTGGTGCGGTGCGGCGAGCGGGTGGTGGAGGTGACCGTCCGCTCCGGACGGGCGGTGGCGGTCCGGACAGCCGCGGGGGAGACGGTGCCGGTCAGCCGGGCGGTCCTCGCCGACGTCGCGGTGCCCGCGCTGTACGGGGGTCTCGTCGCCCCGCAGCACCTGCCGCCCCGGCTGCTCGACGACATGCGGCGGTTCCAGTGGGACTGGGCCACCTTCAAGGTCGACTGGGCGCTGTCGGGTCCTGTCCCCTGGGCGGCCGGTGAGGCGGCGGCCACCGCCGGCACCGTGCACGTCGCCGAGGGCATGGACGAACTGACCCGGTTCTCCGCCCAGCTCGCCATGCGGGAGGTGCCCGACCGGCCGTTCCTGCTGCTCGGGCAGATGACGACCGCCGACGCGTCCCGCTCCCCGGCGGGCACCGAGTCGGCGTGGGCGTACACCCACGTACCGCACCGAGTCCGGGACGACGCGGGTGACGACGGCATCACCGGCACCTGGGACGCGCGCGAGCAGGAGGCGTTCGCCGACCGGATCGAGGCCCAGGTCGAGCGCTTCGCGCCCGGTTTCCGCTCCCTTGTCCGCGCCCGCCGGATCCTCGCCCCACGGACCCTCGAGGCGATGGACGCCAACCTGCGCCAGGGCGCTATCAACAGCGGCACCACCGCCATGCACCAGCAGCTCGTCTTCCGCCCCGTGCCCGGCACGGGCCGGCCGGAGACCCCGGTCGAGGGCCTGTACCTCGCCTCCGCCGGCGCCCATCCGGGAGGTGGCGTCCACGGTGCGCCGGGCGCGAACGCGGCCCGTGCGGCCCTGCGTAGTTCCCGCCCGTTGCGCCGGGCGCTGACCCGCGCGCAGGCCGCCCTGGCGGGCCGCGGCGCCCGTGCCGTCTCCGGTCCGGCGGACCTGCCCCGCACCGGGTGAGAGGGCGCACGGTCCCCCGACGTGCTGACGCCGGTGGTGAGCGGAGTCGGCCCCTCCGGCGCGTGAACCAGCCTCCTGGCATCCCGGTACGTCGTCAGTGACCCGCCTCGGTGTCGACCCCCGACTGTCCCGGGGCGCACTGCCGGACGCCGCCGGTCCGGTGGCGAAACCGGCCGACCACGGGAGCTGTGCGCCACGGTGCGTACGTCACCTGCGCGAGGCCGGCCGACACAAGGCGCCGCCCCACGGCGGCCGCAAGGTCACGCCCTCACTTCCCGGCACCCCGCCGACCGGCACGGGCGGCCGCGTCCCGAGCACGGCGGCGGGTCTCACGCGCCGCCCGCTCGGCCTCCTGGAGTCGTCGCCGCGCGGCACGCACCCCCTCGTCCGCCGTACGCCGCAGCCGCTCGGCCTCCTCCAGCTCCCGCGCCAGCGCGTCCACCCGTGCGGCGGCTTCCCGCAGGCCGTCCTCCGCCCGTTCCCTGTCCCTCTCGGCCCGGTCCCGCTCTTCCTCCCGTAGACGGGCCTCCTCCTCCGCGCGCCGGAACTCCTCCCGCTCCCGTTCCTCCCGCTCCCGTTCCTCCTCCTGCTCCTGCTCCTGCTCCTCCTGCTCCTGCTCCTGCTCCTTCTCCCGCTTCTCCTTCTCCCGCGCCGACCGCCCGCCGGTGCGACGCCCCTGCTCCGGCCGCGCGTCCGGCCGCGCGTCCGGCCGCTCCTCACGTCCGCCGGCGTACCGGTCACCCCGCGGTGGTGACACGTCTGTCAGCGCCGCGGCGAAGCCCACGGGGGCGCTCAGCGCTTTCACCAACCGCCCCGACGCCCATTCCTCGGCCGCGGCCGGATCCGCCAGAACCGCGTGCAACGTCGCCTCGACCTCGTGCTGGACGTCCTCGCCGACCGTCTGCCCGGCATCCGCCGCGAGTTGTCGCGCCTGGCGCGCGAGGGCCGTCACCACGGTGTGCTGCTTCCGGCTGAGTTCCCTGAGCCGGTCGCCGTCCAGCTCGTGGTGGGCGCGGCGCAGCCCGTCCCCGAGAGCGGCCAGCGCCCGTGCCTCCTCCGGCCGTTCCCGTACGAGCAGATTGCTCACCCACGCGGCCAAGGTCGGCCTGCGCAAGGACCGCACGGCGTCGGCGAGCGCCCGGTCACCGGCCTTGCGCGCCTCTGCGGCCCGTGTGTCGCGGGCCGCGGTGAAACGGTCGGGGCGCAGTCCGTACAGCTCTTCGGTGACGCTCTCGAGGTCCACGGCTCTCCGTTGGGCAGGGCACCGTCGGCGCGGTGTCGTCCATGCCTGAGCTATGCCCAAATCTTTCCTGTTTTGAGGGTACTGGAGATGTTTTCTCCTGTGGGCGGTGGTCACCCGGCCCGGTGAGGGGTCGCGAGATCCAGAGGCCCAGAGAACTCCGCAGACACGAGAGAACCCTCGGGAGGATGAATGATCACCCAGGCACAGATCCCGGCCGTGCTCGACCATCCGGTGTACGACTCGACCGGCGACAAGATCGGTGAGGCCAAGCATGTGTTCGTCGACGATGTGACGGGCCGGCCCGACTGGGTCAGCGTCAAGACCGGTCTCTTCGGCTCCGGCGAATCGTTCGTGCCCATCCACGACGCCAGTGTCGTCGAGGACCATCTGGAGGTCCCGTACCCCAAGGGCAAGGTCAAGGACGCTCCGAACGTCGACGTCGACGCGGGAGGCCACCTTTCGGCCGAGGAGGAGCGACGCCTCTACCGCTACTACGGCGTCCGCTGGGACGGCACCCTGGAGCAGGGCGAACGGGCCGGCGACGGCCGGGCAGGAACTGATGCGCGGACCGGAACGGCCGGTGCGGCGGGCACCGCCGCCGACCGTGCCGGTGACGACGCGATGACCCGCTCCGAAGAGGAGATGCACGTCGGAGTGGAGCAGCGCCAGACCGGCAAGGCCCGGCTCCGCAAGTACGTCGTCACCGAGGAGGTCCAGCAGACCATCCCGCTGCGGCACGAGGAGGTCACCCTCGAACGCGAGCCCGTGACGGACGCCAACCGTGACGCCGCTCTGTCGGGTCCGGAGATCACCGAGGCCGAGCACGAGGTGACACTGCACGCCGAGCGGCCGGTGGTGGAGACCGAGGTCACCCCGGTGGAGCGCGTGCGCCTCAACACCCAGGAAGTCGCCGACGAGGAGACCGTGGAAGGCCGGGTGCGCAAGGAGCGGATAGAGGCCGACCTCCCCGACGAGGACACGGGCAGGGACCGCTGACCTACGGACCACCTCGCTCCTCATGGGCGGCGGGGTGGTCCACCGGCAGCACCTGCTTCTTCCTGTACGTCGTCGTTCCGGGCGCCCGTCCGTATACGACTGAGCCCGCCCGGCACGCATCCTCCACGCGGGAAAACGCGGCGGAAAAGGCCCGCACGGCCCTCTCGTAGGGCCGCGCGGGCTTCTTGGCGCGTGAGCCAGGCGGGCCTAGAAGGAGAAGACGCCGGAGCTCTCGACCTGCATGATGCAGGAATTGGCGTAAGTGTGCTCGAAGTTCACGCGTCGGCCTTCCCAGGTCCCCTGTGCGGTGACGACGACCGGGTCGTAGATCTTGATGCAGGGACGGTTTTCCTCATCGCCCAGCTGGTGGAACTTTCCCTCCACGGACCGCAGTTCCTCGCAAGCCTTCTGTGATGCCGGGTGTGTCCCACCGGCGGTCGGGGTGCAGGTGAGTGTCACTGCCCGCAACGGTGCGGCGGTGGCGGCGTCCTCCCCCTGGGCGACCGTGAGTACGAGGGCCGACGGTGCGTAGAGCCGCGGCTCGGGCGCGGCGGCCTCCGCGGCGGCCCCCGAGGCGGTCATGGGCCCGAGGACCCCCGCCGTGGCCAGACCGCAAATGACGGCGCGCCTTACCAGTGTCCGCATGGCAGAAAACCTTTCGTTTCGAGTCGGGTTCGTTCGGTGCGGTGCGGCAGACACATTGCCCTGCTCGTCCTGTTGACGCACATTCAGCGGTGCTTTTCAGTTTGGTCTGTTATTCAAGCGCTGACGTGAAACCGATTCCCGGGGGGTGGTGACCGTACCGGGTCCGCGCGTTCACCAGGGCTTGGCGCTCTGCCAGAAATGGTTCAAAGGTGCACCGTGCGTAGAAACGTGCGAATCGTCGGCCTGCAACACGGCCGAAACGCGCCGGTAACGTCGAGGGATGAGATCCGGCCGATCTTCATCGGCGTGCCGACTTAAAAGGACCTTTCATCAGAAGGTAATGTCCTGGCAAAGTTGACGATGCTGCTGTCATGCATGATCGTTAGGGCACCGCACCCCGGTGCCGTGCTCCGACGGAGCCGCGGAGACCCCGTGGCATGCGTCAGCCGCACCCCCCACCCGCACGACCGACAATGACCCGACCACACCGCGTCCCGAGCCCCCACGGCCGGAGCGCAGGAGGCAGGCCGCCATGAAAACCCTGATCGACAACGCGCGTACGTTCTCCAGACGCGTTGCCCAACAGCCGCAAGAGTTCCGTCGGCTGGCCGCCGGACAAGCTCCCCAGGCGCTGTTCATCACCTGCTCCGACTCCCGGGTGATTCCCTCCCTCATCACCGGAGCCCGACCGGGCGAGCTGTTCGAGCTCCGCACCGCCGGCAACGTGGTTCCCCGCTACGACGAGGCCCGGCCCTGCGCCGAGACCGCCACCGTCGAGTACGCGCTGCGCGTCCTCGGCGTCCGCGACATCGTCGTGTGCGGGCACTCCCACTGCGGCGCCGTCGGTGCCCTCGTCCGCGGTGACGACCTGTCCGCGCTGCCCGCCGTGCGCGGCTGGCTGGAGCACTCCGTACCGGAGCCACCGGACACCAAGGACCTCGCCCGGGCGGTGCGCCGCCACGCCGTGGCGCAGCTCGAAACGCTCCGCGGCTACCCGGCCGTGCGCGAGCTCACCGCCCTCGGGCAACTGTCGCTGCACGCCTGGTACTACGAGGTCGACACGGGCGTGGTGAGCGCCCACCGGCCGGAGTCGGACGGAGAGTTCGGGCCGCTCTGAGGAGCCGCAGCACTCTCGTGTCCCGCTCCGTCCGTCCGCCGCCCCCCGGGGCGGCGGACCGCACCTCTAGGAACCCACCCTCATGTTCTCCCTGTTAAAAGAACCCACTGTGCTGCGCCGCGACATACTCGCGTCGCTCGTCGTCTTCCTCGTCGCCCTGCCACTGTGTGTGGGCGTGGCCGTCGCCTCCGGCGTCCCCGCCGAACTCGGGCTGGTCACCGGCATCGTCGGCGGCCTCGTCGTGGGGGCCCTGCCGGGAAGCTCCCTTCAGGTCAGCGGCCCGGCCGCGGGCCTGACCGTACTGGTCTACCAAGCGGTCCAGGAGTTCGGCCTGGGCGCACTGGGCGTCATCGTTCTCATATCCGGGCTGCTGCAACTGCTGCTCGGCGCCCTCGGGTTCGGCCGCTGGTTCCGGGCCATCTCCATCGCCGTGGTCCAGGGCATGCTCGCCGGCATCGGCCTGGTCCTCGTGCTGGGCCAGGTGTACGCGATGGCCGACATCGAGCAGCCGTCCGGTGGCCTCGGCAAGCTCGCCGGCCTGCCCGGGCTGGCCGGCTCCGTCGTCTCCGGCGGCACGGCGCTCACCGCCTTCCTGGTGGGCGCCGGGACCGTGGCCGTCCTCGTCCTGTGGCCACGGCTCCCCGCCCGCGCCCGCGTCATTCCCGGTCCGCTGGTGGCGGTGGCCCTGGCCACCGCTGCGGCCGTGGCGTTCGACCTCCCCGTCGCCAAGGTCGAGGTCCAGGGGCTGCTGGAAGCCATACAACCGCCGGGACTCGGCGACTTCGGGGACGTCGCCACGGTGGCGGCGATCGGCACCGTCCTCGCCTTCACCCTGATCGCCTCGGCCGAGAGCCTGTTCAGCGCGGCGGCGGTGGACCGTATGCACGACGGGCCGCGCACCGACTACGACAAGGAGCTGATGGCCCAGGGCGTCGGCAACACCATCTGCGGGGCCCTCGGCGCCCTGCCCATGACGGCCGTCATCGTCCGCAGCTCGGCCAACGTGCAGGCCGGCGCCCGCACTTCCCTCTCTCGGATCCTGCACGGGCTGTGGCTGCTGCTGTTCGCCGCCCTCCTGCCCGCCGCGATCGGCGTCATCCCGCTCGCCGCGCTCGCCGGCGTCCTCGTGCACGCCGGGTGCAAGCTCGTACCCGTCAAGGACCTGGCCCCGCTGTGGCGCGAGCATCGCGGAGAGGCGGTCATCCTCGCCGTCACCGCTGTGGCCATCCTGGTCACCAACCTCTTCGAAGGCGTGATGCTGGGCCTGCTGCTCGCGGTGTGCAAGACCGCCTGGGAGACGTCCCACCTCCATGTCGAGGTACGGGAACTCACCGGTGGCCGCATGGTCGCGGCCATCACCGGCAATGCGACGTTCCTCCGGCTGCCCAGGATCCTGGAGGAGCTGGAGGGACTCCCCAAGGACCGGCCCATCGAGCTCGACCTGTCCGGGGTGCGCCACCTCGACCACGCGTGCCGCATCGCCCTGGAGAACTGGGCGCTGCGGCACAACGACGCCGGCACGGAACCGGTGCGGATGCTGCCTCCCGAAGGGACCCCGGCTCAGCTCTCGTCGGCGTCCAATACGTAGCCGACGACGGACGAGGGCGTCAGCCGGTCGTTCTTGACGATGGCGACACTGTCGCTCCCGGTACGGGTGCCCGTACCGGGAGCGGCTTCGTGCCCGGCGGCCCGGGCGGTCGTGGCTCCCGCGGCTCCCGCGGTGAGCAGGACGCCGGCGGCCGCGGCCACGGCGGTGGCTCGGAGGTTCATGCTCGTACCTCTCGGTCGGTGGTTCGTCGTTCAGAGGCCCTGCCCGTGATCAACGAAAGCCCTGGAGAGAAGTGGCGGGTGCGTGTCCCGGCCGGTGGACGAGCGGCGACATCCCCCGCTGTTGACCAAAAGGGGCGAAAGTAGTTCCATGGGGCATAAAGGGCGGATAAGTCTTCCACAGGAGGCGGGCCCCCAATGACCACCCACCCGAACATCGAGCAACACCCCGATCTCGCCGAGATGCGCTCTCGGTTCGAACGGGCGACCAGCACCCCCCGTGCCCAGGCGATCGAGGCCCTGGCTCTTCTCACGGGTCTCTACTTGGCGGCCTCGCCGTGGATCGCCGGTTTCAGCGGCCTCACGGCTCTCGCCATCTCCAACCTGATCACCGGTATCGCGTATGCCCTGTGCATGGGCGGGTTCGGCTCGGCGTACGAGCGGACCCACGCCATGGCCTGGTCCGCGTGCGCCATCGGCGCCTGGACCATCGTCTCCCCCTGGGTCGTGGCCGGTAACGTCGACACGACCCGCAGTGTGGTCAACAACGTCATCGTCGGCGCCGTGGCTCTGCTGCTCGGCCTGGCGATGGCCGGGGCGGCGATGGCCGGCCGCCGTGCCGGCCGCACCCGCACCCGGTCCCGCGGTGGACCCGGCCCCATGGAGTGAACGGGCCGAGCCGCCCCCGCTCGACCCGCGAGGAGGAAGGCCCCGGCGCCCTGGTGCCGGGGCCTTGCCGTGCCCGTGGGCGGGCGGCGCGGACAGGCCGTCGCCGCGCCGTTGCACCTGGGGCGCCATAGCGTGGCGGGGAGTGGGCACAAGGGCACGGGAGGAGGCGCACATGGCGAAAACGATCGCACGCATGGTCCGGAGGGTGAGCCGCACCTACGCGGACGGGGGAGACCCGCCGCCGCTGGGCGGGCACGCCGCCGCCCTGGCGGCCTTCGGTGGCTACGCCGCGGCGTGGGCCGGGGCTGTCCGGTGGAGCGGGCGATCGCTTCCGGCCCGGCCGGAGCCCCTGGACCTGCTGCTCACGTCGGTCGCGACGTTCCGGCTGAGCCGGCTGGTCAGCAAGGGCTCCGTGCTCAGTCCGCTGCGGGCCCCGTTCACGGAGTACGAGGGGCCGCAGGGCCCGGCCGAGCTGGAGGAGAAGCCCCGCGACGGCGCCAGGGGAGTGGTGGGCAGCCTGCTGACGTGCCCCTTCTGTGTGAGCGTATGGACGGTGTCCACGCTCACCGGTGCGGGACTTCTGTGGCCCCGGGCCACCCGTACGGTCACGGGTGCCCTGACCGCGCTGGCCGGGGCGGACGCCCTGCAGTTCGCGTACACGGCCATGCAGCAGAAGACCGAGACCGAGGGGGACTGAACGCCGCCGGCGGGTCGGGCCGGCCGGTCAGGCGGGCACGCCGCGACGCCGGCGGTGGTACGACACGGTGACGGCGGCGAGCAGCGGCCCCCAGGCCACCAGCGGCAGGTAGAGGAACCCCGCGACGGTGCCCCCGAGCGGCGTCATACCGGGGTGGGGCACCGCCCACCACAGGACGAACGGTGTCCACAGGAGCGTCAGCGCCACGGAGCCGACAGCGGCCGGGACGACGGCGGCCGACGGGGGAATACGTCGGCCGCCGAACCGGGGGACCCAAGGCGGAAGGACCTCGCCCCAGGGACTGACCAGGCCCAGCGTCAGCAGCGCCAGCACCTCGCCGGCCACGCTCAGCGCCACCACGTACACCGCTCCCCAGCCGGTGGCGCCCAAGGCCTCGTACCCGGCCTCGGTGTGACCGCCGCGGTGGCCGGCCGCCAGCAAGAGGCGCCAGACGCCCGACGGCAGGACGAGGAGCGGGACGACATGTGCGGCGCGGACCGCCCAGCGAGGAGGCGCGGGAACGGTCCGTACAGGGGGAGTGGTGGTCATGCGCACCATGCTGTCGGCTTGGGGCCACCAGGGCGTCGGCCCCGAGGGCAGGTCTGGAGCCGCGCCGGAAGGAGATCCGCGGCGCCGGCCTCCGCCACGCGGCGGAGGGCTGTCATCCCTCCCGACGCCCCCGTTCCGCGCGACGGCGAGGCGGAGAGGCAGACGGCCGGAGGCGGCAAGCGCCACCGCTCGCACGGTTCGGCGGACGGTACGCGCCGACCGGGCACCCCGGCGCAGGCACGGCCGGCGACCGGCGACCGGCGAAGAACCGTTTCCCCTGAAGAGCCGGCCGCCCCGCGGGCCCGCTACCGGTAGTGGCACGCGCCCTGCTGCCCCCGCGCACACGCGGCCGGAGCGGGATCGCCGCACCCGACAGTGGTGCTGGGACGGCTCGGGGCCGATGCCGCCGCGCGGACCGAGCGGTGCTCCAACGGCGCCGAGCCGCCGCTGAAGGCGGCCGTGAAGAAGCGGGCGGGTCGGCGGGCAGAAGCCGAGGAAGTGGCCACAGCGGTCACGACACTGCTCGACGGATCGCCGGACTACGTGGCGGCCGTTCCGGCGATGTCCTGTTCGGCCCAGACGACCTTGCCCGTCGGCGTCCGGCACGAGCCCCAGCGGCGACAGAGCATGTTGATCAGTTGCAGGCCCCGCCCGCCTTCGGCGCTGAGCGGCGCGTGCTGGATCTGCGGCAGATCGGGGCCGGTGTCCGACACCTCCACACAGAGCCGGTCGTGGCGGACGAGCCGGAGCTGGTTCGGGCCGCCACCGTAACGGAGCGCGTTGCCGACCAGCTCGCTCACCACCAGCTCCGTGACGTCCACCAGCTCGGGCAGCGACCAGCTCTCCAACTGCGCCCGGACCAGCCGGCGCGCCTCCCCGGCGGCCGAGCCGTCCGACGGAAGGGAGCGTACGAACATCTCGCCCTCGGCGAAGGCCCCCGCTTCGGCGACGAGGACGACCGCGTCGTCGAACCGCCGTCCCGCCCCGCCGTCGAGCCTCATCCCCGGCACGGCACAGCTGTCGGCCAGGGCGGGCAGCGGGCCCCGGACCGCCTCGCGCAGGCGCCCCAGCTGTGTCTCGATGTCGTCGCTCCGGCTCTTGACCAGACCGTCGGTGTACAGCATGAGCCGGCTGCGCTCGGGCACCCGCGCCGTCACCGGGTCGTAGGGGATGACGCCGGCACCCAGCGGTGCGCCCGGGGGCACGTCCATGAACGACGGCTCGCCGGTGGCGCCGATCAGCAGAGGCGGCAGATGCCCGGCGCTGGCCAGCCGGAACGTCCCCTCGGCCGGGTCGTACACGGCGCACAGACAGGTGGCGACCTGATCCTCCTCCAGGTCACGTGCGGCGAGGTCCAGCCGCGCCAGCACCCGTTCCGGCGCGATGTCGAGACCGAGCAGAGTACGGGCGACGGAGCGCAGCCGCCCCATCGTCGCGGCCGCCGCCAGGCCGTGGCCCATGACGTCCCCGACGACCAGCGCGGTGCGGCCGCTGGGCAGGGGGACCACGTCGAACCAGTCTCCGCCCACTCCACTCGGGTCGACGGCGGGCCGGTAGCTGGAGGCCACGTACAGGCCCGGCGTGGAGGGAGCGGTCCGTGGCAGCAGGGCGCGCTGGAGGGTGACGACCGTTTCGCGTTCGCGGCTGTAGAGCCGGGCGTTGTCGATGTACACCGCCGCCTTCGAGGCGAGCTCCCAGGCCAGTGCCAGGTCGGTGGGGGTGAAGGAGGGCCTGCCGCCTGCGCGTACGAAGTCGGCGGCTCCGAGCAGCACCCCGCGGGCGATGAGCGGCACGGCCATGTAGCTGTGCACACCCGATCGGCGCATGAGGCGTGCCGCGCGCGGGCTCGGAGCGATGGACTCGTACTGGTCCGGTGCGATCCGGCTCACCAGCACCGGCCGGCGGGCGGTCAGACACTGGTAGACGTACTTGGGCGTCGGCTGGACGGTGGTCAGCTCACCGACGGGGTCCGGCTCCAGGTGCCGCAGCCGGTCGACCACGGATACGGCCATGGCGCGGGTCAACGGGACGCCGACGCCGCCCACCCGATCGCCCTCGCCTCCGCGCAGCACCGAGTCCAGCAGGTCCACCGCCGCGCCGTCCGCCATCCTGGGCACGGTGAAGTCGGCGAGTTCCTGGGCGGTCCGGCCCAGATCCAGCGTGGTACCGATGAGGTCGCCGGCCTCGTTGAGCCACTCCAGCCGGCTGCGGGCGGCGGTGACGGAACCGACGGCGGCCGCGGCGTGCCGCAGCACCCGCATCGCCCGCAGAGAGCCGGTGCGCACACCGAACACCCCGCGTCCCCGGCTGCGGTCGTCGTCCACGTCGTGTACCTCTCCCCGCGGCGTCACCGGCCCCTGGAACACCCGATTCTGCCCTGTCCCGGCCGCGGCGGCCCGCCGACGGCCCGGTCGGCCCCGGGAGGCGGCCGTCATGGCCCGCCGGCGGCCCGGCCGCCTGTCCCGGGAACCCCCTCCGAGCCGTGCCCGACGGGGCGGCGCTCCCGGGAGGGGCATCCCCGAGTGGGGCCCTCGGGCGGGGGGCGCGCTCGCCGGCACCTCCGTGCGGGGCAGGTACGGCCCGGGGACCGGCGGGCCGGCCGCGGCCGTACCGATCGGTCAGGTCGCCCTCTGCCTCGCCGGCCCGGCGGGCGGCCCACCGCGGTCCCGCGCGATCACGAACCGGAACGATCCGGCCCGCCCGCACGTGGCCCGGCCGCACGCGGCCCGGCCGTGCCGCTTGGCAGGAAGGTGACCTGCGGCGCCCCCGTGCGCGGGTGCACCGCGACCTCTGCCGTCACCCCGTACACCTCGGCCAGCAGCCGGGGGGTGAGCACCTCGGCGGGCGGACCGGACGCGGTCACCTCGCCGTCGCGCAGAACGTAGAGCCGGTCGCAGTAGTACGCGGCCAGGTTGAGGTCGTGCAGCGCCAGCAGGACGGTGGCCGGCAGTGCCCGCAGATGACCGAGGACGTCCAACTGGTGGCGGACGTCCAGGTGGTTGGTGGGTTCGTCCAGGACGAGCAGGGATGGCTGCTGGGTGAGGGCGCGGGCGATCAGCACGCGCTGCCGTTCCCCTCCGGACAGCCGGTCGAAGGGGCGGTCCCCGAGCCCCGCCGCGTCCACCGCCTCCAGGGCGCGCTCGATCAGCCGGGCGTCCTCGGCGGTGTCCCCGTCGAGCAGCCGCTTGTGCGGGGTGCGGCCCATGGCGACGACCTCCCGCACGCTCAGGTCGAAGTCGGCGCCGGACTCCTGCACCACGGCGGCCAGTGTGCGGGCGAGCCGGCGCACCGGCGACGACCAGACATCGGCGCCGTCGACACGGACGTGCCCGGCGTCGGGGCGCAGGACCCGGTAGACGGCGCGCAGGAGGCTGGACTTGCCGCTGCCGTTGGGGCCGACCAGCCCGATCACCTCGCCGGGGCGGGCGGTCAGCGAGACGTCCCGCACCAGACGGCGGGCGCCGGCGGTGAGCGTGACGCCCTCGGCGACGAGCTCGGCCGCGCTCATCCCACTCCTTGGTCCGCGTTCCGCCGGGCGTCCCGGCGCAACAGCCACAGGAAGAACGGCCCGCCGCACAGGGCCGTCAGCACCCCGACGGGGATCTCCATGGGTGCGGCGACCGTACGCGCGGCGATATCGGCCCAGATCAGGAACACCGCCCCGGCGAGCGCCGCCGTGGGCAGCACCCGGCGATGGTCCCCGCCCACGAACAGACGCACGATGTGCGGCATGATCAGCCCGACGAAGCCGATGGGCCCGGCGGCCGCGACCAGGACCCCGGTGACCAGGGACAGCAGGACGAACATGCGGGCCCGGAACCGGCTCACGTCCAGCCCCAGCGTGGTGGCGGACTCCTCGCCGGCCAGCAGCAGGTTCAGGGGCCTCGCCTGGACCAGCAGGACACCGACCCCGAGCAGCACCGCCGCGCCGGGCAGCCACAGCGTGCCCCACCGCACGCCGCCGAGACCGCCGAGGGTCCAGGCGAGCACCGCTCGCGCCTCGTTGCCACGGTCGCTGGTCAGCAGCAGCAGGTCCATCACCGCGGTGAGTACGGCGGCGAAAGCCACCCCGGACAGCACCAGGCGCGTCGACGTGATCCGCCCGCCGGTCCGTGCCGTGGTGTACACGAGCAACAGCGTCAGCAACGCCCCGGCGAAGGCGGCGACCGACAGCGAAACCGGACCGAACAGGCTCACTCCGAAGACGAGAACCGCGACGGCACCCAGCGACGCCCCGGAGGACACCCCCAACAGGTACGGTTCCGCGAGCGGGTTGCGCACCAACGCCTGCATGGCCGAACCCACCACCGCCAGCCCCGCTCCCGCCAGCGCCCCGAGCAGCACGCGCGGCGCCCGTACATCGAGGACGATCGTCTCGCGCGCCCGTGACCAGACCGGTTCGTGCCGGTCCAGACCCAGGGCGTGCGTCACGATGCCCCACACCTCGCCGGGCGGCACGTGCACCGAGCCGATGGCCATTCCCGCGACGGCGGAGAGTGCGAGGGCGACGCCGAGTACCCCCAGAACCAGGGCGAAAGGAGCACGCCGTGGCCCTGGTGCGTCGCTCCTGCCGACGGACGCGGAGCGGGAGGCCGCCTCGGCCGGCGCGGTCGCCGTCACCGGAACCGCTCGGGGTGGAGCGCGCGTGCGAGGCCCTCGACCGCGTACGGCGGGCGGACGCCGATCAGGGTCGCGGTCAGCGGCAGTACGACGAAGCGCTTGTTCCTGATGGCGGGGACGTCGGCGAGAGCCGGCAGGGAGAGCAGGAACTTCTTCTTCTGCTCGACGCTTCCGGCGCCCGCGTAGTCGTAGATCGCGATGACCTCGGGCTTCCGGGCGACGACCTGCTCCCAGGACGCGTCGCCGAAGACGTCGTCGAGGTCGGCGAAGACGTTCCGTCCGCCGGCGAGCCTGATGATCTCGGTGCCGAGGCTCTTGCCGCCGGCGGTGAACGCCGCCTTGTCACCGCTGTCGTAGACGAACACCGGCACGGCCGGCGCACCCTTCACGGCCGCCGCCGCCCTGTCGACGCGGCCCCGGAGGTCGGCCACCAGCCGGTCGGCCCGCTCCGGCACCCCGAACACGGAGCCGATCGTGCGGATCTCGTCGTAGGTGTCCTTCATCGACACTTGCTTCTTGCCGCAGTACTCCCGGTTCAGGTAGGTGTCGATGCCGGCGTCCGCGAACGCCGTGCGCGACCGCCCCTCGTTCTCGGCGAACGCGCTGCCGTAGCCGCCGTAGACGAAGTCGGGCTCGGCGTCGAGGACGGTCTCGAAGGACGGCTCCTTCTTCGCCAGTTCGGGGACCGCCTCGTAGTCCTTTCTCAGGTGCGGAAGGACTGCCGAGTCGGGGAACGCCGTGCCGACCAGCCGGTCCTTCAGCCCGAGGGCCAGCATCAGCTCGGCGGGGTGCTGGTGGATGGTGACCACACGGGCGGGCGGCTTCCGGTAGGTGGTGCTGGTGCCGCAGTTGTCGACGGTGACCGGGAAGCCCTTGACCGGTGACGACTCCGCCTTCGGCCGGTGCCCGGAACCGGTGCCCGCGGCGCAGCCGGCCAGCAGGGCGGTGGACAGGGCGAGCGAGACGGCCGCGGCGCGCAGGGCGCGGCGGCGGGAAACGGGCGGGGGAGAGACAGGACGGGGCGTGCCGTCGTACACGTAAAGCCTCCTGGGGAGTCCGCGCTCCTCGGAACGGGCCCGCGACAGGCCAGTGTCCTGACTCCCGGATCGACGTTCCCCCCGCCTTCCCGCGCGGTGCGCAGTGGCGTACTGAAGGGGTGCACTCCCCGGTCACAGTGGCGGGACCGTGCCGGAATCGCACCGGCTTCCTGTCTCCCGTCGCGGTGATGACCAGATGATCTTACGTAAATGTGGCGGACGGGTGAAAGGGCGCATGGCCGGAACCGTGCGCCCCTGGGAAGGTGCCACCCGCCACGACAGGGCCATGGCCGCCGTCGGCCTGTTTCTGGCCGTAGCGGTGGAAAGCCCTGGCGCGGTATACGGCCCGTCTGGGATCCTGCCACCTGGCCCGCGACGGCGGAACGAGGAAGCCGGTGGGAATCCGGCACGGTACCGCCACTGTGAAGGGGGAGCGAACCCGCCACGGTCACCGTCCCCCAGGGGCTGGGAAGACCGGGGGAGCGTCGATCCCGAGTCAGGAGACTCACGCCGTCGCACCCCGACGTACCGGGGCGGATCTCCCCGAGAGAGGACGGTGGCACCTGTGTGCCCACCCCCACCCTCTTCCGCGCGCCCCGGCGTCACCCGCGTCACCGGCGCGCCACCCCCGGCACGGCCACTACCCGGCCCGCACGGTGCGCAGACGGTGACCGACGGCACGCTCGTCAGGGTCGCCGCCGTCGGCCCCTACTTCGCCGTGTCCAGCGGCCCACGTGCCGACGCCGGCGACTTCCGGCCGTTCACCGCGCTCCACCACGACCCGGCGCCCTTGGCGGCGTACGTGGCGGAGACGGCCCGCCGGCTCGGCACCGACCAGCGGCGCGTCGCGGCCTCGACGCTCCACATCGGCACGGCCGCCCGCCTGTGGTCCGTCGCGCTCGCCACGGCCACACTGACCGGCCGGGCCACGGACCTGACACCCGAGCGGGTGTGGTGGCGCACCCCGGAGTCCGGCCCGATCGAGCTCTGGCTTCCGCAGGTGCCCGCCGCGACCGCCGGGGACCTGCCCGCCGCGCTGTACGAGACCGTCGTCGTACGGCATCTGCTGCCGCTGGGCGACGCCCTCCGGCGGGACTTCGGCCTTTCGCCCAGGATCCTGCACGGCAACACCGCCTCCGCGCTCGTCGGCGCCGTACGGGTGCTGCTCGCCCGCGTCCCGGACGCCCCGCGGTCACCGCTCCCGGTCGCCGCCGCCCTGCTGGCGCGGGAACCGCTCGCGAGTGCGGGCGTCCTCACCGTCGACCCCCTCGCCTACCGCCGCAACAGTTGCTGCCTCTACTACCGGGTCCCTGGGAACGGATTCTGCGGCGACTGCGTGCTCGAAGGCGAGAGGCCGCGGCACGGAAGCGGCGGTTCATGACGGCACCGCGTCAGGGCCGGCAGTCAACCAGGATCCAGCCCTGACCAACCACCTTCAGCCAAGATCGGTTGCGGGACAACTCTTGACAGATGGCAGTGACCAGCACCTTCACCAGGGTGCGGGAGAGGCTGTCAGCGGTGGCCCAGCACATTGACCACCCGTCCGCTGGGATCGCGGACGAAGAACCGCCGTACGCCCCACTCCTCATCCTGTAGGGGGTGCAGGATCTCCGCACCGCTCTGCCGCATGACCGCGTAAGCCGCATCCACGTCGTCCACCTCGACGCTCATGTCGGCGGTGACAGGCGCGGTCTTGTCACTGGTCATGACGCTGACCTGCGCTGCCGGGACGGACGGGGAGGCGAGCGTCATGATCCAGCCGTGGTTCATGACCTCCTCGAAGCCCAGCAGGCCATAGAACTCCCGGCTCTCCTGCGCAGCCTCCGACTGGATGTTGGGCACGACACGGCGAACAGCCATCGATGACTCCGATCGAGAACAAACGTGTCTCTGGTCTCCCCAGAAGTACTACGGCACGTCCGTCGCCGCACCCACTTTCGATGCGGCCCTGGTCCCTGGCGTGCTCCGGCACGACGGTGGACTCCCGGGGCGGAGGCTTCCCCGGGCCGGCTGTTCACGCTGTCGCCGGCGCCCATGGTGGCGGCGTGGACGGCGAGTGCGGGGCGGGGACACCGGCCGGCGTACCGCGCGGCACTGGTCTGCCCGGGGCATCGCCGGGGGCAAATTACACGGTCACAGTCCGTTTCTGCCGTCCTCGGATCCGGCGGCACGGCGGGTGATCAACAGTCGGTGCGGCATGCCAACCTGCTGGCGGTACAGAGTGGATCGGAGCAGGAGGTACACCGCCGGTGGCGGCGAACAGCAATCCCACCGTCAGGGGACGGCGCCTGGGAGCGGAGTTGCGGCGGCTCCGTCTGGCCAGCGGCCTGACCGGTACGCAGGTGGCGGCGCGCTTACTGATCTCCCAGGCCAAGGTCAGTCACATGGAGACCGGCCGCCGTGCCGTCAGCGCCCGTGATGTGCGAGATCTGTGCCGGCTCTACGGGGTCACCGACCAGGGTGTCGTCGACTTCCTGATGGAGCTGGCCAGGGAGTCGGGCCGGCAGGGCTGGTGGTACGCCTACGGCGACATCCCCCACAGCGTGTATGTCGGCCTGGAGGCGGAGGCCGCCTCCATCCGTACCTACGAGCCCATGGTGGTCCCGGGCCTGCTGCAGACTCCCGCCTACGCGGCCGCGGTCATCGACGAGACGATCCCCCAGGTCACTGTCGAACAGTCCGCCGCTCGTCTGAAGGTCCGGCTCCGCCGTCAGCACCGGATCTACGACCCCGCCCGTCGCCTGAGTCTGTGGGCCGTGCTGGACGAGTCGACCCTGCGGCGCGTCGTCGGCAGCCGGGAGATCATGCGCGAGCAACTGGAGCACCTGCACGCACTGAGCACCGAGCCGCACATCACCGTGCAGGTCCTCCCGCACGCGGCGGGCGCCCACCCCGGACTCCTGGGACAGTTCTCCCTCCTGTGCTTTCCCGACAACCGTCAGACAGTGGTCTACCTGGAGAAGTTCACCAGCGACCTCTACCTGGAGAAACCGTCCGACGTCCGGCACTACAGCACGACGTACGCCCACCTCCAGGCCCAGGCGCTCAGCCCGGAGCACACCAGGGACCTGCTCGCCGACACCATCAAGCTCCACACCTCATCGGCGCCGGCCGGCGACAGTCCGGCTCCCGGCCACCTCGCTGCTTCGCCCTCCAAGAGCAGGACGCACGGCGGCTGACGCACGGTGGTGACCGAGCCGTGGACACCGCCGCGGAGATCCAGCAAACGACCCTTTCACCGGTTTGGCCGCATGCGCGTGACTTCGGGTGGGTTCCTGACGTTGTCGGTCCGTCCACGCCGCGGAATCGCGGCAGGTTTTCGTCTCCAAGGAGATCGCGATGTCACGTATGAAGAGGGCGGTCGCTGTTGCCGCCACCGCCGGTACCGTCCTCATCGGCGGCGCCGGCGCGGCCAGCGCGGACGCCAACGCCGATGCGGCGGCCGTAGGCTCCCCGGGTGTTCTGTCCGGGAACATCCTCCAGGCGCCGATCCACATCCCGATCAACATCTGCGGGAACACGATCAACATCGTGGGTCTGCTCAACCCGGCCTTCGGCAACACCTGCATCAACGACGGTGGCTCGAAGAAGGGCCACGACGGCGGTAAGCACGACGACGGCAAGCACGGCGGTAAGCACGACGACGGTAAGCACGGTGGGTACGGCGACATGCGCTGACCGCGCAGTCCGTCACAACCGGCTTGGCCCGGAGCCGACGGGGACCTCCAACGGCTTCGGGGCGTGACCGCGAAGGCGCCGGGGTACAGCCACTGGGTGACAGCCCAGCCCGGTACCGCCTTCGCGGTTCCTCGCGTCGGCCCGCCCCAGGGGGACGGTGAAGACGCGCCGGGGCAGGCACACCGGGCGCGCGGAGATCTGGTTCCGTCCCGGCGTCGTGGATTGCGGCGCTCGTGTTCTGCCGCCTGCCGATACCGCGACAGGATCCCTCGGCGCCCCGGAGGAACAGCGCCCAACGGGGTCTCACGAGGCGTGCACGTCTGCCGTCCGGAGGCACCGGCAGACGCCGGACCCGACCAGAGTGCCCCGCACGCCCCTCACCGGTCCGCGGGTGCCGCGACTGGCGGACCCGTCGAGCCGCCGTAACTTCACGACGGGTGCCGGCGAGCGCGCCCGGAGCCGGCCATGGCGCTCGATGCCGTGGGCGGGCGGCGCGCTATCCGACGTCGTCCTTGGAGCTCTCGGCAGCCGAGGCGGGCGGACTCGCGCCTGCCCCCTTCCCCAGGGGTCCGCCGCTCGGGGAAGCTTTGCCCACCGTGAGCGCGGTGGCCTCTCCGGACGACCGCCCCTGCGTCATCTCGACGAACCACCAGGTGCCCGCCAACACGGCCGACCACAACACCCCATGCGTCACCGCTGTGGGCCAGGGCGCCTGTTCCGCCCACCGTTCGACGGCGGCCAGTGACACCCAACCGAGCAGGAATACGCAGGCCACCCGTACACGCCGATGCTTGAGCATGCCTGCCCGGCTACCCGCCGCGGTAGCGATCACACCGATCCCACCCCCGCACGCGGGCAGGCCGGTCCCACGTGGTGGGTGCGGTCCACCGGGAGGATCGCCACGGGCGGCCTCCACAGGCGGTCAGCCGGGGGCGCGGGGGACCACGCAAAGCCGTGGCGCCCGTCGCGTGTGCGGGGCCGCCTCGCCGGGGATGGCCGTGATCATGACAGAGACTTCCGCACCGGCGCCGGCGGCGGCCCGCCGCCCCGCCCGGCAACTGCTCGCCGCCTCCGTGGGCAACGCCGTCGAGTGGTACGACTGGTACGCCTACACCTTCCTCGCCACCTACATCGCGGGCCAGATCTTCCCCGAGGGGTCCGGGAACTCCCTGGTCCCCCTGCTGTCCACGTTCGCCGTCTTCGCGGTCGGGTTCTTCATGCGGCCCGTCGGCGGGCTGCTGATGGGCGCCGTCGCCGACCGGCACGGCCGGCGCACGGCGCTGACGGTCACCATCCTGCTGATGGGCGGCAGCAGCCTCCTGGTCGGTCTGACACCGACGTACGCCGCGGCCGGGGTCCTCGCCCCGGTGGTCCTGGTGGCCGCGCGGCTCCTCCAGGGCTTATCCGTCGGCGGCGAGTTCGCCGCCTCCACCACCTTCCTCGTCGAGTCGGCCGGACCCGGCAGGCGCGGCCTGTTCTCCAGCTTCCAGTACGTCTCCACCACCATCGGCCAGCTGGCCGCCTCCGGCGTCGCCGCCGCACTCGTCAGCGGCCTGGGGGAGGAGCAGATGCGGGGCTGGGGGTGGCGCGTACCGTTCATCCTCGGAGCGGCCCTGAGCCTCGTCGGCTTCTGGATCCGGCGCGGAGCCGAGGAGACGCTCCGGTCTCCGTCGGAAAGCCCCGGCCACCCCCGCCCCGGGCTCCTCGACGCACTGCGCCACCACCCGCGCGCTTCCCTGCTGGTCTGCGGCATCACGGCCGGCGGCACCCTCGCCTACTACACCTGGACCTCCTACCTGCCCACGTACGCCGAGCTCAACGCCGGCGTCGACAAGGCCGACGCGCTGCTCGCCGGAACGCTCGCACTCGGCTTCTTCGCGCTGCTCCAGCCGATCGGCGGACTGCTGTCGGACCGCTGTGGCCGCAAACCGCTGCTGCTGTTCTTCGGAGTCGGCTTCGCCCTCCTCGCCGTGCCCCTGCTGCGCTCCGTCGGGGACTCCTTCGGCTCGCTGCTCCTGGTCCAGTGCGCGGGCATGGTCCTGCTCACCGGCTTCACCTCGGTCTCCGCCGCGGTCAACGCGGAGATCTTCCCCGCGCGCGTGCGGGCCGCCGGCATCGGGTTCCCGTACTCGCTGACCGTGGCCGTCTTCGGCGGGACGGCTCCCTACGTGGGGACGCTGCTCACGGAGTTGGGCCGCCCCGGTCTGTTCCCCTGGTACGTGTCCGCCCTGTGTCTGGTGTCGGCCACCGTGTACCTGAGGCTGCCCGAGACCGCCCACCGGCAGCTGGAGCGCTGACACCACCGGCGGTGGCCGAACAGATGACCAAAGTCCGTGCTTCCCGCAACGACATGGGGGTACCTGGGCTGCCATGACCGCTGCCGGACCGGTGACCAGTGCCGACGGGCCGCTGTGTGCCGATGGGCGGACGTATGCCGCGCATCCGTTACGCCCCGCCCCGCGACGGTCATGGCTGAGGAGTCCCAGTCCCGACCACGGAGGAAGCATGCCGAACCCCAATCCGCTGAAGGCCGCCGCCGAAAAGCTCACCGCGCCCCTCCACGACGGCGGCCCGGCCGAAGGCGTCCCCGGGGCCCCCGCCCCGGAACCCGCCCAGGTCGACGAGCCCACCGAGGTACGCGGGCCGCTGCCGCCCAAGCCGGACCAGGGCGAGCCCGCACCGTACTCGCCCACCGGCCGTCACACCGGCAACCCGCCGCAGTCCCGCGCCCAGGACGGCCCGTACCTCACCACCGCCCAGGGCGCCCGGCTGCCCGACACCGACCACTCGCTCAAGGCGGGCCCCCGGGGCCCGGTCCTCCTTCAGGACCACCACCTGCGCGAGAAGATCATGCACTTCGACCACGAGCGCATCCCGGAGCGCGTCGTCCACGCCCGCGGCGCCGGCGCGCACGGGGTGTTCCAGGCGTACGGCACCGCCGAGGGCGTCACCAAGGCCGCGTTCCTGCGCAAGGGCGCGGAGACCCCGGTTTTCGTACGCTTCTCCACCGTCCTCGGATCGCGCGGCTCGGCGGACACCGTCCGCGACACCCGGGGCTTCGCCACGAAGTTCTACACCGAGGAGGGCGTCTTCGACCTCGTCGGCAACAACATCCCGGTCTTCTTCATCCAGGACGCCATCAAGTTCCCCGACGTGATCCACGCCGGCAAGCCGCACCCCGACCGGGAGATCCCGCAGGCCCAGAGCGCCCACGACACCTTCTGGGACTTCGTCTCGCTGCACACCGAGGCCCAGCACCACACCATGTGGAACATGTCCGACCGCGGCATCCCGCGCTCGTACCGCACCATGGAGGGCTTCGGCGTCCACACCTTCCGTCTCGTCGACGCGGCGGGAGCCACCACCCTGGTCAAGTTCCACTGGAAGCCGAAGCTCGGCGTGCACTCCCAGCTGTGGGAGGAGGCGCAGATCACCGGCGGTGTCGACCCCGACTTCCACCGCCGCGACCTGGCCGACGCGATCGAGGCCGGCGCGTACCCGCAGTGGGAGCTGGGCATCCAGACCTTCCCCGACACCCCCGAGCAGACCTTCGAGGGCATCGACCTGCTGGACCCGACGAAGATCGTCCCCGAGGAGCTCGCCCCGGTGCAGCCCATCGGACTGCTCACCCTCAACCGCAACCCGAGCAACTTCTTCGCGGAGACCGAGCAGGTCGCCTTCCACGTCGGACACCTCGTCCCCGGCATCGACGTCACCGACGACCCGCTGCTCGCCGGGCGTCTCTTCTCCTACCTGGACACCCAGATCACCCGGCTGGCGGGCCCCAACTTCAACCAGCTCCCCATCAACCGCCCGCACGCCCCGGTCAACGACATGCTCCGCGACGGCTTCCACCAGCAGGCCGTGCACAGCGGTGTGGCCCCGTACAAGCCCAACTCCCTGGACGGCGGCTGCCCCTTCTTCGCCGGCGCCGACACCGGCGCGTACATCGAGACCCCGGTCGAGGTGCCCGCCGCCCGCAAGGTACGGGAGGCCCCGGCCAGCTTCGACGACCACTTCAGCCAGGCCAGGCTGTTCTGGCTCAGCATGTCCCCCGTCGAGCGGGAGCACATCATCACCGCGTACACCTTCGAGCTCGGCAAGTGCTACGACAACGCCGTCAAGGAGCGCCAGCTCCAGGCGCTCGCCAACATCGACTCCGAGCTGTGCGCCCGGGTCGCCGAGGGCCTCGGCCTGCCCGCGCCCGAACCCACCCAGCCGCCGGCCGACGTCATGCCGAGCCCCGCGCTGTCCCAGGTCGGGCAGGAGTGGCCCGCCGACGGCCGCGTCATCGGTATCGTCGCGGACGGCGACGGCGACCTCGACGGTGTCCGGACCGTCCGCCAGGCGGTCCTGGACGCGGGCATGGTGCCGCTGGTCATCGCTCCGGCGGGCGGGAAGATCGGTGCGGACGGCTCCGATCCCGTCACCGTGCAGCGCACGTTCGCCACCGCGCGCTCCATCGAGTTCGACGCCCTGATCCTCGCCGGAGTGCCCGCACCGGGCAGCGACGCGTACGGCGCGCGGGACGCCAAGGCCGGCGACGCCGGACAGGGGGGCACCGTCCTCGACCCCCGCCTCCTCATGATGATCTCCGAGGCCTACCGGCACGCCAAGGCCATCGGCGGCTGGGCGGGCGCCGGGAGCGTCCTGGAAGCGGCCGGCGTACCGGCCGGAGCCCCCGGCGTGGTGACCGGCGACAGCGGGGAGAGCGTCCTCGCGGAGATCACCCGGCTCCTCGGCCGCCACCGCGTCTGGGACCGCTTCCCCGCCGCCGCCTGAGCCGATCCCGCCGCCTGAGCCTCAGGGGGCGGTCACCGGCCCCCGGTCCGCGTCGTGCCGCAACGGCGTGAGCTGCTCGATGTCGTAGCGGCCGCGCAGCGCGGCGATCGCCGCGTGGTCCGGGGGCCCGTCCCGGTCGAGGATCTCGATGAGCTCCTCGAAGTACCGCTCGTGGTCCGGGGGAGGGGATGCCTGGAAGAACATCCTGGCGGGCCGGTCCGTACGGTTGGCGAAGGCGTGCGGACAGCCCGGCGGGACCACGATCACCGTGCCCGGCGTCGCCCGGACGGTGCGGCGGCCGGACGGTGACTCCCAGTGCCGCCAGTCGTCGCCCGTCCGTACCCGCGGCTCGAAGGCCAGGACGTCCAGCTCCCCGTCGAGGATGTAGAACAGCTCCTCGCTGCGGGTGTGCACATGGGCGCCCACGTCGAACCCCGGGGGGACCAGCACCTCGAAGCTCGACGCGGCCCGGGAGTGCTCACCGGTCACCTTGAAGGTGACCTCCTGCGCGGGCGACCGGAGCGTACGGCCGTGGCCCTTCGGCACCAGCAGCCCGTCGGGGGCGTCGGCCAGCAGAGCGGCCGGCGCCCCCTGATGCGCGGTCACCAGGTCACCGGAAGGGACTCGGGGCCGCGGATGAGCGCTCCGCGGCGGAACCGCACCTCCTCGACCGGGACGGCGAAGCGAAGACCGGGGAACCGGTCCAGGAAGGCGTCCACCAGCAGTTCGGACTCCATCCGGGCGAGCATGGCGCCCACGCAGAAGTGCGGCCCGTACCCGAACGCCACGTGCGGATTGGGACTCCGGTCGAAGTCCAGCGACTCCGGCGCGGGGAAGACGTCCGGGTCACGGTTGGCCGCCAGGTACGAGACGTAGACCGGCTCGCCTGCCCGGATCCGCACTCCCGCCACCGTCACGTCCTCCAGGGCGATGCGGGACAGGCCGACGGCGCTTCGGTGCGGGATGTACCGCAGCAGCTCGTCGATGGCGCGCGGGCGCGTGTCCGGCTCCGCGCGCAGCCGCGCCATGTGCTCGGGGTGGGTGAGCAGGACGAAGAGCATGTTGCCGCAGTTGTTGGTGACCGCCTCGCCGCCGATCTGGATCAGCAGCGCGAGCCCCACCGCCTCGGAGGCCGTGATCTCCCCGTTCGCCACGGCCGTCCCCAGCAGCCCGATGACGCTCTCCTCGTCGCCGTCACCGTCTCCGTCGTCACGCGGCTGGCTCAGCAGGTCGGCGAAGTAGGCGCACATGTCCTCCTTGGCCCGCTGGCTGCGCTCGACCCCGTGGGCGGACGACAGGATCAGGTTCGTCCACTCGTGCATCCGCGGCCGGTCGATCGGCGGGACGCCCATCAGCTCGCACACCACGGCCAGCGGGAACGGCCCCAGCAGACGCTCGGTGAAGTCGGCCGGCGGCCCGTCGGCCAGCACCTCCTCGACAAGCTCGTCCAGCATCCGCCGGGCCCGCTCGCGCAGCCGCTCCACGCCCCGCGTGGTGAAGGCAGGCGCCACCGCCCTGCGCAGCCGCGTGTGGTCGGGCGGATCCTCGAACCCCACCGCCCCGTCGACCGGGATGAAGTGCGGAGCCAGTCGCGTGACGTCGTTGTCGACGACCAGCTTGCGGCTGAAGCGCGGATCGTTCGTCACCGCCCTGACGTCGTCGTACCGCGTCACGAGCCAGGCCCAGCCCTCACCGTTGGGCAACTTGATCCGGGTGACCGGGCCCTCGCGCATGAGTTCCGCGAGCACCGGGTCGAACTCCACCCCGAACAGGTCCAGGGCGGGCCAGTGGCGCACGGGGGGCAGTGCGGCCGTGGTCGTCGTCTCATCCAACACGGGTCGGTTCCTCCACGAGGACTCGGTCGGGCACGTCCTTGATCACACCGGTGTCGAGGCGTTCGGACGTTCGGTCGGAGACGGTCCAGCGGCCCAGCGACATCTCGGCCGTGATGCCGGGACCGAAGCCGGCGAGCAGACCGCGCGCCGTGGGGTGCGCGCTCCCCTCGTCGAACAGCCGCCGCAGCGCGTCCAGGACGACGGCGCTCGCGATGTTCCCGTACTCGGTCAGCGTGGCCCGGCTGAAGCGGAACGCCTCGGCGGGCACACCCAGGAAGGTGCTGAGGTCGTCCAGGATCCTCGGGCCGCCCGCGTGGATGATGTAGAAGTCCAGGTCGGAGGCGTCCCAGCCATGCTGTCCGGCCAGTTCCTTGAGCGCCGGCGCCAGGGGTTCCATGGTGCCGGGCACCCGCTTGTCGAGCTTGAAGTGGAAGCCGGTGGAGCGCACGTCGTACGCGATCCAGTCCTCCGTCTCGGGAACCAGGTACGAGCCGTTGCGCTCCAGCGTCACGCCCGTACCGCCCTGGCCCCGCATCACGGCGGCCGCGAGGCCGTCGCCGAACAGGCCGTTGGAGAGCAGGTTCCCGACGCCGAGGTCGGTCGGCTGGTAGCACAGCGAGCAGAACTCGCACGCCACGATGAGCGCGTTCGCCTCCGGGTAGGCGGTGCAGAAGTCGTGCGCCCGGTTGATCGCCGCGCCGCCCGCCGCGCAGCCGAGCTGGGCGATGGGCACCTGGCGGGTGTCGCTGCGGAAGCCCATGGTGTTGATCAGCCACGCCGTGAGCGACGGCATCATGAAGCCGGTGCACGAGACGTAGATGATCACATCGATGTCCGAGGCACGGAGTTCCGCGTCCTCGAGCGCCCGGTTGATGACCGCGGGCACCCGGGCCTTGGCCTCGGCCTCGTATATCTGGTTCCGTATCTCGAATCCGTCGTGCCGCAGCGTCTCCTCGATGGGTCGCAGGAGGTGCCGCTTCTGGACGCCGGTGTTCTCCATCAGCCGCAGGGCCAGCTGCAGCTGGGGGTGGTCCGCGTGAATGGTCCGTGCCAGGTCGAGCGTCTGCTGCATGGTGATCACGTGCTCGGGGACGGATACCGCGGGTCTGCACAACGTGGCCATGGGGTAAGCCCTTTCGTCGCGTTTGCACTCAAAGGATCCGGGACGGGCGATCGTCGCGCGCGTCGAAGGAGGTCCGCCCGGTTACGCCGAACCGGTGACGCGGCGCCGTCCACGCCCGCGGTGGCGCCGACGCGTGACCCCGGGCACCCGCCGCCTTCCGTGCCGCACCGACCGGCGCCCGCCCGGGTGACGGCCGGCGGGCCCGCCGGGAGCACACCCGCCGCCGTCACGCCAGCGCCGGGCGTCGCGCCCGCACGGCCCACGGGCCCGTACGGGGCCCCTCCGTTCCCCCGGACGGGGGAACAGCGGATGCTCCGGCGGGAGGGGACGGCGGAGCATGAACGAATGCCCCTCCATCTCCGCATCGTCCACGGCCGCCCGACCCCCACCGAACTCGCCGCCCTCACCGCCGTGCTGACCGCACTCGCGTGCCGGTCCGGCGCGGAAGGGCGCGGAACCGGTACGGCGTCGCGCCGGGCGGAGTGGGACCGCGGCTGGCGCGCCCACCCGGCTCCCGGGTCGTGGCGCGCCCGCTTCGGACTCCCGCCCCGCCACCCGCACCATTGAGGGGTGAACCCGACCAGCGCCGTGCGACTGCTTCTGACCGCCGACACCCACCTGCCCAAGCGGGCCAGGCACCTGCCCGCGGAGCTCCTGGCGGACATCGAGACCGCCGACGTGGTGCTGCACGCCGGCGACTGGGTGGACGTCGCCACCCTGGACCTGCTGGAGGCCCGCGCCGCGCGGCTGCTGGGCGTCCACGGCAACAACGACGGCCCCGAGCTGCGGGCCCGGCTGCCCGAGGTGGCGCGGGCCGAACTCGGCGGGCTGCGATTCGGGGTCGTCCACGAGACGGGCCCCGCGCAAGGCCGCGAACGCCGGTGCGAGGAGCGGTTCCCCGACCTCGACGTCCTGGTCTTCGGGCACAGCCACATCCCCTGGGACAGCACGGCCCCCGGCGGGCTCCGGCTGCTCAACCCCGGCTCGCCCACCGACCGCCGGCGCCAGCCCTACCGCACCTACATGACCGCCGTCGTCACCGGGGGCGCGCTGGCCGAGGTCCGCCTCCACCGCCTGTCTCCCCGCCACCCGGTGGGGTCAGGCACCCCGTAGAGCGGATACGGTGCTGCTGTGGTGATCGACAGGGAGGACACGGCAGGGACGGCGCTGCTGCTGGCGGCCGCCCCCGTCGGCAAGGGAAGACTGATCGACGCGGTGGGCGTGCTTCCCGCGCTCGCCGCCGTACCGCCGGGCGCGCTGACCGGCACGGCGTCCGCGACGCTGGTCGAGCTGGCGGACCCGCTCGACCCGCAGGCCGTGCTCACCCGCCTCCGTGCCGCCGTGGCCACGCCCGGCCCGCTCTCGCTCTACATCGCCGGGCAGCTCCACCTCGACCACCGGCAGTGCCTGCCGCACCTGGCCCTGGCGCGTACGTCACCCTCCACGCTGCGCTACACCGCCCTGCCCTGGCACTGGATCGCCGGCGAGCTGAAACTCCGCCGCCCCGGCACGACCACGGTCGTCGTCGACCTCGTCGCCGACGACCCGACCTGGCGGCGACTGGTCACGGACCGGGGCCTGCTCGCCCTCTGTCACGGAGTGGGCGTGTACGGCCGGGTCGCCCCTCCGCCGGGGCGCCGGACGATCGCGAGCCCCGACTACCTCAAGGCCTGTGCGGCGATCTGGCGCAGCGGAGCGCGCCCGCCCCTGGCGGCACTCCACGAACAGGTCGTCGCGCAGACCGCGCCCCAGTCGGGCGCGGCGCTCGGCGCACTGGTGTTCGCCGCCGGCTTCCCGTCGCCCGCCCCGGCGTCCGCGCCGTCGGCGTACGTGCCCGCGACGCCGCCCGCCCCGCCCGAGCCCACGCACGTGTCCGTACCGGCGGTCCCGCCCGCACGGCAGGAGACCGGTACCGATCCGCTGCCGTCGATCCTCGCCGCCGCCGAGTCCGGCCGGCACGGTGAGGCGGGGGCCGCCGCCGCGGCCTGGGAGCAGCACGCGCACCGTACCCACGGCTCCGGCTCGCCCCAGGCGATCCACTGGCTGGAGGTACGGGCCGACCTCGCCCGCCTGGCGGGGGACCCCGCGGCCAGCTGCCGGCTGTGGCTGGTCGCCGCGGAGGCGAGGCTGACGCGCCGACAGGCCCTGGACGACCCCGAGGTCGAGGGCGCCGTCGACCGTGCCCACCACCAGTGGGAGCAGCTGCGCGACCCGGAGGCCGCCCGAGCGCTGGCCCCGGCCCTGATCGCCCTGCGCCGCCGGGTGCCCGGACGCCAGCGCGGAGCGCTGGAGGTCCTGCAGCGCCGGCTCGAACGCTGGCACGACACGCCTGAGAATGTCATGCGCTGACACAATGGCCGAAAGGCGTCCCTCCTGACCGCTCTTACGGTCATTCTTCGTACCGGCGGGCCGACTCTCCCTAGCATGTGCCTCTCGTACGACCGATCTGACGGCACCCGAGCGGATGAGGACTGGATGGTACGCGAGTTGTGGAGCCCCGCCGAAATTGACACGACCGTGCCCAGCGTGGCGCGCATGTACGACTTCTTCCTGGGCGGCAGCGACAACTACGAGTCCGACCGCGAGGCGTGCGAGCTCCTGCTGAAGCAGGTGCCCAGCACCAAGGCGCTCGCGGTGAACAACCGGCACTTCCTGCGACGGGTCGTGCGGGTGCTCGCCAGGGAGTACGGAATTCGCCAATTCATCGACCACGGATCGGGCCTGCCCACCCAGGACAACGTCCACCAGGTCGCCCAGGCCGTCGACCCCGCCTCCAGCGTCGTCTACGTCGACAACGACCCCATCGTGCTGGCGCACGGCCGCGCCCTCCTGGACGAGAACGACCGGACCGCGGTCATCCAGGCCGACATGCGTGACACCGACGGCATCTTCGGCCACGAGGAGACCCGGCGGCTCATCGACTTCAGCCGGCCGGTCGCGGCGCTGTTCGTGTCGGTGCTGCACTGCATCCCGGACGAGGACGACCCGGGCGCGCTGGTCCGCCGGGTCGCCGAACACCTGGTACCGGGAAGCTTCCTCGTCGTGTGCCAGCTGGTCAGCGACCGTCCGGAGATCCGTACCTTCGTCACCGACTTCATGGCGGAGGCCACCGACGGCCACTGGGGCCGGGTGCGCGAGGAGCACGAGGTCGCCGGGTTCCTCGACGGCCTGGAGATTCTCGAACCGGGCCTGGTGGAGGTGTCGACATGGCGCCCCGACAACGACCTCGCCCCCACCCAGCAGACCGACGAGTGGGTGGAGTGGGGCGGCGTCGCGCGGATCGTGTGACCCGGGTCGGCGCCGCCCGTCAGGAGTAGCGCCGGATCCGTTCCTCCAGCAGCACCAGTGATTCCTTCGGCGTGAGAGCGCAGGCCCCCAGCCGGTCGAGCATGTCGCGGTACTGCTCGACCGACTGGGGTTTCTGGCTGAAGGTGCTGTCCGTCAGGTGCTCGATGTAGATCGCGTCCTTGAGGTCGCCGAGCGCGAACCGCAGATAGGTCACGCCCGTACCCACGCCCACGGACGCGGTGACGTCCAAAGGTGCCACCTGCACGGTGACGTGGGGACGCCGCATCATCGCGGCGAGGTGCTCCAGCTGCTCCCGCATCACCCGGGGGCCGCCGACCGTGCGCATCAGTACCGACTCGTCGATCACGGCCCACAGCCGGGGCGCGTCCGGCTGGTCGAGCTGCCGTTGCCGTTCCTGCCGCAGGTCCACCCGGCGCCGGACGTCGTGGGGGAGGAGCCGGGCGGGGCCCGACTCGATCACCGCACGCGCGTACGCGGGAGTCTGCAGCAGGCCCGGCACGTAGAACGGCTCGTAGGTGCGTATGATCGCGGCCGCTCCCTCCAGGGCGACCAGTGGTGTGAAGAAGTCCGACAGGACGTCGCTGAAGGAACGCCACCAGTCGGACTGGCGCGACTGGGTGACCAACCGCTGGAACTCCGTGACCAGTTCCTCGTCCTCCACGCCGTACAGCCGCAACAGGGCTTCGGCGTCAGCGGGTTTGCATCCGTGGCGGCCCAGCTCGATCCGGCTGGTCTTCGACCGTGAGAAGCCGAGGCGGTCGTCGACGTCCGCCGGGTCGAGCCCGGCGCTCACGCGTAGTTCGCGCAACTTGCCGCCCAGGATCAGCTTCAGGGCGGTCGGGTTGTTCTCGACCGCTCCCAGGGGCCGGACGAACAACGACGGGCTCCGTTCCGTTGCAGCCATCTTGCGCTCCTGCTCTGTGAGGACATGACAGTATCCAGCACGGGGCGCGGTGAGCCAGAGCGCGAGCCGATCCGGTGGCCGGTTCAGTCCAGTACGGAGTCGAAATCGCCGTCCCGGGCGCCCGCGACGAACGCGGCTATCTCGTCGCGGGTGTAGATCAGCGCCGGCCCGTGGGGATCACGGGAGTTGCGCACGGCGACCCGGTCACCCGGGAGCGCCGCCAGCTCGACGCAGTTCCCCGTGGCGTTGCTCCGCTTGCTCTTGGTCCAGGCGACGGACCCCAGGGCTCCGGCCCTCATGCCGTTGAAGAACTCCACGCTCACCAACCCCTCCCGTTTCGTTCAGGCGTTCCAGCCATCCTTGACTGCAATCTCAGATGCAATTGCATTTTGTGCGCAGAGCCGACGATACTCGTTCCAGATCGCCTGCCGCACCGTCGAACACCGAAGTCTGCAGGGGGACATGCCCAGTGACGGCTCACACGTCGGCCTTATCGCGTACGGACGCCGCGCTGCCGCGCGACGAGAGTCTTGGTGCCTTCGCGGCCTGCGGGCTCGGGGGGTGCCCGAGGAGCGCGGGTCAGGCGCGGCGGTTCGTCAGGACCACGCTGACCTCATGGGCGCTGCCGTCCCTCGTGCCGGACATGACGCTGGTCGTCAGTGAACTCGTGACCAACGCGGTCCAGCACGGACTGGCCCCGTCGTCGTCACCGCCTTCGGAGAACCCGGTCTGGCTGGGGCTCTTCCGCTATCCCGGCACCGTGGTGTGCGCCGTCTCCGACCCGAGTTCCGATCCGCCGCGACCGCGCGCCGCGCGGGACACCGCGGGGAACGGCCGGGGTCTCGCCCTCGTCGGCGCGCTCAGTGAGTCCTGGTCCTGGGACCCGGCCCCCTTGTGGGGCAAGACCGTCTGGGCGTCCTTCGCCCTGCCCGGCGGCCTCGCCCGCCCCCCTGCCTGACCCTCCGTGCCGCCCGCCCCTCGGTCCGCCCTCTCGTCACGGCCGGCCCGCACGGCGCCCGGGGCGGCGTGCGGGCCGGAGGGCTCGCGTCAGTTCTGGACGGCGGCCGAGAGGTTCTCGGAGAGGACGTCCTCGAGGATGTGCGACAGGGCGCTGTCACCCTTGACCGCCGTGGAGTTCTCGGCGCACTGCTGGTTCTGCGTGTCGTTCAGCAGGTCCTGGACACCGATGTTGATCAGCAGGATGTTCTGGACGTCACCCTGGACCGGCAGGCCGACGCACAGCTTGTTCAGCGAGCCCTGGACGAGCCCGACCTGCGGGCTCATGTGGCCGCCGGTCACGGTGTTGCCGTACGACTGGGTGGCGAAGTTGCCGTTCTGCGTGTCGACTCCGCGGTCGCCCACGGCGGCCGCCATCGGCGCGGACACACCGAGGACGGCGGCGGCGACACCGGCGGTGGCCAGAACCTTCTTGATCATGTTCGTCCTTCATCGTCGTGACACCGGGTTCCCGGGCTCCTTTGCGTAACAGGCGGCTCCGTGGTGCGTAACGGCCCCGCCCGCGGCGGGCGGACAGTTCACCCTTTCGCCGCAGGGCCGGACGGCGGTGTCGCCGACGGCCGGGGCGCGCGGTGGAGGATGCCGGCCGGGGACGCGTTCGGGGCAAGCAGGAATGACAGCGTGCCCGAACGGTCACACATGGGTGCATGAACCATTCCGAAGCGGACCTGCGGGTCGTCGAACGGCTGGTACCGGCATGGCTGGAGGAGGCGGCGCGACATGACGCGCGAGCCGCCAGGGAGGCACGGGAGGAGTGGCGGCGGGGCAGCCTGTCCGCCGAGTCCGCCCGGGAGCTGGCCGACTGGGTGACGGCGCGGGTCACCGACACCGGTTTCAACGAGGACGAGGGCCCCGCGCCCGACGGGCCCGTACGCATCAGCGTCGCCGACAAGACGGCCGTCCACCACTGGCTCGCCGCACAGGGGCACGACGTATGACGGACGCCGTCACCCGAGGAGGGGCAGGCGGTCCGCGTCCCGCCCGAGGGCGGTGCGTTCGGCCGGGGTGAGCGCGGCCCGGCCGGTGGCCGCGCGGGCGTAGTGCGCGTCGTCCCACGGCAGCGGTACGGGGCGGCCCAGGAGACCGTCCAGAGTGCGGCGGACCTCGGCGAGCCCCTCGGGGGAGGGGCCGGGCAGGCCGGTCAACGACCCGCCCAGGTCCAGGTGGTGGATCGTCGCCTCCACCGCGAGCGTGCGCAACAGGTCACCCGCGCTCAGGACGTGCCCCTGGGTGGCCACGGACAGGCCCGGATCGGTGTGGTCGGCGGCGTGCACGACGGCCGTCGCCGTCTCCAGGTACAGCTCGCGCAACTCCCCGAAGTGCGGGTACGTCCCGGCCACCGTCCGTGCGAACCGGCGCTCGTGGGCGGCGCGTTCCCCGCCCGCGGCGTCCTGCTGCCGCCAGTCGGTCCAGTAGTCGACGGCGTCCCGGTCGGGTGCGGCGTCCGTGGGCGTGTGGAGTGCGTTGAGGGCGCGCTGCGCGTCGGTCAGGCAGTGGAACACCAGGTCGCGCGCCGCCCACCCGGTACAACCGGTCGGCGCCCATGACGCTTCGTCGTCGATCTTCCGGACGGCGGCCATGAAGGCCCCGTACGCCGCGCGCGTGAGGCGGCTCGGGCTCGTGAAGTCGTCGGTGGGAGTCATGACGCCAGTGTGCGGCAGGGGCGTGCCCCGGCACCCGGCGTCGGCTTGGTGTGTACCTGACGCTAGAGTGCGTGCCTGATCCAGTGGCGTACGGAGGAGGGGGCGGCGCATGAGTGCGCAACTGCGCGAGGCGGCGGGTGAGTTGGCGGCCATGCTGTGGCGGGAGCACACCGTCTACCGCGAACGGTCCGGAGGTGTGGTCATCCGGGGCGAGCATGTGGAGCGCTGGATCAGCCTCGCCCCCGCCGGAGGCAGGGACGAGATACTCCTGCGCGCGGGCCGCATCCTGGACGGCGGGACGACCGCCCCGGCCCGCTCCGAGGCCGTCATGCCGCTCACCGCGGGCACGGCGGAGCTCGCCACCGCCTGCCGGCGCCTGCTCGCCGAGACGGCCGCCGAAGCCGCCGCCGACGGGCCCTCCACCGGCGGAGCCCCCGCCGGCGCCGCGCGGAAGGCGGCGAGGGTGAGGCCCCGGGGCCGCAAGCCCCGCCGCTCCGGGCCCAAGGCACGGCACACCGGCCTCGGCTCCTGGATCGTCCTGCTCTGCCTCGCGGGCGTGGTCGCCTACCACCTGTGGAGCATCCGGGCGGCGCCCTGAGGCGAGCCCGCTCCTGCGCTGTTCCGGTACCGCTTTTCGTGGTGCACTTGAGGCAGACAGGCAGGAACGGGACCGATGGGTGCGAAACGCAGATCGGGTCGGGCCGGTGCGGCCGTCGCCGCCACGGTGTCCGCGGTGATGACCGCCGGTCTCTACGCGTGCTCCGGGACCGGTCCCGCCCCCGAGCCCACGCCCCAGCGGCCGCCCGGCACGTCCGTCCCACCGAACCCGCCCGGACAGGGCGTCTCGCCCTTCACGGGACGTCCGGCCGAACCCTCCCCGGTCCTCGCCGTCAAGATCGACAACGTCCGCCCGGCGCGGCCCCACACCGGCCTGGGCGCGGCGGACATCGTCTACGTCGAGCAGGTCGAGGCGGGCCAGACCAGGCTCCTCGCGGTCTACTCGTCGCGGCTGCCCGCCACGGTGGGGCCGGTGCGCAGCGCCCGCGAAGCGGACCTGGAGCTGCTGCGCCAGTTCGGCCGTCCCGCCCTCGCCTACTCCGGCGAGCAGTCCGCGCTCCGGCCCCTGATCGACGCCGCCCCGCTGTTCCCCCTGACCCCGGGCGACGCCCCCCGCGCGTACTTCCGCGGCGAGCAACGCCCGGCCCCGCACAACCTGTACGTCCGGCCCGAACGTGCCCTGTCCGCCGTCCCGAAGGCCGACAAGGCGAAGGACATCGGCTTCCGCTTCGGCGCCGCACCCCCGGGCGGCAGACAGGTGAACGAGCACACGGTGCGCTACCCGGCCGCACGGTTCACCTTCACCTGGTCCGACACCGGCAAGCGGTGGCTGGTCACCATGGACGGGACACCCGCCCGCACCACCGACGGCTCGCGGGCGGCGGCGGCCACGGTCGTCGTCCAGGACGTGGACGTCCGCCCCTCGAAGTTCCGCGACCGGGGAGGCAACGTCACCCCGTACACCGAGACGGTGGGATCCGGCACCGCGGTCGTCCTGCGGGACGGCCGGCGCCACGACGCACGGTGGAGCCGTCCCGCGGCGGACGCCGTCACCACCTTCACCACCCCCGCCGGACAGCCCCTCACCTTCGCCCCCGGACAGGTCTGGGTCGTGCTCAAGGGCCGATGACGGCTGCCGTCGGCGGCCGGGGCCGGGGGCCGGGGCCGCCGGCTCACCCGGTCGCGGCCAGACGCGCCAGCTGCGCCGGCGTCAGTGTCAGCCCCGCGGCCATGGCACAGTCCCGTACGTTCCCGGGGCGACGGGCGCCCGGGATCGGGACCACACAAGGAGACAGGGCCAGCATCCACGCCAGGCACACCCGCTGGGGGCTCACCCCCAGCTCGGCGGCCACCTCGTGGAACGCGCGGTGCCGCGCCCCCAGCGCACCCGCCTCACCCATGCCGCCGAGCGGACTCCAGGGCAGGAACGCCAGCCCGAGCCGCTCGCACAGCTCCAGCTCCGGCAGGCTGCCGCGGAAGGAGGGGGAGAACTGGTTCTGTACGGCGACGAGCCGCTCGCCCAGGATGGCGTGGGCGAGCCGGATCTGGTCGGGGCCGGCGTTCGAGACACCCACCGCCCTCACCTTCCCGGCGTCGCACAGCTCCTTGAGGGCGCCGACGGACTCCGCGTACGGCACGTCCGGGTCCGGGCGGTGGTACTGGTAAAGCCCGATCGCCTCCACGCCCAGCCGCCGCAGCGACGCGTCGGCGGCCCGGCGCAGATGCTCGGGCGAGCCGTCGAGCGCCCAGGAGCCGTCCGGGCGGGTGTGACCACCCTTGGTGGCGACCAGGACGTCCCCGGTGTCGCCCCCGTACGCCGCCAGCGCCGTCGCGATCAGCGTCTCGTTGTGGCCGGGATCGCCGGCGTCCAGGTGGTAGGCGTCGGCCGTGTCGATCAGGTTGATCCCGGCGTCCAGCACCGTATGGAGAGTGGCGATCGCCCGCCGCTCGTCGGGCCGTCCCCGGACGGAGAGCGGCATGGCGCCGAAGCCGATCGCGCTCACCTCCACGCTTCCGATTCGGCGGGCCGGCATGGCGGGGTGTGTTCCTGTCACTGTCACCGCTCCAGCCTCCGTTCCGGGCGCCCGCACCGTCCAACACCGGTTGGTGATGGCAGCCATCAGCCGGACCGATCGCCCCCGCAGGGCAGCGACGACAGCAGCGCCCGGACCGCCGCCGACGGGCGGGCGGGCGACGGCCACGCCACGGACACCTCCCACACGACCTCCGTGGCCGGAGCCAGCCACCGCAGACCGCCCGCCTGCTCCTTGTCCGCCACCGAGCGCGGCACGAACGCCACTCCCACCCCGCGGCCCACGGCTTCCAGGAGCTTGTGCACGTCGTCCAGCTGCATGGCGATGGCGCGCCGGACGCCCGCGGCCCCGAACGCGGCGTCGGCCACCCGGCGCGACCCCCAGTGCGGGCCCAGGTCCACGAACACCTCCTCCGCCAGCTCCGCGAGGTCCACCGCCTCCGCCCGCCCCGCCAACCGGTGGCCGGGCGCGCACAACAGCACCATGGGCTCCCGCGCCAGCGCCCGCAGCCGCGACCCCGCGGTCCCGCCCGGACCGGCGACGAAGGCCACGTCCAGGCGGCCCTGCCGCAACCGCTCCAGCAGTACGGCCGACCCCGCCTGCTCGACGTGGACGTCGACCGAGGAGTGCCGCGCCCCGAACTCCACAAGCGCGCCGAACGGGTCGGCCGCGCCCATGCACTGCTCGGTCCCCACCCGCAGCGTCCCGCCGACCACGCCCCGTACCGCCGCGACCGCCTCACGCGCCGCCGCCGCGCTGTCCAGCGTGCGCCGCGCCTCCCGCAGCAGTGCCCGGCCGGCCTCGGTCGGCTCCACGCCACGCGCCGTACGGACGAACAGCTCGGCCCCCAGCTCCCGCTCCAGGGCGCGCACCGATGCCGACAGCCCCGACTGCGCCAGGTGCAGCCGGGCGGCGGCCCGGGTCACATTGCCCTCCTCGGCCACGGCGACGAAGTGTTCCAGATGCCGAAGCTCCACGTCAGGCAGTCTAAGGAGGTACCCCGCCGGACCTGCCGTCTGCCTCCGTGCGCCCCCACGTGGGGGTGATCCACGGCGCTCGGGGTGCGTTCCGGTGCGCAGCGTGGAACGGCTTCGGCGGGGGCGCCGAACGGGTGCCCCGCGAGGAAGCCGGCGACCGGGAGTGAGCATCGCATGAGCATCGGATCCGACGGCCGTGCCGTTCTGGTGTGGGGCGTCAACCACTGCGGACAGCTCGGTGACGGGACACGCGGCGAACGGGCCGTGCCGGTGGCCCTGGACGGCATCGGGCACGACGTCGTCTCCGTCGCGGCCGGCTCCCACCACACCCTGGCCCTCACCCGCGACGGGACCGTCCTGGCCTGGGGTGCCAACCACTACGGCCAGCTCGGCGACGGCACGCGGGAGGACCGCCACCGGCCGGTGGCCGTCCGGGAACTGACCGGCGTCACCGCGCTCGCGGCGGGCGGCGGCCACAGCGTGGCCCTGCTGTCCGACGGCACGGTACGGGCGTGGGGCGCCAACGACTGGGGACAGATCGGCAGCGGCACCCGGCACGACCACCACGTCCCCGTCCCCGTGACCGGTCTGCACGACGTCGTGGCGGTCGCGGCGGGCGGCGGCCACAACCTCGCCCTGCTGGCCGACGGCACCGTCCGGACCTGGGGCTCCAACAACCGGGGGCAGCTCGGCGACGGCAGCAAAAACGAACGCCGCACCCCGGTGGCCGTCCGCGATCTCGGGGACGTCACGGCCGTGTCCGGCGGCGGCTACTTCAGCGTGGCCCTGCTGTCCGACGGCACGGTACGGGCCTGGGGCACCAACCACTGGTGCCAGCTCGGCGACGGCACCAACGAGGAGCGCCGCACCCCCGTCGCCGTCCGGAACCTCGCCGGAGTGACGTCCCTCGACGCCGGATGGCACCACAGCCTGGCCGTCATCAAGGACGGCACCGTACGCGCGTGGGGCAACAACCACTGCGGGCAGTTGGGCCTCGACCCGGAGCACGACCCCGCCGGACCGGTCGTCGTCCCCCACGTACGGCACGCGGACCGCGTGACGGCCGGGTACCGGCACAACGTGGCCGTGCTCGACCAGGGGCGGGCGGACGGACCGCGGCAGTGCGTCACCTGGGGGCTGGCCCCCGACGACCGGTCACCGGACGGGCCCCGGCCGGCCGGCCTCGACCTGTCCGGTGGCCGCCGCGAGCACCGCGTCCGCTCCCTCGCCGCGGGATGGGCGCACACCGTGGCCCTCGTCGAGCGGTGTGCCGTACGGGAGGGTACGGACCCCGCCGCACCGGTGCCGCCTCCGGACGGCCACCGTCCCTGACCGGAGCCGGCGGCACCCGGTACCCACCGGGCGCACCCGGTGGCACCCGGCACCCACCGGGCGTACCCGGCGGTGGGTGCCAGGCGTACCGGAGCACCGGGCGTACCCCGGAGCACCGGGTGTACCGGCGGCGCCGGTGGCTAGGCCGCCAGACCGAACCGGGCCTGCCGGGCGCCCGTCCGCCGCACCCGCGCCGTCCCCACCGGCCGGAGTGCGGTCTCGCTCACCGCGGAACCGCCGTCGACGCGGGCGGCGACCCGCCCCGTCACCGGCCGGGTCCGTGCCGGACGGGCCAGATCGGCGTGCGCGAGGGCGAGCAGATCGGCCAGCCCGAGCCCGAGGGCGTGGGCGGCGGCCGCCAGGACTTCCGACGAAGCCTCCTTGCGGCCGCGTTCCAGCTCGGAGAGGTACGGGACGGAGATCTTGGCCGCCTCGGCGACGTCCTTGAGCGTGCGTTCCTGGGCGAGGCGCTCACGGCGCAGGACGCCACCGACGACGTGCCGCCACAGGGGCTCCGCGGGTATGTGGTTGGTCACCCGTACAGACTAGGAGCATCGGCCCCGGTACGGCCCGCCGCGGAGCCCAACGGCGTTCCGCTCTCGGGGGAATCGGTCGAACGGCGCACCTCTGCGACGATGACCGCATGGACATGGACATGGATGAGGCCGTCATCCCGGTCCTCCGCGTCGAGAACGCCGCCGTGGCGGTCGCCTGGTACGAGCGGCTGGGCTTCACGCCGCGATGGGAGCACCGCTTCGCCCCGGGCTTCCCCGCCTTCGTCGAAGTCGCCCGCGGCGGCGTGCGGTTGTTCCTGTCGGAACACCTCGGCGACGCCCGCCCGGACACACTGGTCTACCTCCGGGTGCACGACGTCGACGCCCTCGCGGCGGAGTTCGGCGAACGGCCGGCACACCAGCCGTGGGCGCGCGGGATCGAGCTGCGCGACCCGGACGGCAACCGCGTCCGCGTGGGCACGCCGGCCGAAACGACCCCGGCGCACGGCTCCGGCGGGGAGACGCGGAGGTGACGCGACGGCCGGGACCCGGGCCGCCGTCCGGCACGGAACAGCACGCCATGGCTGCGGACGGTTTCGCGTGTTCCTGACCCTCCGGCCCCCGGGCACGCGGCGGAAAGACACCCCGCGGATCCGCACCCCGCCGCCTAGAATCGCCCGGCATGGAGCAGACACCGCACGGCTCGCCCGACGACCCGAACCCGCTCCGGCGGCTCTCCCTGGAACAACTGCGCCGCCGCACCAGCATCAAGTGGCGTGAGTACCCCGACGATGTGCTGCCCCTGTGGGTGGCCGAGATGGACGTGCCGCTGGCAGAGCCCGTGGCACGGGCGGTCACCGAAGCGGTCGCCATCGGCGACACCGGTTACCCCGCCGGCACGGGCTACGCCGAGGCGCTGGCGTCGTTCGCGAGCGGACGCTGGGGCTGGGACACGCTCGCCGTGGAGCGGACCCGGCTCGTGCCCGACGTGATGCTCGGCATCGTGGAGGTGCTCAAGCTCCTCACCGGCCCCGGGGACGCGGTCGTGGTCAACTGCCCGGTCTACAACCCGTTCTACCTCTTCGTCGAGCACATGGACCGCCGGGTCGTGGAAGCACCGCTCGACGAGCGGTCCCGGATCGACCTGACCGTACTGGAGGACGCGTTCCGGCGGGCCGTACGAGGCGGCCGCCGCGCGGCGTACCTGCTGTGCAGCCCGCACAACCCGACCGGAACCGTGCACACCGCCGACGAACTGGCCGCCGTGGCGGCCCTCGCCGACCGCCATGGCGTACGCGTCGTGGTGGACGAGATCCACGCCCCCGTCGTGTCCCGCTCGGCGCGTTTCGTGCCCTACCTGAGCGTGCCGGGCGCCGACCGCGGCTTCTCCGTGATGTCCGCGTCCAAGGCCTGGAACCTCGCCGGGCTCAAGGCCGCGCTCGCTGTGGCCGGACCGGCCGCCGCCGACGACCTGGCGCGGATGCCGCCCGAGGTCGGCCACGGCCCCAGCCACCTGGGTGCCATCGCCCACACGGCCGCCTTCCGGGACGGCGGTGACTGGCTCGACGCCCTGCTGGACGGGCTCGACGACAACCGGCGGCTCCTGGACGAGCTCCTGGCCAAGTACCTGCCGGGCGTGCGCCACCGGCCCGGCGAGGGCACGTACCTGGCGTGGCTGGACTGCCGGGCCCTCGGTCTGGGCGACGACCCGGCCGCCGCCTTCCTCGAGCGCGGCCGGGTGGCGCTGCACTCCGGTCCGCCCTTCGGCACCGGCGGCGCCGGGCACGCCCGTCTCAACCTCGCCACCTCGCCCGAGGTGCTCACGGAAGCGGTCCGGCGCATGGCCGGCGCCCTGTGAGCTAGTCGGTGCCGCGTGAGGCGGGAGTGCCGGTCATGTACGACGACCACACCCGCAGAGGCAGGAAGTCGGCGGCCCGGTCCGACTCGCTCCCGCCCACGCCGTTCAGGGGCAGCAGACCGCCCGTACCGGGCCGGCTGCGGAACACCGTGACCGCGGTGGACAGCCGGCCGGTGTACCCGACGAACCAGGACGCGGGGACCCGGTCCTCGGCACCGGTCCGGCCGGCGGTGACCGGGGGCAGGGCACGGATGGCGTCCGGCGCCATGACGTCCACCGCCACGTCCCGCAGCGCCTCCGACACCTCACGGGCCACCCTCTCGTCCATCACCCGCCGGGCGGCGGGCCGCTCCAGCCCCTCCACCGGCGTGCCGAGGTGGCTGACCGCGGTGACGGAGTACGGGTCGGTCCGCCGCCCGCCGGCGGCGAACGTGGCGTACGCACCGGCCATCCTGATGGCGCTCGGCGTCGACGTGCCGACGGAGAAGGAGGGCTCCAGCGGCGCCATGCTGAGCGGCAACAGGCCCGAGCCGACGGCGAGGTCCCGTACCTTCTCCAGCCCCACCGCCTCGCCCAGCCGGCTGTAGAGGCGGCTGTCGCCCCGCACCAGCGCCCGCCGCAGCGCGGAGGGCGCGTCGGCGGCGGGACCGGCGCCGTGCTCCAGGGCCGCGGCCAGGACGAACGGCGTGAAGGCCGAACCCACCGGCACACCGGCCGTGTCGGCGTTGTTGGTGAAGTGCTCGGTCGCGTCCGGACCTCCGTACAACGCCAGCACCGCGCCGTCGCCCGGCCGGACCGATGCCGCGCCGATCTCCACGTCCCGGTCGGCGATCCGGCGGGCCGGGTCGAGCGAGGTCTGCCGCACTTCCTCCACCGTGGTCCGCAGCCGTTCCACCTCCCGCTCGTCGAAGGTGGTGCGGATCCGGTAGCCCCCGCGTCCGAGCTGCTCGGTCGTCAGGCCCGTGCGGTTCTTGATGTACTTGTCCGCCACGTCGACCAGGTAGCCGATCTGGCCGGACATGCTGGTGGAGACCGACTCCGGCCGGGGCTCGGGGAAGGCGGTGTACTTCGCCCGCTCGCCCTTGGACATGTAGCCGAGCTCCACCTGCCGGTCCAGGACGTAGCCCCACCGTTCGACGGCACGGCGGTGGTGGGCCGGGCTCAGCGAAGGGTCGTACAGCTCCCCGCCCTTGAGCAGCGCGGCCAGCAGGGCGCTGCGGGAGGGGTCGAGGTCCTTGGCGTCCATGCCGTAGTACGCCACCGCCGCGGCCTGCACCCCGTAGGCGTTCCGGCCGAACCAACTGGTGTTGAGGTACCCCTGGAGGATCTCCTGCTTGGACAGCGACCTCGACAGCTTGACCGAGAGGCACAGCTCGCGCAGCTTGCGGTCGAGGGTCTGTTCCGGCGTGAGGTACGTGTTCTTGACGTACTGCTGGGTGATGGTGGAGCCGCTCTGCACCTCCTGGCCGCGTGCCATGTTGACCACGGCTCTCGCCAGTCCACGCACCGAGAACCCGGGGTCGCTGTAGAACGTGGCGTTCTCGGTGGCGATGACGGCGTTCTGCAGGGACGGTGGAATGTCGGAGAGGGGGACGTTCTGCCGGTTGACCGGCCCGACGCTCACCATCTGCGTGCCGTCCGCCCAGTAGTACACATTGGCCTCGGCCCGTGCGTCGGCGTTCACGTCCGCGACCCGCACCGTGGAGTACACGTACCCCACCAGCGCGGCGACCACGGCGGAGCCGGACAGTGCGACGGCGAGGACCTGGCGCCATGACGGAACCCACCGGAGAACTCCCCGCCGGCCGGGGCGCGGGTAGTCGACGCGGAACCGCAACCGGCGGCCCCTGCCGGGCAGCCGGTCGCCGGGCGGCCGTTCCTCCGGCAGCGGGCTCCCCGCCGGTCCGTGCGCGACCCGCGCCTTCCGCCCCCAGCGACGCAGCACGGCTCATCGCCCCCTTTCCGTACGGATGACTTGCTCGTCCCCTACTACGGGACGTGGCGGCCACCCGTTCAGGGGGCGCGGGGGAGCGGCGCGCTCCCCGGCGGGTCTGTCAGCCGCCGATGGGCAGGCCCGACGGGAGGCCGCCGAGCAGGGCTCCGCCGACCGGCAGGGGGGACGCCTGGTGGCCCTGGGTGTCCGGGGACGTGCTGAGCGGCCCCGTGCTGTTGAGGTCCGTGACGACGGGGGCGCCGACGGACGCGGGCGGCTGCTCGTCGGCCATCGCGGGGGCGGCGGCGGCGACGCTCGCGCCCGCGATCGAGGCGGCGACGGCGATCAGACGGGTGCGGGGGTGACGGGACAAGGCGTGCTCCTGTCGTACGAGGGGGAATGCGGCCGGAATTCTGCGGCCGGAATGTGCAACGAACCGGACCGGCCGACGACACGGCCCGCTCCCACCGGGCCCGCCCGCGCGGCGGCGACGCGGCGCCCGAGGGACGACGCCGCCTAGAGGGAACGGGCGACGCGGAACCCCACGTCGTCGATGCGCAGGGTCGGATGGCTGCGGCGCCGTACCGAGGCGCGGCAGCTCCAGCGCTCGTCGAACCACCCGCCACCGCGCAGTACCCGGTAGGTGCCGTAGACCTCGGGGTCGTAGAGGTCCCAGCACCACTCCCACACATTGCCCAGCATGTCGTACAGCCCCCACGAGTTGGGCCGCCTGCCACCCACCTCGCGCATCCGCTCCAGCGAGTTGCCGCGGTGCCAGGCGATCTCGTCGAGCTCCCCGTACCGCGCGCCGGTCGTGCCGGCACGGCAGGCGTGTTCCCACTCGGCCTCGGTGGGGAGCCGGTACCCGTCCGACGACGCGTCCCACTCGACCTCGACCTCGACCTCGTCGTCGCCGCGGACGCGGTACGCGGGCCTCAACCCCTCCTGCTCGGAGAGGGTGTTGCAGAAGCGGACGGCGTCCCACCACGAGACGCTCTCGACCGGCAGCCGGTCGCCGTGCGCGCTGCTCGGCCGCCGCCCGGTGATCTGTGCGTACCGCGCCTGGGTGACCGGACGGGCCGCGAGCCGGTAGGGCTCCAGCTCGACCGGCCACTTCCGCCCCGTCCGCCGGTCCGACAGCGTCACCCGCCCCTCCGGGACGGGCACCGTCTCGTTCTCCCCGTACACGTCCATGATCCGGTGATGTTACCGGCGTGTGCCGCCGGCGGGCCCATGGCACCGCGTACCGCTTCGCCGGCACCACTCCGGTCCCGGCGACCGTCTGCCGCGGCTCCGGAGGCCGAGCGCCTCCGGCTCCGTGCCCGGCCGGTGACGGGCCCCTGGCCGCGACGGCCCCTGGCCGCGATGGGCCCCGCCGCGACGGGCCTTTGGGTATGGGGGCGCCGTCCGGCCGGCTCGATGGACGGGAGCGGGGTTCGTGGTCGAGGCACGCGCACGGTCGGCGAGGGCGGCGCCGTCCGTCGTGCCGTGGAGGCCGTTTTCCGCGCGGTCACCGGAGCGCCGGCCGGCCCAAGGGGGAGCGGCGCCGTCATCGCCCGGCACCGTGAACCGTTCGCCGCCTGCCGCACCGACTACGGCCTGGACCGGCGCGCTCCGTCGGCCACGAGCGCATTGACCGGCTCCGGAGGCCGCCGTAGGGTGCGTATCACCCATCACGTCGATCGCTCGCCAGGTGTTCCCATGGTCGTCATGGCCCTCGCATCACGTGCCCGCCGCCGGGCAGCCGCCTTCGCGGGCTCAGCGCTGCTGGCCACGGGCCTCGCGTTCACGATGTCCGCCTGCGGTTCAGGTGCCCCTCCGGCGGGCGAGCCGGTGACCGCACCCGCCGCCCGGCCCGCCGCCGTCTCCCTGGAACTCTCCGGCGCCTCGCTCGCGCGGGCGGTGGAGGGCCAGGCCACGGCGCAGGTCGCGGCGGCGCGGCAGGCCCAGGCACCCGATCCTCGCCCGAACGTGTGCACCACGCACCCGGCCGACCGGGCGGCCTGCCGGAACCCGGGCGGCACGATCGACCCCCAGGGGGGCGACACGGACGGTGACGGCGTCTTCGAGCCGCACGAGCCGGTCGGCCCCGGCTACCGCGACCCGCGCGCGTACGACGGTGGCAAGACATCCGGCGAGACGCAGTGCGAGTGGCTCCGCTCCCAGGGCGCGGCCTGCTGACCCCGCGGCGGCCTGCGACCTGCTGAGCCAGTCGCCACCACCGAGCGGGGGCTCCCGGCCCCCGGGGCGTCACCGTGTCGCCCCACCAGGAGGCCACCGGTACGCCGAAACGCCGGGCACCCGCGGACTCCGGCGCCGCCGGGCGCGGCCCCGGCCCCCACGCCCCCCGCCCCGGCTCAGGCCGACACCGGCGCCGGTCGGCACGGTGCGGCGAGGTGTCGCCGTACCGGCCGGCCGGCGGCGGCGTCGGTCCGTGCGGGCGTCAGCGGTCGCCCGGCTTGATCCGGCCGCGCCAGCCGCCGGACTCGCCGCCCTGGCCTTCGATGAAGTCCTTGAACCGCCGCATGTCGCCCTTCACGCGCCGGTCGATCGTCCCGGTGAGGTCGGCGGCCTTCTCCGCGACGCCGCTGGTCTCGACGTCCATCACCAGCTCCACGCGCGTGTGCGTGTCGTCCAGGCGCTGGAAGCTGACCACACCCTTCTGCTGGGTGTCGCCGCTGATGGTCCTCCACGCGATGCGCTCGTCGGGCAGCTGGTCGACGATCTCGGTGTCGAACTCGCGCTGCACTCCGCCGATCTTGGTCTTCCAGTGGTTGTGGCGGTCATCGACCTGGATGACCTCCTCCACGCCCTCCATGAACTGCGGGAACTCCTCGAACAGCGTCCACTGGTTGTACGCGGTGTGGACGGGGACCTCGACCTCGACGGATTCCTTCACCTTGCTCATTCGGCGCCTCCTTGTTCCCGGTCTGCGGCGCGGCGGTACCCGCCGCGCACGTCGGCCGGTGGTGCGGGTACCCGTCCACGCGGATCCATGCGTACGGGATCGACGAGATCCTCCTGCGACGGTGTTCCGCCCATCTCGGGGGAAGGGGGCGGGGTACCGCCGCCGCCCCGGCTGAGCGGCCCCGGACTAGCTTGAACGGTGCCTTCCCGCCCATGGCTCTCGCGCCGGGCCTGCGCTCGCTCCCGCCGCCGCGCCGTCGCCCCCGACGCGCGGCAGCGTCTCGGCCCGCGTGCCGTCACACCGTGCCGTCCCACCGTGGAGCCCGCCCCCCTCGTGACGGCGGCCCGGCAGCCGCGCCAGTCCCACAACCGGACACGACGTCCCCCGCCGCCCCCGGGGGCAGGCCGCACGCCCCCAACTACCGCACTACAGCGCCTGGTTGAAGTGGTTCCTCCTCCGTCGGGGTTACGCTGCGGCGATGCGGATCCGTCCCCCTGCCGCCGACCTCCTGATCACGGCGGCGCTCACCGGCGTGGCCGTACTGCTCGGCCAGGAAGCGGCGAGCCAGGGATGGCCCCCACTCGACCTCGCGGGCCACCTGCTGGTGGGTCTGGTCAACCTGCCGGTCGTGGTGCGCGGCAGGGCGCCCGTCGCCGTCTGTCTCTTCGTCCTGGCGATGTGGACCGTGTACGTGACCGCCGGCTACTGGCCCGTGGTCAACTCCTTCGCCCCCATGCTCACCCTCTACACGGTCGCCTCCCTGCGGCCGCCGCGCACGGCCGCCGGATGCGCCGTGCTGATGAGCACCGTCTGGATCTACGCGGGTCTCATCAGCGACCGCGCCGCCATGCCGTCCGTCGTCGGCCAGGCCATGGGCTTCTCCCTCGTCCTGGTCCGCTTCGGTCATGTGGCCCGCCGCTCCGCCGAACTGGCCCGCCGGCTGCGCGCCGAGCAGGAGGAGCGGGCCCGGCACGAGGTCGCCGAGGAGCGCGCTCGGATCGCCCGGGAACTCCACGACGTGGTCGCCCACCACATCTCGGTGATATCCGTCCAGGCGGGTCTGGCCCGTTTCGTCTTCGACTCCGACCCCGGCACGGCCCGCACCGCGCTCGGGACCATCGCCGGCACCAGCGCGGAGGCCCTGGAGGAGCTGCGGCGCGTCCTGCGGGTGCTCCGCGCCGACGATGACGGCGGCCAGGCCGCGCCCATGCCGGGCATCGCCCGCCTGGAGGAGATGGCCGAACGCGTACGGGCCGGGGGCGTCCCCGTCCGCCTGCGCGTCGACGGTACGCCGCGCCCGCTGCCGCCCGGTGTCGACCTGTGCGCGTACCGCGTGGTCCAGGAGGCCCTGACCAACGTGCTGAAGCACGCGCCCGGTTCGACCGCGCTCGTGGAGGTCCACTACCGGCCGCGGCACGTGACGGTCTCGGTCACGGACGACGGCGATGGGGCGGTTCAGGACAGAGTGAGGACGGGCGGCGGGCACGGCTTGATCGGGATGCGCGAGCGGGCCAAGCTGTACGGGGGGACGGTCAGCATCGGCCCGCGGAGCGAGGGGGGATTCGCCGTCAGGGTGATCCTGCCGACCTCCACGCGGGCCGCACGGCAGGGGGACGGCACGTCGGAATGACCAGGGTGCTCGTGGTCGACGACCAGTTCCTCATCCGGGCAGGCCTGGTGGGGTTGCTGCGGGCCGCGCCCGGGACCGAGGTCGTGGGTGAGGCCGGTGACGGCGAGGAGGCCGTCGCGCTCGTCGCCGAGACCCGCCCCGACGTGGTGCTGATGGACATCCGGATGCCCGGGATGGGCGGTGTCGCGGCCACGGAGAAGATCCTCGCCGAGGCGCCGGTCCCGGCCCCCGGAGTGCTGGTGCTGACCACCTTCGACCTGGACGAGTACGTGTACGGGGCGCTGCGCGCGGGCGCCTCGGGCTTCCTGCTCAAGGACGCGGGACCCGAGCGGCTGCTCGCGGCGGTCGCCGCGGTGGGTGGCGGCGACGCGCTCTTCGCCCCCAGCGTCACCAGGCGGCTGGTCGAGGCGTACGCGCGGCGGTCCGGCACCGCCGCCGCGCAACCGCCCCCGGATCTCGACCTGCTGACCGGCCGGGAGACCGAGGTGCTGCGGCTGACGGCGCGTGGCCTCGGCAACCAGGAGATCGCCGGCGAACTCTTCATCAGCGAGGCCACGGTCAAGACGCACCTGAACCGCGCCATGCACAAGCTGGGCCTCGGCAGCCGCGCGCAGGCCGTCGTGGTGGCCTACGAGACGGGCCTGGTGACACCGGGCTGCGGCTGACCCCGATGAACCGAACGGCGCGGCGGCACGTATGGGAGGGCGACCTTCTCCTCTCGCACCGGTACGGCATTGGGGGCCATGGATGAAGCACGGGCGGCGCACCCTCCGGCGGGCCATCAGGCTGGCGGCTGTAAGGCGGGTTGCTCTGCGGCGGGCTGATGGTGTCGAGCGCGGTGGCGGGTGAGCCGACGCCGAGTGGCCGCATACCCGCCGACACCGCCCCGCCCGCCCGAGCAGCGGCGGAACTCGTCGACCGGCTGGGCACCGCGCGTACCGCCGGAAGCTGGATCGGGGCGGACGGCCGCCCGGTCGTCGCCGTGACCGACGACGCCACGGCCGCCGAGGTCCGGCGGGCGGGAGCACGGGCCGTGGTGAAGCGGCACAGCGCCGAGGACCTCCGAGCGGCCACCGAGACCCTGGCACGGGCCCCCAGGGTGCCCGGCACCGCCTGGGCGGTGGACTACGCCTCCAACCAGGTCACGGTGTACGCGGACCGCACCGTGTCCGCCGGCGACTGGTCACGTATGTCCGACGTGGCGCACCGGGCGGGTGACTTCGTCCGCACGCAGCGGACCGATGGCGCCTTCACCACCCGGGTGGACGGAGCGGCCCCGATCTTCAACGGAACCGGCCGCTGTTCCGTGGGCTTCAACGTCACGGACGGGCGGGACAACTTCCTTCTGACGGCCGGGCATTGCGGACCGGTCGGCACGCCCTGGTTCCGGGGCACCCAGGACGGCGGACGGCTCGGGACCACGGTCGCCCGCAGCTTCCCGGGCAAGGACTTCTCCCTCGTCCGGTACGACGACCGGGGGGCCTTCGACGGAACCAACGCCGTCGACATCGGCCAGGGCCGGAGCGTTCCGGTGATCGGCGCTGCCGACCCGGTCGTCGGCCAGGAGGTCTTCCGCAGCGGGAGCACCACAGGGCTCCGTTCGGGCAGGGTGACCGCGTTGAACGCCACGGTGAACTACCGCGAGGGCACGGTCTCCGGCCTGATCGCGACGACCGTGTGCGCCGAGCCGGGGGACAGCGGAGGCCCGCTCCTCGCAGAGGGTCTCGCCCTGGGCGTGACCTCGGGCGGCAACGGCGACTGCACGGAGGGCGGCATGACGTTCTTCCAGCCCGTGACTTCCGCTCTGACGGCACTGGGCGTACGGATCATCGACGGGCGCCCGGCGGCCGACCGGAACACCGCCGTCGCCCCGTCCGCGCCCCCGTCGGCACCTCCGTCCCCCGCCGGTGCCGTGCCGCCCGCCCAGGCCGTCGCACCGCCGGGCGGCACGGGACAGCGGTCGGTCGCCGGCATCGCCGGGACGCGCCGGCTCGTTCCCGGCCTGGGAATCATCGGCGTGAGCCTGCTCGCCCTGCTCGCCGTCGGCCGGCTCCTCACCGAGCGCGCCGACCGCGGACACCTCCGCGCGCACTACTCCCAGCACTGGGGTTGACGCTGGATGGATTATCCGGTTCGTGTCGAATAATCCGGTTATCGGTCCACGTGCTTAAGGTGAGCCCGCTGAAGCCACCCCCCTACGCTTGGGAGACATAGCAATGGGTCAGTTCGCACGTACCTGGGGCGCCGCGATCTCCGCCGCCGCGCTGATCGCCGGCTCGGTCGGAACGGCCGTGGCGGTCACGTCCCCGGCCTCCGCGCCGAAGAAGCCGGCGGTCGGTGCCGCGCCCACGACCGCGTCGGCCAACGCCACCGTGAAGAGCGTGAGAGCCTGGCAGCAGTTCCGCGTCCGGGGCGTCGTCAAGAGCCTCCGGCCGGGCAGCAGGGTCACCCTGCAGCAGAAGCAGCACGGCCGCTGGGTGACGCTCCCCGCGTCGATGAACACCACGTCCCGCTCGACCTACAGCATGCGCGTCGTGCTCGGGATGAAGGGCCACAACAAGCTGCGCCTCGTCGACAGCCGCAAGCGGGTCGTCTCGCCCGTCATCAACGTCCACGTGCGCTGACGCAGGCCGCCCCACCGAGGGGCCGAACCGGCTTCCGGGCTCGCCGCCGCCCCGGCACCGCGAGCCCGGCCCGGCGGGAACGCGCGCTAGTGTCGTCCCATGGCCCAACTCGACGCGTTCAGCGCCCTGCTGGATTATCCGATGTACGTCGTGACGGCCGAGACCGGCGGAGAACGGGCCGGCTGTCTCGTCGGTTTCGCCTCGCAGTGCTCGATCCGGCCGCCCCGCTTCGCCGTGTGGCTGTCCACCGCCAACCGCACCTTCCGCGTGGCGAGGGGAGCGACTCATCTGGCCGTCCACCTCCTCCACCGGGAACAGGGCGAAGTGGCCCGGCTGTTCGGTGGCGAGACGGGCGACGAGATCGACAAGTTCGAGCGGATCACGTGGCGGCCAGGGCCCGGCGGGGCTCCCGTCCTGCCCGGCACCTGCGCCTGGTTCGTCGGCCGCGTACACAGCCGCATCGACGGCGGGGACCATGTGGCCTTCCTCCTGGACCCCGTCGAGGCGTCCCCGCCCGCGCCCGGGCGGCCTCCGCTCGTCATGTTCAGCGATGTCGCCGGCCTCTCGCCGGGGCATCCGGCCTGACGCGTCCCGGGGCCCGTCCCACGCCGCCGCCGCCTCGCCCTGGCCGGTCCGGTACCTACTAGGTACCATCACGGGTATGCCGTCCTTGAACATCACCTTCACCGACGAGGAGCTGGCGGAGGTCCGCGCCGCGGCGGCCGCCGAAGGCAAATCGCTCAAGCAGTACGTCCACGACCTCCCCCTCCGTGAACGGCAGCGACGCCAGTTCGTCCGTTACGCCGTCTCCTGGGGTGAGGCCCACCGCGCCGAGTTCGACGACGCCTTCCCCGACGAGGTCCCCCGGGCCGAGGAGCGGCGGGGAGGCGCGGCCGCCTGATGGTGTTCTACATCGACGTGCCCTGGCTCCTGGACGTGCAGGAGCAGGCCGTGCCGGAAGACGTGTCCGTGGCGGACTACTCCGCCCTCGTCGCCGCCGTCGCCCGGCACAAGACCCGCATCCCGCGCCCCACGACCGCCGAACCCGACCCGGCCTGGCGCGCCGCCGCCCTCCTCCACACCCTCGTACGCCTCCAGCCCCTGCCGCACCGCAACTCCCTGTACGCCTGTCAGGTGACGGTCGCCTATATGCACGCCTCCGGTGAGGGCATCGACGCCCCTTACGGAGCGCTGGTGGAGCTGGTCCGCGACATCCAGGCGGCGAAAGCGACGGTCTACCAGGCGGCGGACCGGATCCGGGGCTGGCGCATCTGACGCGCCGACGGGGCCGGGGCGTCCGCGTGGCGGGTGGCGGATCGCGCCGCGCCAGTGGTCCGTGCCCCGTACAGGCGACTTTCAGCAACCTCGCAACCGGCTGATCGTTTGCACTCCTGGGCGTACCTCGTCGCCCACGACTGACTCCCAGGAGGCCCGATGCGCCGGAAGCTCTCGACGACCGTCGCCGCGCTCGCGTTCGCTACCACCACTGCCCTGAGCGGCGTCGTCGCCACGGCAGGCACCAGTGTCGCCGCCGGCACCGTACCCGTCCCCGTCGCGGACCCGGCCGTGCGGGAGGAGGCGGACAGGATCATGAACCTCACCTACCGCGACTTCGCCCGCACGCCGCGCGTCGAGCCGTTCAACTGGACGACGGACGGCTGCTCCGTACCCGTCGGATACGCCCCCTACAGCCAGGTGTTCCGCCCCGCCTGCGTGCAGCACGACTTCGGCTACCGGAACTACGGCGCCAACCACGAACTGAGGCTCAGCCCGACCCGCGAGACGAAGAACTGGATCGACAGCCAGTTCCGGACCGAGATGGAGCGGGTCTGCCAGGACACCTACGCCACCTACTTGGCGCATCTGAACTGCGTCAACGCGGCCCAGGCGTACCACGTGGCCGTCAGCTTCGGAGGCGACCGGGCGTTCTTCTGACCCACTTGGCCACCTGGTCGCCGGGCCGGCCGAGCACCTGAGTGCCTGACCGCCGGACCGAAGCGGCCCATCGGCCGGGCGGAGGCGTCCGCCGTGCGCTACCGCTCGGCCGGCGGGGTCTCCGGCCCCCCGGTGAAGCGGTGCCACCAGTGGTGACGCCTGGGGTGTACGGCCCTGCCGAGCCGGCGGCCGATCAACAGATAACCCAGCAACGCGCCCGTGGTGTTGAGCAGCACGTCATCGACGTCGAACGCCCGCCCGGTGATCAGAGCACCCTGGACGAGTTCGACCAGCAGCATCACCAGCGCGGTGACCACCGCGACGCGCAGCAGTCCGCGAGCGCGGGGCACCAGCACCGGCAGCAGCACGCCGAACGGGACACCGAGCAGGATGTTGCCACCGAGCTGCTTGACGGTGTCCCGGAAGGCGGGCTGTGAGAGGTAGTCGCGGATGGAGTCACCCGGCCGCAGGTTGGTGTGCGTCAACGACTCGGACGCGGCCGAGGGTTCCAGGGTCAGCCGGGCCAGTACCGCGGCGAAGGCCACCATCCCCGCGAAGGCCAACAGCATGGCCGCCACCCGGCCCCACCGGGGCGTTCCCCGCCGGTCCCGTACCGCCTTGTCGCGCAGTTGCGTCCGCGCCATCACACGCCCCCAACTCAGGTCGGTCTGCTCCACCTTCCGATACCCCCGACGGGGCGGGGCACGCGCCGGTGACGATGGGTGACCGCCCGGGATGCGGATGTGGGGAGGCTCTGTTTGGCTGATCTGGCCCCGCCTCGAGCGGCCTCACCCGAACGGAAGGCAGGATCCCCATGAGCATCGCGGACGAACCCGGCAACCGGATCAACCAGATGCGCGCCAAGGCGCAGGAGCTTGAGCAGGCGGCGGAACGCGCCACCGACCCGCACGACCGCCAGCGGCTGCGGGACAAGGCCCGTCGCCTCAAGGAGCAGAGCGAGCAGGAGCGCGGCATGGCCGGCGGGAACACCGACCCGATGTAGTGGCGCACCGCGCGGGCGACAGGGCAGGCAGCAGCGGCTTCCCACCGGCTGGTGCCTGCCTCTCCGCGTACGATCGCCGGGCGGGACCGGAGCCCCGCGGGCCGGAGCCCCTGCGGCCGGAGCCCCTGCGGGCCGGGGGGCCGGGGCTACTTGACGCGCCCCTCCGACGAGGACTCCTCCTCCTCGTCCTCCTCCTCGGGCAGGTGGACGTCGTCCACGGCGATGTTCACCTCGACGACTTCGAGGCCCGTCATGCGCTCCACCGCCTCGATGACGTTCTCGCGCACGTCACCGGCCACGTCCACGATGGCGACGCCGTACTCGACGACGAGTTCCAGATCGATGGCGCTCTGACGCTCACCGACCTCGACCTTGACGCCGCGCGTGACGCTCGCGCGTCCGCCCGGTACGCGGTCGCGCACCGCTCCCACGGTGCGGGCCAGGCCGCCGCCCAGAGCATGGACGCCGTCCACCTCTCTGGCCGCCATTCCGGCGATCTTGGCCACCACTCCGTCCGCGATGGTCGTCCTGCCCCGTTCCGCCGGGTCGGCAGTGGGGTTCTTCGAACCGCTCGGCTCCGTCATGGGGAAGCCACCTCCTCGGTGCGGAAGATCGGAGACATCCACTCATCCCAGCGTGCGCCCGGCGGACCACCCTCGCCACGCGGGGCGGCGGACGACACACGCCGGTCGTGTGCGCTGCGTAGCGGGACGAGCACTGTTCGGGTACGGTCGGAGGCAGAGAAGTCGTGGTTCCGAAGTCTGCGCCCGTGATCGCGATCACGGGCGTTTGTGCTGTCACACCCCATGTCGGGCCCGCACTCTCCGGGCCCGCACGGTGCGGGCCGTTCAGGTATAGGAGGCCGGTATGGCTACTGGAACGGTCAAGTGGTTCAACAGTGAGAAGGGCTTCGGCTTCATCGCCCAGGACGGCGGTGGACCGGATGTTTTCGCCCACTACTCCAACATCGCGGGGGCCGGGTACCGCGAGCTGCTGGAAGGTCAGAAGGTGACCTTCGACGTCGCCGAGGGGCGCAAGGGGCCGCAGGCCGAGAACATCGTCTCGGCCTGACGTCCGGCGGGCGTCCGGCCGGACGGCCACGGCTCGTGCGGCGGGACGGCCACACCCCATGCGAGGGGACGGCCACACCCCATGCGAGGGGACGGCCACGCTCCGTGCGGAGCGCGGTCCCTGATCCGGGCATCGGTGTGGTCGTCCCGCCGCCGCTCCTGTCGCGGGGCCGGGCATGGTCGTGGAGTACCGCCCGCCGTGGTGAATCGAACAGGCGTATGATTCTGGCCATGGCTGGAACTGACTTCCCCGAAGATCTGCGTGCCGCGCAGACCCGCCTGCACCAGGCGACCGCCGAGCTCGCCGTCCTCTGTCACAAGCTGCCCTGGAGCGTCGAGCCGGTGACCGGCCGGCCGGGCGCCGCGCGTGCGCGTACCGGGCAGGTCACCGCCGGCCGGCCGGAGGGCCCTGGCTGGACCGAGGAGGAGAAGGAAGCAGTCGCGCGCCTGCGAACGGAGTGTGTCGAGCTGTCCCTCCGGATCAGCACACACGCCTATTGGTACAAGGTCGAAGCCGAGGAGCGCGTACGGGCCCGCTCCGAGCTGAAGGCCGTCACGCGGCGGCCGGCGACGCCGCGGCATGACGTCGACGAAGCCGCCTGACCCCGTGCCCCCGCCGACGACGTCCGACAGGACAGGACCATGTCCGACCCACTGCCGTCCCCGTACCCGCCCGACGACGAGCGGCTGGCCGCCATCGAGGCGTACCTGACCGTGCAGATCATGCACGTCAGGCAGCAGCGCGCGGCGAAGGCCCGCCAGAGGGAGATCCAGCAGCGTACGGCTCCGCCGACCCCGCCGCCGTACCGCGTCCAGCGGAGCCTGGACGCCGGCCGTACACCGGTGAAGGTGCACATCGGGAACTGCGAGCTGGCCGGCCGAAGGGCGACCGGGGCGTCGGAGGAGACAGCGCGGCGGGCCCTTGCGGAGCAGGTGGAGGCGTGCCCGGTGTGCCGCCCCGACACCGAGCTGGGCATCATCGACGGCTGACGCCGGTCACCGGGCCGGCGCCGGTCGGGCCGATCGGGCCGGCCGGGAGCGGGCCGGTGCCGACCCACCGACGGCGGGCTCGCGCCCGCGAAGGACCGCGGCAGCACCCTCCGTACCCCTCGCGCCATGACCGACGAGACGGCCGAAGCCGAAACCGCCGTCCGGGATCCGGAGGTACGGGGCTCAGGCGCCGAGTGCGCGGAGTGCGGCCCGGTGCGCCGTCTCGAGAGCCTGGCCGGCGGGAACGGGTACGTCGGGGGCGACCCCGACGCCCTCCCAGTTGGTGCCGGTGACCGTGCTGACGGTGCGGGCGGTGGGGACGGTCACGAGGACGTGTTCGGACACCGGGTACCGGGCCGTGGGATGGGCACCGCCACGGGTCGTCTCGCCGTACACGGCGGCCCGGCCGTGGGCCTGGAGGGTGTACGCCACGTCCTCGCCGCCCGAGAAGGTGAGGGCGCTGGTCAGCACGTACACCGGCCGGTCCAGGTAGCGCGGGGCGGGGAGGTGGGCGGTGGTCCAGAACTGGCGGGTGGAGTCCGTGGAGCGGTCGTAGATGTCGTTGAGGTGCACCTGGTCGTCGGGGAAGAAGTAGCTGCACCACATCGCCGCGCCCTCCGGGGCGCCGCCCCGGCAGGCGCGAAGGTCGAGTATCAGGGCGGAGCTCAGGGCGACCAGCTCCATGGCCGCGCCGATGGCCCGGCCGCCCTCGTCCGCGTACGCGATGCGCCGGATGTCGATGAGCCCGATGTTTCCGTCCAGCCGCTCGAAGCGCCGGATGCCCTGGTTCTCCGCCCTCAGCAGTTCGAGGAAGGCCGACCGGCCCTCGTCATCGGTCGCCCGGTCCAGGTTCTGCGGCTCGTCCGTCCACAGCAGCCGGAGGTGCTTGTCCGGACAGACCTCCTGCATATGTGCGGTCACCGTCGCGCAGAGCGCGGGGCCCTCCAGGCCGTCGTAGTCTCCGGCATCCAGACGCTGCCGGATCGCGGTGTCGATGGACGTGGTCTTCCCGGGAAAGACGTATCCGGCCGTGATCCGGTCCAGGGCGCCGGCGATGATCTCTGCGTTCGTGGGCATGGCTGATCATGGTAGGACCCCAACACCCCCTGCACGCAGGGATTTACGGGCTGCGGGCATCCGGCGGGGTGGGGCGGCGGCCTTTATCGGGGTGCGCCTCGGCCGACCCATGCGTAGGGTCGACGCCCGTGGAACCGCTCAGTGAGAAACAGATCCGCTCGTCCTTCGTGAACTGCACCAAGGGCGAGGCCATGAGGCTGAAGCTGCCCGCCGGCTTCGCCGACCTTCCCTGGGAGGAGCTGGACTTTCTCGGGTGGGTGGATCCCGCCGCGCCGTTGAGGGCCCATCTCGTCCTGCCCCGCGCGGACGGCCCGCTGGGGATCACCTTGCGTGTTCCGGCGGTGGGGCGCACCAGCGCGGTGAAGTCCAGTCTCTGCCAGATATGCCTCACCGGACACGCCTCCTCCGGGGTCACCCTGCTCGCCGCCCCGCTGGCGGGGGCGCGAGGGCGTGAGGGCAACACGGTCGGCATCTACGTGTGCTCGGACCTCGCCTGTCCCCTGTACGTCCGCGGCAAGCGGCAGCCGAAGCTGCGCTCCGGGCGGTACGAGGAGTCCCTCACCGTAGAGGAGCGCGTCGCCCGCATGACGGGCAACCTGGACGCGTTCGCGGCCAAGGTCACCGCGGGCTGAGGACGCCCACGGGCCGCTGCGGGCGCAGTGAGGGAGAATAGGAGCATGGGGAGCAACCCTCCCGCGCGTGACTCCTTCCCATGAAGCAGGTGCTGCCATGGAACGCGAGCCGGAAGGGCGCATCATCGAGTGGATCGAGCGGGGGCTCACCAGCGACGATCCCGAGCTCGCCGCCCGGATGGACACGCTCAACGCCCAGTTCTCCGGGTCCGGGGAGGACCGGGGTGGCGACGCGGCCCCGGCGAAACCCAAGCGGAGCCGTCGCGCCAGGGCCACACTGATCGTGGTCGTCATCGCCCTGGTGGGGCTGCTCCTCACGGCGGTCCTCAACGCGTCGTCGAACGAGACGCCGGCCCCGCCCAGCGGTCTCACCCCGGCCGTGTCCCTGTGACCGGCCCAGTGCCCCGGGCCCTCGTGCGGCGCGGCCCGGTCCCGGTCGCGGTAGACCGGTCCCCGACGGGGCGGGGCGCGAGGCGTACGGACCCGGACGCACACGCCCTGGCCGGCCGCCAAGAGGACGGCCGGCCAGGGCGACGGGGCCGCAGAGGTGTCCTTTCCGCGTCGGCCACGTAGGGGTGCGGCGCCAGGCGGGCGCACCTCCGCGCGGGCTTCCCCGCCGGAGGAGGTCAGGACACCAGCTCCTTGCGGTCGCCGCTGACGATCTCGATCCTGCGCGGCTTCGCCTGCTCGGCGACCGGGATGCGCAGGCTCAGCACTCCCGCGTCGTACGTCGCCTCGATGTGCTCCGTGTCCAGGTTCTCCCCCAGGAAGACCTGCCGGGTGAAGGTGCCGGTGGGCCGCTCCGAGATCACCGGCTCGATGCCCTCCCCGCCGGTTACGGGCTTGCGCTCGGCCTGGACGGTCAGCACGTTCCGTTCGACCTTCAGGTCCACCGTGTCGGGATCGACGCCCGGCAGGTCGAACATGACCCGCACCGAGCCGTCCTCGCGCCAGGCGTCCATGGGCATGGCCGCGGGCCGACGCGTGCCGTCGAAGAGCTGCTGAGTAAAGCGGTCCAGCTCACGGAAGGGATCCGTCCGCATCAGCATCGAGTCATCGCCTCCTCGTGTTCGTCATCCGTAGCCGTCCAGACGCGGCTGGTCGGCTTGCTCGACATCTATATAGCTCGCACCAGACAAGTTGACAAGTGCAGGCTCAACTTTTGTGCTTGCTCGCCGGAGTCGCCCTCCCCGCGGGGAGGGCGTCCCCCGTCCGTCACGGCCCCGGCGCGGCTGCTACGACGGCCGGTCCGCGAGGCCGTCCAGTACGCGCATGGCCTCGGAGTGGGCGCTCATCCGACCGCTCACGCTGCCGCTGGTGAACAGCATCGCCCCGGCGAGCGAGACCGGGATCGACAGGCCGAGCACCGCCAAGGCCTCCGGCCAGTCCCGCTCGTTCTCGCACCATTCGCCGCGCCGCACCCCGTCGTTGGCCGTATCGCCGTCGGTGAGCAACCGCGACTCGCACTCCTCCGGGTAACGGTCGTCGGGCGTCCGGTCGACCTCGTACGGCATGAGCAGCAGCACCGCGCACCACGTCCACAGCAGACCGGCCACCGACAACAGCCCGGCGCCCCAGGCGCGTACACGCCGGGCCCGATCGCGGAAGTCCAGGTCATAGTCATGTGATCGCATGGCACAGGAAGCTAGCAGTCACCCGGTGGGGCCCCGCGCGCCCGGGACGCGGCGCATGGTGTTTGTCCGGGACGGCGCGGGAAACACGGCAGGCGGTGCGGGGGACATCGGCCGCTCCGGGAGGCTGCGATGGAGTACGTGGAAGAGGGCCCCTACCGATTCCGTATCGCCCGCCGGGGGACCATGCGGGTGCCGGGCCTGGTGTTCGCGTCCCGGCAACTGCTGCGGGACGCGGAGAAATCACTGCGACAGGTCGTCGACGTGGCGACCCTGCCGGGCATCGTGGACGCCTCGTACGCCATGCCCGACATCCACTGGGGCTACGGCTTCCCCATCGGGGGAGTGGCCGCCACCGATGTGGACGACGGTGGCGTGGTCTCGCCCGGTGGCGTCGGGTTCGACATCTCCTGCGGAGTGCGGCTGCTCGCGGCCGACTGCGACCGGCGGACCCTGGATCCCGTGCTGCACTCGCTCATGGACGGCCTCGGCCACGTCGTCCCGCGCGGCGCCGGACCGGGCGGGGTCTGGCCGGTGACCGGTCGTGAGCTGGAACGAATCCTCCGGGGCGGCTCCCGGTACGCGGTGGAGGAGGGCCACGGGGAGGAGCGGGACCTGCGGCGCTGCGAGGACGGCGGGGCGGTCTCCGACGCGGACGCGGGCCAGGTCGACGCGCGGGCCCGGGAGCGGGGACTCGGCCAGGTCGGCAGCCTCGGGTCGGGGAACCACTTCCTGGAGGTGCAGCAGGTCACCGAGGTCTACGACGAGCCCGTCGCCGCCGCGTTCGGGCTCGCGGCCGACCAGGTGTGTGTGATGATCCATTGTGGCTCCCGGGGGCTCGGGCACCAGATCTGCTCCGACCACGTGCGGATGATGGACAAGGCCATGGCCCGGTACGGGATCACCGTGCCGGACCGGCAGCTGGCGTGCGCGCCGGCCGACTCGCCGGAGGGCCGTGCCTACCTGGGCGCGATGGCCGCCGCGGCCAACTACGGCCGCGCCAACCGGCAGCTGCTCGCGGAGGCCGCCCGCCGGGTGTTCCGGCGTGAGGCGGGCGCCCGCCTCACGCTGGTGTACGACGTGTCCCACAACCTCGCCAAGGTCGAGACCCACGCGGTGGACGGCGTGCCGCGCCGCCTGTGCGTGCATCGCAAGGGGGCCACCCGGGCGTTCCCGCCCGGCCACCCCGAACTGCCCGAGGACCTGCGGTCCGTGGGCCAGCCGGTGCTCATCCCCGGCACCATGGGGACCGCCTCGTACGTCCTCACCGGCGTTCCCGGCGGCGGCGCCTTCCACTCCACCTGTCACGGGGCGGGCCGGGTGATGAGCCGCCACCAGGCCGCCCGCACCATCGGCGGCGAGCAGCTGCGGGCGCGGCTCGAGGAGGACGGTGTCGCGGTGCGCCCGCTGTCGTGGCGCGGCCTCGCGGAGGAGACCCCCGAGGCGTACAAGGACGTCACCGAGGTGGTGGCGGCGAGCGAGGGCGCGGGACTGTGCCGGAAGGTGGCCCGCCTCGTCCCCCTCGGCGTGGTCAAGGGATGACCGGCGCGGCCGCCCGCCGGAAGCGCTCAGACGTCGACCGTCACCGCGCACGACCAGCCGTAGGGGCCCGGGGCCAGACGCAGCTCGTGCCAGGAGACGGCCTTCGGAACGGCACCGATGACCGGCACCGACCGCACGTCCGTCACCGCCATGCGCACGTCCAGCCCGCCCTCCACCGCCTCCACCTCGACGTCCACCGGCACGTCACCGTCCACCTCCAGCCGGAAGACCACCTCGTCCAGCAGCGCGGCCAGCAGGTCGTCGTCGCTGCACTCGGCCACCTGCACCTGCCGTACGGCGGTCGCCCGCTGCCCCGAGAGGTCGGCGAAGCACTCGACCATGCCCAGCACCGCCTCCACCAGGCACTGCTCCCGGCTCGCACCCCACGCCTCGACGCGCACGTCAGCGGTGTGCGGCACCGTCCGATGCCCGTTCGCCCCGGGGCGGCGGACCCGTGCGTCGTCGTCCGTGTCACCGGCCATGCCGACCGCGTGCCCGCTCGCCCCGCCCGCATGCCTCCCGAGCGCCACCGGTTACTCCGCGGGGAGCGGGACGCCCGTGCGGACGAAGGCCTCCGTACCCTCGTCGCCCCGCCCCGTGCCGGGGTCGTGTCCCGGCGGGTCCTCCGCGAGGAGCCCCTGACCCGTGCCGGGGTCGCACCGCGGGGGGTCCTCCGCGAGGAGCAGGGTCGCCAGAAGGGTCGCCGAGCGATTGCTCAGGGCATCGGCCGCTTCGAGCAGCCGGTGCTGCTGCGTCACGGGCAGGGACAGCGCCACGCACCCCGCGCGGCCGGCGACGGTGAGCGGGAAGGCGACGCAGACCTCGTCGTTGGAGTACTCGAGCAGGTCGAACTGGGCCGCCTGCGGCCCGTGGTGGTCGAGGGCGTGGAACAAATGGCGGAGATCCGTGATGGTGCGCGGCGTCAGAGGGACGGGCCGGCGCCGGTCGAGGTGGTCCATGCGGTCCTCGAAGTCCAGCTGCGCCAGCAGACTCTTGCCGACGGCGCTGGCGTGCGCGGCCTCGCGGAAGGGCACCCACTCGCGCACCGCCGGGGCGCCCGGTCCGGCCGCGTACTGACTGATGCGCACCTCGCCGTCCGTGTAGCGGCTCACGTACACCGCCGCCCCCACCCTGTCCCGGAGTTCGGAGAGGATCTCCCGCAGGGCGCTCTCGCGTTCGGCGCCCTTGTGCTCGGCCCAGACGCGAAGGAGCGGGCCCGCCGTGTACGCGCCGGGCTCCGGAACCGCCACCAGGCGCTGCTCGGACAGCCAGGCCAGCAGGCGTTCCAGCGCTGACGTCTCCACGCCGGTGCCCCGGGCGATCTGGACGGCGCTCATCGGCCCGTCCGCGCCGCCGATGGTGTGGAGCACGTCCAGTACGCGCATGGCCTGCTGCCACCGCTGGGCCGACTCGTGCGCCGACGGCACCTGCTGGGCGAGACCGGCCAGGGACGGGGGCCGCATCGGCGACGGTGTCCACAGGCGGCTGCGCCCGTCGGGGCCGCCGGGCACCCAGAGGCCACCGGCAGGGCGGAGCGCGGGCGCGGGCGCGGGTGCGACGGGCCGCGCCGCCGGGCCCGCCCCGGTGCCAGGCGCCATGCCCGGCGCCGCTGGGGCCTGGCCGGAGGCGGGGGGCGCCACCGCGGGGCCGGGTGGCGGGGGCGCCACCGCGGGGCGGCCGGGCCGGTCGCCTTCCGCCGCGGGGTCCGACGCGTCCGCCGCGGCGGCCCGGCCATGTACAGGGCGCGAACCGGAGCCGGGCCCGGCCGCACCGGCCTCCGGACGCGTGCCTCCGGCCGGGGGCACGGCCGCCGGCGACGCGGTGAGCGGCCGTCCGAGGGCGGCACGGACCTCACCGGCGAACTCCGGGTCCTGTGCCGGCGCCTTTGCCTCCGTCCCCGTCCCCGTCCCCGCCCCCGCCTCACGGGCCGTGGGCGGACCGAGCATGGCCCGGGCGTCACCGTGGCCGAGCCGCGCCGCCTCGGCCACGAGGAACTCGGCATCCTCGCGACCCTCGCTCCCGAACCGGCGGTGGACGACGACCGCCAGACGGAACAGCGCTCCGGGATGGCCCTCTTCACCGGCCCGGCCCAGCCAGTCCGCCGCCGCTGCCAGCTCACCGCGGCGCAGCGCCTTGGTGCCCAGCCGGTAGAAGGAGTTCGCCAGGGCCCGCTCCTCCTCCGCCTCACCGTGCGGAGCGCGACCGCACGTGCCGTACGGACGGTCCCAGAAGTCCCTCGCCCCCTCCAACTCCCGCAGCAACTCGGTGAGCCCGGCCGGAACCGGCGGTTCCGAGCGCTCGCCCCGGGGAGCGTCGTCCCTGCTCACATCACTCACCTGATTCCCTTTCCGTGCACCGCCGTGTCCTTCCGCCGCTGAGGGCGGCAATGCCGTCCGAGCCTGCGCCGCAGCTCGACGATCGCGTTGTGCCGCTGGACCCGTAGGTTCTCCAGCGATATGCCGAGTGCTTCGGCGATCTCGCCGTCCTCCAGCCCCCGGGCCTGCAACTCGACGATCCGCCTCCGCGACCCGGGTGCCATCTCCTCGATGGCGGGTACGACCAGTTCGTGCAAGACCCGCAGGTCACCGGTCGCGACGGGCGACCGCCGCTCCTGGAGGCGGGCCAGTACGGTGTCCGCCACCAGCACCGACCGTTCCCTGCGGAACGTGCTGACGGCCAGGTTGTGCGCGGCGCCCAGCAGGTACGCCATCAGGTGCTCGCCGGGAACGGCCCGCCCCGTGACACACGCGCGGGCGACCCGCAAGAACGCCTCCTGTGCGACGTCCTGGCCCTGGACCAGCGAGATGCGGAAGGTCCTGCGCAGGGCGTACGGCGCTCGCTCGATGTACGCCGGATAGATCTCCAGCAGCCGCTGACCGAGGCTCCCCCGCAGCCGGAGTGGTTCGTCGGGCGGTACGTCGCTCACCACAGGCCGCTCTCCTCGCGACGCCCGTCCGGTACCGGCCTCGCCGTCCAGACGGTCAGCACGCTGCCGTCGGCCGCCTCGTACCGCACCGCCCATGGCAGGCACCCGCACGGCCGCGGCTCCGTTCCGTGGCCCGTGCCGATGCCCGCACCCGGCGTGTGCCGGGCCGGCCGCCTCCAGCGCAGGCGCCGTACGGCGCCCAGCGCCTGGACGGCACCCGACGCGGCCGTGACCCATCCGACCCAGTCCAGGGACGACGTCATGCAAGGGCTCCCGATCTTCCGTGAGAGGGCGCGGCGCGGATTGCGCCGTCACCTCTGGACGCCTCGGCGGGCGGGGACATTAACGCGTGACCACAAGAGGGTCGAAGGTGAACGAACGGGAGCCGGTCGTGACGCCGATCGTTCGGATTAGCACTGGAGTCGACCGTCCGGCTGTCGGGCCGTCCGGTTGGCCGTCGGGCCGTCGGGCCGTCGGGGGCCGTCGGGCCGTCCGGCTGTCGGGTCGCGGAGCGGGGAGCGGCGTCGTAGACAGATGTCATGAGCGAGGAGAAGACGTCGTGGCATCCCGGTGAGATCGTCCCCGCGAGCGGGATCTACCAGTGCGACTGCGGAGCGGGCCACCACTGGAGCACGGACGTGAAGGGGCACCGCTTTCCGCCTCTGCCCGCCGGCTGCACGGGGGGCTCCTGGTCGGTGAAGACGGAGACGCACCCGGACGACTGAACCGGACGGCGGTGGGCGAGCGCCTCCGCGTGGGCCTGCCCCGCCGCCGCGCCGTCACGAAAGCGCCCCTGGGCGGCCGGCCGCGGCCCACCGCGCCCGGTCGTGCCGCGGCGGGCGCGGTGACGGGCCGTGAGGTGTTGTCGCCGGTGGCACGGCTATGCTCGGATCCCCCGCCATCCGAGGAGCCATGACCACCCCCGCACGGAACCTGCCCCAGCTGCTGATCGAGGCCAAGCGCTGGTTCGACGAGGCGTTGCAGGAGAGCATGCGGGCCGCCGGAGAGCAGCCCGTGACGGCCGCCCAGGGCGCGGTGTTCGCCACCCTGGACGACGAGGGCACCACGATCGCCGAACTCGCCCGCAGGATCGGCGTCACCCGCCAGACGGCCCACCAGGCCGTCCACGGCCTCATCGGGATGGGACTGCTGGAGCAGATTCCCGACCCCGCCTCGGCCCGCAACCGCCTGATCCGCACCACTGCCGAAGGCGCCCGCGTCCACCGCCGTGCCCTGGCCACACTCGACGTTCTCGAGGACCACCTGGCGGGGCGCATCGGCCGGGACGCCACCACCTGCCTGCGAGAAGCCCTGGCAGCCCCCTGGGGCGACCCGCCCGCGGTCCGGGCGCCCTGACGCCCCGGGTGAACTCTCCTCCGGCGCTTGGTCAAAGGCGCGACGGTCACCGCCGGGGGGGCCAGTACGTCGCCCGAAGGACAGCGTCCGTTCGTCGGCACGACACCATCGGACCGCACACATGGGCAAGCATCGATGTTCCCGCCTTCGGAGAGGAACGACAGGTGCAGCGTCGACGGGCACATCGCGTACGTCCGGTGGGAACGAACACGGCGGCGGCCATGGCAGCGGCAGCGGGCGCCCTGCTGCTGTCCGCCTGCGGCACCACCACCGTCACCGACGACGGTCCCGCCCCCGCGCGCACGAGCAGCATCGCGTGCGCGCAGCGGGGCCAACTGGCAGCGTCCGGTTCCAGCGCTCAGCAGAACGCGATGAAGCACTGGATGCGCGAGTACCAGAAGGCCTGCCCAGGGGTCCAGATCCGCTACGTGCCCATCGGTTCGGGCGGAGGCGTCGCCCAGTTCCTGCGCGGTGCCACCGTGATAGGAGGAACCGACAGCCCGCTGAACGCCGACGAGGTCGCGCGTTCCCGTGAGGTGTGCCGGGGCGGCAGGGCCATCGATCTGCCGATGGTCGGCGGGCCCGTCGCCATCGGGTACAACCTCTCCGGAGTGCGGGACGTCGTCCTCGACGCCCCCACCCTCGCGAAGATCTTCGACTCGAAGATCACCATGTGGAACGCGCCCGAGATCCGGCGCCTCAACCCGGGCACCGACTTCCCCGCCAAGCCCATCAGCACGGTCCACCGCTCCGACGAGTCGGGCACCACCCAGAACCTGAACGCCTACCTCGCCGGCGCCGCGCCCGACGCATGGCCGTACCCACAGGCCAAGGCCTGGCAGGCCAAGGGCGGCCAGTCGGCAGCCGGCTCCAACGGCGTGGCGTCCCGGGTGCAGGTCACCGACGGTGCCATCGGCTACTTCGAGCTGTCCTTCGCCAAGGCGAAAGGCCTCCCGACGGTGAGGCTCGACACCGGCGCGCCGGAACCCGTCGCCGTCTCCGCCCAGACGGCCTCGGCGGGTATCGCCGCCGCCCGGGTGAAGGGCACGGGCCACGACATGACGCTGGCCTTCGATTACCGGACCCGGGCCGGCGGCGCGTACCCGATCGTCCTCGTCACGTACGAGATCGTCTGTGACAGCGGCAACCAGGCGGAGGTGCTGCCCGCTCTGAAGTCCTTCCTGACCTACACGGCGAGCGCGGAGGGACAGAAGGACCTCTCCCGGATCCACTACGCCCCTCTGCCGGACGAAGTGGCCGCCCGTGTACGGCAGGTCGTCAGCGGTCTGTCCTGAGCGCCCGGCCCGTCCCGACCGGCGGACCGGCGGACCGGCGGCGCCCGGCGGAGGCACCGGACCGACAGGTCCTGTCACCGCGCGCGGGGGAGGGGCGCCGGCCCCGGGGTCACGGACTGTCGCCCGTCCAGTCCCACCGGGCGGGGTCGCTCGGACGGCGCCGGTAGTGCGTACGGCCACCGGGGCCGTACCGCCCTATCTCCGTGGGCAGCCGGGCCTCTTCGGCGAGCCGGCTCCCACTCCATCCCGTGACGTCGAGGAGAAGCCCGTCGAGGGGACCGCCCACCAGCTCGCCGTAGACCCGGCCGGGACGCGGACCGGGGTCGGGGTCGTCGTGGTCGGCGCCATAGACCCGGCGCCTGAGGATGCTGTCGTCCATGCCGATCAGCTTCACATCCGGCACTGACAACGGGAGGCGCTCGGCCTCCGGCACGGGCCTCAGCGGCCCACGGACCGGCCGCCATGGTCGTGGAGCCCCCGCGCATCCGCGCCGAAGGCCGACGGTGCCGGCCGCGGACCTGCCTCCGGAGAGGGAAGCGGCCAGCACGCCGGACAAGGTGCCGCGCAGGGGGGGGCGACGTTCATCTCCCGTGCGGATCCGCTGCGGCCACGGAGCACCGATCAGCACGTCGCGGACGAGGCACGGGGCGGTTCGCGAACTGGGCGCCACCCCGTCGCGCTGATCGACCACGACGCCGGCCCTGACGGCACCGAGGCCGTGGGTGATCGGAGCCGCCGCTCATCGAGGGCCGCCGGCGCCCGCGCCCGGGCTCAGGTCGGGGTGCCGCTCCGTGAGCCGGTCCGGGGCCGCCTGTCTCCAGGAGTCGACGAGGATGTCGCGCAGTTCCTCCTGGTCCTCCAGAGCGGCGAGCCGCACCCGGACCCATGCCGAACTCGCCTCGTGCGGCGGCACCCAGAACTTCTCCGGCTCGGCGGCGATCAGCTCCGCGCGCTCGATCTTCGGGCAGCGCACCGCGAAGGACGTCTGATCGTCGGGGACCGTGACAAACATCTTCCCGGCCACCCGGAAGGTGGGCATGTTCCACGCCTCCTTCTCCACGGTCTCGGGGAAGGAGAGCGCGATCCGGCGGACGTCATCAGCGTCGATCATGATTGCCACGGTAACCAGTGCCACTGACACACAGCTCTCCAGGCGCCCTCCTCCCCGGTCCAGCGGCCGTCCGGTGGAGCCGTACCCGTCGAGCGGCCGTCCGGTGACCCGGCCCCGGCGCGGCCGGGATGCCGGCGTCCCGGCGGCGCCGGCACCGCCGGCCACCCGCCTGTACCGGCTCGCTGCCGCTCGGCCCGGCGTCAGCCGGTCCGCACGGCTGTGACCGTGAACCGCTCGACCTCGGCGATGTGCCCGCCGGTCGTGGCCACCACCGTCAGGACCGCGTCCTTCGCACCCTTGAAGGAGACCGAGGTCGACCACGGCCGGCCGGAGCCGCCCGCGGGCGTGCAACACGACTCGCCCAGCGGTGCCTCGGACGACGGCTGACGCACCTTTACCCGGATGCTCTCGTCCACACCGCTGATCCGCCCGCCGACGGTCATGGGGGAGCGGGCCACCGATCCGTACGCGGGCCGGGTCAGAGTGAACGTGGCGTCGTCGGTGCCCACGACCACCCAGGGCGCGTCGCGGCCGGTGCCGTACCGCGCGAGGTGGACGACCGCCGCGCTGCCCGAATCCTCGTGCACGCTCAGGCCCACACCGATACGGGCACGCGTCGCGTCGATCGACCGCGAGGTGACACGGTCGATCTCCGAGAAGCCCAAATAGCCGCGGGTGAACGACAGCGCGGTCTGCTCCGGGTCCAGGTGCCACGGTTGATGGCCGCCCGCACGGTGCTCACGCTGCCACGCCTGCGCCTGGCCGAGCGTGGTGAAGGGCCAGATCGGTTGGAGGCGTCCCAGGCCGGTGGCGGGCTCGCTGCCGCCCGGCCCCGGGGCGGTGGACGTGTCGGGTGCCGGTGTGGCCCGCGTCGACGACGGATCCCCGCTCGGTACGGGTGCCGACGACGGCGACAGCGACGGAGCGGGCGGTCTCGGCGCGGCCGACGTCGTCGGCGCGTCCTGACGCCCGTCCGTACCGCTGCAGGCGAGCAGCGACAAGCCGGTCGCGAGCGCGACACCGATGAGGCGGAAGCGGAGCCAGTCGTTCATTGCTGCCCCAGGGAACGAGTACCGACGGTCGACACTGTTCGTCCGCCCATCGTGCCACGACACCGCCCCACTTCCCAGGGCGCCTGCCGCCCCTGGGACACGGGTACCGCTGCGGGGCTGGAGTGCGCCAAGTAGCCTGACGGGTATTCGGTGTTCGTACGTACCGGCGGGACGGGCACAGTGACACGGGAGGACCACGAAGGCATGGCTGTCGTTCACCGGACCACGATGACCCCGGGCAAGCTGGAACTGCTGGCGTCCTGGCTGCCCACGCGCCCGTGGTACGTCTCGACGGGGAACGCCCCGGCGCTTTCCCATGCGGGCGGCTTCCGGCTCGACGACCCGGAGGGCGAGGTGGGCGTCGAGTTCATGGTGGTCACCGACGAGTCCGGCGACCGGCCGGTCACGTACCACGTCCCGCTCACCTACCGGGGCGCCCCGATCGAGGAGCCTCACGAGGACGACGGGGCCGCACTCGTCGGCACGTCCGAGCACGGGGTGCTGGGGCGGCGCTGGGTCTACGACGGCACCGGCGACCCGGTCATGGTCGCCCAGCTCCTCGCCCTCCTCCAGGGCCACGCGCAGCCGCAGGCGCAGAGCGAGTCCGACACCCCCGACCGCTCCGTCGTCCGGCACGGCGCCGCCCGCCCCCTTTCGTCGCCGACCGGTCCGAGCACCGTCGCCGAGACCCCTGAGGGCACCGCCGTCACCATCCCCACGGACACCGGCCCGTCGACCCTCACGGTGGTCCGCGTCCTCCGGCCCTCCGCTCCCAACCCCGAGCACACCTGCGTCACCGCCCCCTGGCGTCTCCCGGACGGCACCGAACACCGCACGCCCCTCGCCACCTTGCGCACCGAGTCCTAGCGGTCGGCCCTCTACCGGGCGCCGCCCCGCCGCCCCGCCCCGCCGCCCGCCGGGTGCCGTCCCCGGGTCGGGGCGGTCGAGGAAGCGGGCTCCCCCGGCCCCGACCCGGCCCGCCACCTGGCCGTGGCCCCGAGACCCGCACAGGGAACGGACCGGATCCGTGCGGCACCGACGGGCAGCCCGTGCAGCTCCCCGTCGGCTTCCGGGAGACCTGCCGTTCCCTCCCGTCATTCCAGGACCCCGTCGCGGTCGACGTCGAGGCACTCGGACGAAGTGCGGGAGCGCCGCCGAGCGGTGATCCGGCGCGCCCTGCCCGCAACGGTGTCCGCCGGGCACCGAGTGGTGCCCGATCCGGCCGTTCGGGCCACCCCCGCATCCGAGCGCGGCCCTTCTGCCGAATGGGAAAGGCAACCGCAGCAGGAGAAGGAGCCGCCCGTGCCCGGGACACACGTCGGACGCGACACGCCCCTGGTGGTGGACACCGAGGTCGCGATCGTGGGAGCGGGCGCCGCCGGACTCTCCCTGGCCCACCACCTGTGCGCACCGGGGCCGGGACCGGGAGGTCGGGGGCCGTCGCGGGTCGTGCTGGTCGACGCCCCGGCGGGACCCCTCCGGCCGCCCGAACGCACCTGGTGCTTCTGGGAGGAACCGGGCGGCGACTGGGACGACCTGCTGGTCCGGTGCTGGGACCGGCTGCGGGTGCGTGGCACGGACGGCGGGGCCGTCACCGGCAGCCCGGGCCCGCTGCGCTACAAGATGCTGCGCTCGGACACCTTCGCGCGGGCGGTACGCGAACGCGTCGGCGCCGGCGCCGTCACCCACCTGGAAGCCGCCGTACGCGGCGTCCGGGACCGGCCCGACGGCGCCGAGGTGCTGGGTGTCACCGCCGACGGCCGCCGCCTGCTGGTGCGCGCCCGCTGGGTCTTCGACTCGCGCCGTCCGCTGCGCCCGCCGCCGGCCCGCACCCTGCTCCTGCAGCACTTCCGGGGCTGGTTCCTGCACACCGAGCGGCCGGTGTTCGATCCCACGACCGTGGAGCTGATGGACTTCCGGGTCCCGCAGCCCCGCCACGGGCTCGCCTTCGGGTACGTCCTGCCGCTCGGCACCCATCACGCGCTCGTCGAGTACACCGGGTTCTCCGCGGCGCCCCTCACCGCCCCCGGGTACGACCGCGCGCTGCGCCACTACGTGCACGACGTGCTCGGCATCGGGCGCTACGAGGTGACCGGCAGCGAACAGGGCGTGATCCCGATGAGCGACGGGCGCCACCGGCGCCGCGCGGGACACTCGGTGTTCCGCATCGGGGCCGCGGGGGGCGCGACCAGGCCCTCCACCGGCTATACGTTCGCCGGCGTGCAGCGCCAGACCCGCGCCGTCGCCGAAGCCCTGCGCGAGGGGCGGGTCCCGGTGCCGCCCGCCGCCTACCCGCGCCGGGCACGGGCCATGGACGCCGTGGTGCTGCGCGCGCTCGACACCGGCCGTCTCGACGGGCCGGCCTTCTTCACCGAGCTCTTCCGCACCGTGCCGACCGAACGCCTGCTGCGCTTCCTCGACGGTGGGACCCACCTGCTCGAAGACCTCGGTATCGGGCTGCGCACCCCGGTGCTGCCGATGCTGCGCACCGTCGCCGAAATCCCCGCCCTGGCCCGCTGCCACGCGCCGGCCGGCCGCCGAGAAGGGAACCGCCCATGACCGCTCCGCACGACGACGCCCCGGACCACCTCCACGCGCCGGACCACCTCCACGCCCCGGGCGACTCGTACGCCCCGGAGCACGCCCCCGCACCGCGCCACACTCCCGCCCCGGACCAGTCGTACACACCGCATCGCACCCCCGCCCCGGAGCACGCCCCCGCACGGCGCCACACCCCCGCCCCGGACCGCACACCCGGTTTCCGCCCGGCGGCGGCGCCCCGGCGGGGCCGCGACCGCAGGGCCCGGATCGTGGCGCCGCGGCCGGGCCGGCCGCGTATCACCGGCGACCCGCCCCGCGCGGCGGTCATCGGTGGCGGCATCGCCGGTCTCGCGGCGGCGACCGCGCTGGCCGAACGCGGCGTACGCGTCACCCTGTACGAGCGGGAGCAGCAGCTCGGCGGGCGGCTCGCCGGCCGGCCGGTGACCCTCTCCGACGGCACCACCGCGACCATGAGCCGTGGCTTCCACGCCTTCTTCCGCCAGTACTACAACCTGCGCGGTCTGCTGCGCCGTGCCGACCCCGGGCTCGACCGGCTCCGCGCGCTGCCCGACTACCCCCTGTGGCACAGCGGCGGCCTGCGCGACAGCTTCGCCCGCGTCCCCCGCACCCCGCCGTGGAACGCCCTCGCCTTCGCCGCGCTCAGCCCCAGCTTCCGGGCCGCGGACCTGGCGGGGATGAATCCGCGCGCGGCGCTGCCGCTGTTCGACGTCCGTGTCCCGGACGTGTACCGGAGGCTCGACGACGTCAGCGCCGCCGAGCTGCTGGAGCGCATCCGGTTCCCGGAGGCGGCACACCACCTGGCCTTCGAGGTGTTCTCGCGCAGCTTCTTCGTCCCGCCACGCACGCTGTCGGCGGCCGAACTGGCGCTGATGTTCCACATCTACTTCCTGGGCTCCAGCGAGGGACTGCTCTTCGACGTCCCCGACGAGCCCTTCCCCCAGGCGCTGTGGGAGCCGCTCGGGGACTACCTCGCGGGACACGGCGCCCAGTTGCTCGAAGGCCGGCCGGTCGACGTGGTGGAACCCGGCCGGAACAGCGGGTTCACCGTCGACGCGGCGGGCCGGACCGACCACCACGACGCCGTGGTCCTCGCCCTCGACACGGCCGGCCTGCGCCGCGTCGTCGCGCAGTCGCCCCGGCTGGGCGACCGCGCCTGGCGCACCCGGATCCGCCGCCTGCGCACGGCGCCGCCGTTCCTGGTGTCCCGGTACTGGCTCGACCGCCCGGTCGACCGCCACCGCCCCGGCTTCCTGGCCACCAGCGGGTACGACGGCCTGGACAACGTCAGCGTTCTGGAGCGCTGGGAGGGCGAGGCGGCACGGTGGGCGGCCCGCACCGGCGGGAGCGTCGTGGAGCTGCACGCGTACGCCACCGCCCCCGGCATCCACCGGCCCATCTTCCAGGAGGGCATGCTGACCCGGCTGCGTTCCCTGTACCCGGAGATCCGGGACGCCCTCGTCGTCGACGAACGGCACGAATGGCGCGCCGACTGCCCCCACTTCCCCGTGGGCGGTTACCAGGACCGCCCCACCGTACGGACGCCCGACCCGGCCGTGGTGGTGGCGGGCGACCTGGTCCGCACCGACCTGCCGGTGGCCCTGATGGAACGGGCCGCCACCAGCGGGTTCCTGGCCGCGAACGCGCTGCTGGAACAGTGGGGCGTGCGCGGGCAGACGCTGTGGACGGTCCCCACGCGGGGCAGGTCGGCACCGCTGCGCGCGCTGGCCCGACTGGCGGCCGGCTGACCCATGGCCCGGTCACCGCGCCGCCCGGCGCGCCCGGGCCGGTTCAGCCCGGGAACCGGCCCGTCGAGCGCAGCTCCCACCGCCTCTCGGCGTACGCCAGGTCGTCGCGCCACAGCCGGCCCGCCGCCGCTCTCATCAGCGGCCGCACCAGCGGCGCGGCGGCCCGCGCCACGGTGAACCCCGGCCTTTCGGAAGCCGCGACCACCGCTTCCACCACGGCGGTCCGGGGGCGGCCCAGCTCGTCGGGGCCGAGCGGCGTGGCGTGCGTCTCCACGACCGAACCGCGCCCCTCGCCCTCCTCGATCTCCATCACGACGGTCCGCGGCCCCGGCGCCGTGAACCGCGCCCGGACCGGCACCACCACCCGGCCGGCCAGCCGGAACGAGACGTCGACCACGAAGCGGTCCGCCTCCCCGCCGGCGTCCACCACGGCCAGGTCGACGAACGAGTACGGGTGGAACCACGCGCCGTGCCACGGGTCGAGCCGGTTCGCGACGACGTCCTCCGGTTCGCACCGCCCCACGCCCGACCAGACCGCCGCGACCGCCCGCGCGGGGTCGGGGCGGACCGGCACCGACGGCCGATCCGTCGGCTCCTCGCCACCGCACCGGTCCAGCCGCACCCACACCAGCACCCCGTCGTCGTACGCCGGGAAGGGCTCCCACCCGGCGAACGGGCCGCCGTCCAGCGCCAGTCCGTGCCAGTGACACACCAGCCTCCCGCACCGCACCCGGCTCTGTGCGAGCGGCGCCCCGAGGTGCGGACACGCCCCGGGGCCCGCGTGCACCCGGCCGTCGGGGCCGCGCCAGGCCACCACCTCCTCCCCGGCCACCGTGAGGCCCCGCGGCCGGTCCGCCACCAGATCCCGGGCGGCGCACAGGACGTACCAGTTGCCGGACGGCCGCGCCACGGCCCGCTTCAGCGCGTCGGCGATCAGCCCGGGGCGCGCCTCGCGCCAGGTGGGCCGCTGCCGCTCCCAGGCGACGGACGCCCTGCGCAGCGCGAGCGGGAACCACCCCCGGCGGGGCACCCGGGGGCTCACGCCGCCCCCTTGCGCAGCGCCGCGCCGAACCGGGCGGCCGCCACCCGCGTCACCCCCGCGGCGGCCACCACCGCCCGCCGTCGCCGGGGCACGGCCGAGCGCCGGTGCACCGAGGACCAGCCGTCCCGCCGGACCGCGTCCAGGATCTCGCCGTACAGCACGAACGCCGACCGGACGCACGGCCGGGACACCGGGTCGAGCATGGCCAGTCCCGGCGCCGCCTCCCGGTACACGTCACGGGTGAGCGCCGCGGCGGCCGCCAGCGCCGAGACGATCCGCCGGTCGCGGCGCCCGGTGCGCCGGCTCCACAGCAGCAGTTCCCGGTGCGCGCCGTGCGCCGCCAGCAGGTCCGCCGGGAGGTAGACCCGGCCGCGGTCCAGGTCCTCGCCGACGTCCCGCACGAAGTTGGTCAGCTGGAACGCCACCCCCAGCGCGGCGGCGTGCGGCTCCGCCTCCTCGCGGGGCACGACGGTGCCGAGCACCGGCAGCATCTGCAGCCCGATGACGGCGGCCGACCCGTGCATGTAGGCGCGCAGCTCGTCGTACGTCGCGTACTCGGTCACCTCCAGGTCCGCGCGCATGGACACCAGGAAGTCGCGGAAGAGCGACGGCTCGATGGCGTACCCGGCGGCCGTGTGCGCGAGCGCCCGCACCACCGGCTCCCGCACCGGCGCGCCGGCCAGCGCCGCGTCCAGCCGCTCCTCCAGCGCCCGCAGGGCGGCGGCCCGTTCGCCGGTGGTGGCCGTGCCGCCCAGGTCGTCGACGATGTCGTCGGCCCGCCGCGCGAAGCCGTAGAGCGCGTGCACGGCCGGGCGGCGCGCGGGCGGCAGCAGCCGGGTGGCCAGGAAGTACGTCCTGCCGTGCCGCGCGTTCAGGAGACGGGAGCGGGCGTAGGCGACGCGCAGCGCCGGGTCGGTGATCCCGGCCGCGTCGAGTTCACGCACCGTCATAGGACCTCCTCCGCGGACGCGCACCCGTGATACGGGCGGCGGCGAGCTTCCCGGACAGCAGGACGGTGGGCACGCCCACGCCCGGCGTGGTGCCGCACCCGGCGAGCACCGCGTTGTCGGTGCCCCGTACGAGGTTGCGGGGCCGGAAGGGACCGGTCTGGGCGAAGGTGTGGGCGGCGGAGAACGGCGTACCCGCCGCGTGTCCCCGGCCGGCCCAGTCGGCCGGGGTGACCAGCAGCTCCTCCTCCACGGAGCCGGCGAGCCCGGCCAGTCCCCGCCGTTCCAGCTCGGTGAGGAGCGCGGTGCGGTAGCGGGGCCCGAGGTCGCGCCACTCGCGGGCACCGGGCCCGATGTCGGTGTTGGGGCAGGGCGCGAGGACGTAGTGCAGGTGCCGGCCGGGCGGCGCCAGGGACGGATCGGTGGCCGTGGGGCTCGTGATCAGCAGGGACGGGTCCGACATCAGCCGCCCCTCATGGGTGATCTCGCCGAACGTGCGGGCCCAGGCCGACCCGAACGACAGTGTGTGGTGCCCCAGTTCCGGCCAGGCGCGGTCGGTCCCCAGGTGCAGGACCACCGCGGAGGGGGAGTGGCGCAGCCGCAGCGGCCGGCGGGGACGGCGGCCCAGCAGCCGGTAGGCGGCGGGCAGGTCGGCCGTGAGGACCACCGCGTCGCACGGCACCCGGTCCCGGTCGGTGACCACGGCGGTGACCCGGTCGCCGGAACGCTCCAGACGGGTGACCGTCTCGCCGTACCGGAACACCCCGCCCGCCCCGGCCGCCGCGTCCGCCAGCGCACGCGGCAGGGCGTGCATGCCGCCCCGGGGGAAGTACACCCCGGCCACCGTGTCCATGTAGGCGATCACGGCGTACGCGGCCAGCGCCCGCGCCGGCGGCACACCGGCGTACAGCGCCTGGAAGGAGAACACCCGGCGCAGCCGCTCGTCGGACAGGAACCGGCCGATCCGGTTCTCCAGCCGCCCGAAGCCGCCCAGTGCCGCGAGCCGCGCAAGGTCCGCGCCGAACAACTGGAGCGGCGAGTCGAAGTTCACGTCGATGAACCGGCGCATCTGCGCCCGGTACAACCGTTCCAGCCACTCCCGCAGCCGCCGGTACCCGCACGCCTCCCGGCTTCCGGCGAATCGTTCCACCTCGGCGGCCATCGCGTCCGCGCCGGTGTGCACGTCCAGCGTGGCACCGTCGGCGAACCGCGCCCGGTACGCCGGGTGCAGGGGCACCAGGTCGAGGCGGTCGCCCATCCGGGCGCCGACGGCCGCGAACGCCTCTTCCACCAGGTCCGGCATCGTGAGCACGGTCGGACCGGTGTCCATGCGGTACCCGCCCCGCGTCTCCAGCCCGGCCCGCCCGCCCGGCACCGCGCAGCGCTCCACGACGGTGACCCGGCGCCCCGCGCCGAGCAGGTGCAGGGCCGCCGACAGCCCCGCCAGCCCCGCACCGACGACCACCACATGGTCGGTACGTCCAGGTACGGCCCTCATCCGGCATCCCCTCACGCGTAGACGGCACCGTCCTCCGCTCTTCGCCACCGGTCCGCGCTCCGGATGCACCCGGCGCCCGACCGGTGGTACGGCTGCCGCGCGACGCGGCCCCGCGACAGCCGTACCCGCAGTGGATCACCGCCCGGAACGCCGCGCCCGCCGGGCGCTTCCGTCCGGGGGCCGTCACGCCGCACTCGGGTGCGGGGGCCGTCACGCCTCCGGCTGGGGCCCCGTCAGGCCGTGTTGCGGTCCGGGGCCCCGTCAGGCCGTGCTTCGGTCCGGGGGCCGTCAGGCCGTGCCTCGCGCCGGCGGTACGGCGCGCCGGGCCACCACACGGCGGGGCCGATGTCCCGCACCAGGGCCGGAACCAGCAGCGTACGGACCACCAGCGTGTCCAGCAGGACGCCGAACGCGACGATGAACGCGATCTGCAACAGGAAGGCCAGCGGGATCACCGCGAGCGCCGCGAACGTGGCGGCGAGCACCACTCCGGCCGAGGTGATGACACCCCCGGTCGCCGTCAGCCCGCGTGACATGCCCTCCCGCGTCCCGTGCCGCAGCGACTCCTCCCGCACCCGCGACATCAGGAAGATGTTGTAGTCCACGCCGAGCGCCACCAGGAAGACGAACCCGTACAACGGCACGGACGCGTCGGTGCCGCTGAAACCGAGCGCACGCTCGAAGACCAGCGCCGCGACGCCCAGCGTGGCCAGGAAGCTGAGGGCCACCGTCGCGATGAGCAGCACCGGCAACAACAGGGCGCGCAACAGCAGAACGAGGATCACCAGGATGATCGCCAGCACGACCGGCATGATCAGTGCGCGGTCCCGCTCGGCGGTGCGCTGCGTGTCGTACTGCTGTGCGGTGTAACCGCCCACCAGCGCGTCCGCACCCGGCACCGCGTGCACGGCCTGACGCAGCCGGACGACGGTGTCCTTCGCGGCGTCGCTGTCGGCGGTGTCGGCGAGCGTCACGTCGATCCGCACCCGGCCGTCGGCCACCAGCGGCGGCCCGCCACCGGGGCGGCCCGACGCCGTCACCGGGGCGGCCGACGCGACACCTTCGGTCTGCTCGGCGGCCGCCGTCACCCGGGCGAGCCGCCCGGCGTCGGCGATCACCACCGCCGGGTTCCCGGACCCGCCGGGGAAGTGCTCGGCCAGCGTCGACTGCGCCGCCACCGAGGGCGCGTCGCTCACGAAGATCTCGTCCAGCGGAACGCCCCGCGCGCTCAGCGTCGGCGCGAAGGCCGCACAGGCGAGCAACGCGCCGAGCGTCACGGCCCACACCCGGCGCGGCGCCCGGTCGACCAGGGCCGCCAGCCTCGACCACACCGGGTGCTCCACGCCCGTCGGCTTCGCCGGCCAGTACGCCGCGCGGCCCAGCAGCACCAGCACGGCGGGCAGGAACGTGAGCGCCCCGAGCACCGCGCACAGGATGCCGATCGCCCCCACCGGCCCCAGCGCACGGTTGTTGGTCAGGTCGCTGAGCAGCAGAGCCAGCAGCCCGAGGGCGACCGTGGCCGCACTCGCCGCGATCGGCCCGGCGGACCGCCGCACCGCCGTCCGCACGGCGGTGAACCGGTCGAACCCCCCGGCGAGTTCCTCGCGGAAACGGGCGGTCAGCAGCAGCGCGTAGTCGGTCGCGGCGCCGATCACCAGGATGAACAGGATGCCCTGCACCTGTCCGTCCACCCGCACCACGTCCCGTTCGGCCAGCGCGTACACCAGCCCGCACGCCAGCCCGAGGGCGAACACGGCCCCGATGATGATGACCAGGGGCAGCAGCACACTGCGGTACACGAGCAGCAGGATGAGCAGCACCGCGACCAGCGCCACGACCAGCAGTACGCCGTCGATGCCCGCGAACGCGTCGGACAGGTCCGCCTGCGTCGGGGCCGGACCGGCGAGCTGCACCCGCGTACCCGGCACACCGTCCGCCGCGTCCCGCACCCGGTCCAGCACCTCCGGCAGGCGGTCGCCCAGATCCGGACGCAGTTGCACCACCCCCTGGAGGGCCTCACCGTCCCGCGAGGGCAGGGCGGGGGAGGGGCGCCCGACCACACCGGACGCGCCGGTGAGGGAGGCCAGCGCCGTGGTCGCCGCATCCTTCCGCGCCGCGACGGGAGGGCCCGCCGCCGCGTCACCGTCGGCCGCCCGGGTCCAGACGACGATCACCGGTACCGTCTCCTCCTGCCGGAAGGCGCGCTGGGCTTCCAGCACCCGCGTCGACTCCGCGCTCCGGGGCAGGAACGCGGCCTGGTCGTTGGTGGCGACCTCGCCGAGCTTCCCCGCGTACGGTCCCAGGCCACCCCCCACGGCCAGCCATACGACGATCAGGACGGCGGGCAGCAGCCACCTGACGGACCTGCCGGTGAACGGCATAGCACTCCTCGGGGTCGCGGGACGGTTCTCGTGGAAGTACTTGTGCCGCGCGACGCCGGATGGATGCACACCGCGCCGACGGCGACGCGCCGCTGTCGCCGATCGCGACGCCTGCCACCGCGCCGGCCCGACACGTACCACCGCGCCGATCGTGCCGCGTGCCACCGCGCCAGGTCCGACGCGTACCACCGCGCCGGTCGCGACGCCCGGCCGCGGCACGCATCCGGACGGACCCGCCGGGCGGAAGGAACGGACAAGGGGGAACGTGGACGTGACAGGACCCTGCGGCAAGGAGCTCCCATGACCCACCCGAACGGCACGGGCCTGTGCCTGGTCACCGGTGCCACCGGTTACATCGGCGGGCGGCTCGTGCCCGAGCTGCTGGACGCCGGCCACCGCGTCCGCTGCCTGGCACGGTCACCCGGCAAGCTCCGGGACCACCCCTGGGCCGACCGGGTCGAGGTGGTACAGGGGGACGTCACCGACGAGGAGTCGCTGCGGGCCGCGATGCGTGACGTGGACGTGGCGTACTACCTCGTCCACGCCCTCGGCAGCGGGCGGGGCTTCGAGGAGACCGACCGCATGGCGGCCCGGGCCTTCGCCCGCTCCGCGCGGGACTCCGGCGTACGGCGCATCGTGTACCTCGGCGGCCTCACCCCGGCCGGCGTGCCCGCGAGCGAACTCTCCCCGCACCTGCGCTCGCGCGCCGAGGTCGGCGCGATCCTGCTGGACTCCGGCGTGCCCACCACCGTGCTGCGCGCCGCCGTCGTCCTCGGCTCGGGCTCCGCCTCCTTCGAGATGCTCCGCTACCTCACCGAGCGGCTCCCGGTCATGATCACCCCCAGCTGGGTCCGCACCCGCATCCAGCCCATCGCGGTGCGGGACGTCCTGCGCTACCTCGTCGGCAGCGCCGGCATGCCCCCCGAGGTGAACCGCGTGTTCGACATCGGCGGCCCCGACGTCCTGACCTACCGCGGCCTGATGCGCCGGTACGCCGTCGTCGCCGGACTGCGCCGCCGGCTGATCCTGCCGGTGCCCGTCCTCACGCCGAACCTGTCGAGCCTCTGGGTCGGCCTCGTCACCCCCGTACCGCCCGCCCTCGCCCGGCCGCTCGCCGAGTCGCTGCGGTACGAGGTGGTGTGCCGTGAGCACGACATCGCCGACCACGTCCCCGACCCGCCAGGTCACCCCATCGGTTGCGACGAGGCGCTCGCCCTCGCCCTGCGGCGGGTCCGCGAGGCCCAGGTCACCACCCGGTGGTCCTCCGCCTCCGTGTCCGGCGCGCCGAGCGATCCGTTGCCGACCGACCCCGACTGGGCGGGCGGCAGCCTCTACACCGACCGGCGCGAACGGGCGGTCGACGCCTCGCCCGACGCCCTGTGGCGGGTCATCGAAGGCATCGGCGGCGAGAACGGCTGGTACTCCTTCCCCGTCGCCTGGGCGGTACGCGGCTGGCTGGACCGGCTCGCCGGCGGCGTCGGACTGCGCCGCGGCCGCCGTGACGCCCACCGGCTCAGGGTGGGCGACTCGCTGGACTTCTGGCGCGTCGAGGAGATCCAGCGCGGTCGGCTGCTGAGGCTGCGCGCCGAGATGCGGCTGCCGGGCCTGGCCTGGCTGGAGATGTACGCCGAGGAGGACGGCGAGGGCCGCAGCCGCTACCGGCAGCGCGCCCTGTTCCACCCGCGCGGCCTGCTCGGCCACGCCTACTGGTGGGGCGTGTCCCCCTTCCACGCCACCGTCTTCGGGGGGATGGCCCGCAACATCACCCGCGCGGCGGAGGACGAGGAGCGGGCCCGCCCGGGCTCCGGCCGGCGCACCGGCGCGTCGGCATGAGCGTATCCGTCGTGCTGTTCACCGGCGACCTCCGACTGCACGACCACCCGCCGCTGCGGGCCGCGCTCGGCGGCGGCCGGCAGGTCGTGCCGCTGTTCGTCCACGACAGCGCGATCGACGCGGCCGGCTTCGCGGTGCCCAACCGGCGGGCGTTCCTCGCCGACTGCCTGCGGGACCTCGACGAGGGCCTCCACAGACGCGGTGGGCGCCTGGTCGTCCGCTCGGGGGACGTGGTGCGGGAGACCTGCGCCGTCGCCGCGCAGGCAGGGGCGGACGAGGTCCACATGGCGGGCGAGCACACCCGATACGCCCGCCACCGGGAGGACCGGCTCCGCGTGGCCCTGGAGGCGGACGGCCGGCGCCTGTACGTCCACGACGGCGTGGTCACGGCGGTGGACCCCGGCACCCTCACGCCGGCCGGGTCGGACCACTTCGCGGTCTTCACCCCGTACTACCGGCGCTGGGCGGTGCATCGGCTCCGCGAACCCCTCACCGCCCCGCGCCGGGTGCCGGTGCCCGGCGGGGTGCCCTCCGAGCCGGTGACCGCCCGCACGGAGGTGGGCGGCACGTCCCCGGGGCTGGCGGCGGGCGGCGAGACGGAAGGGCGCGGGCGCCTCACGGCATGGCTGCACGGCGCGGCGGACGCCTACGCCGAGCGCCACGACGACCTGGCTGGTGACGCCACCTCCCGGCTCTCGCCGCACCTGCACTTCGGCACCGTCTCGGCGACCGAGGCCGTCCACCGGGCCCGGCGCGCGGGTGGGCCCGGCGCCGAGGCGTTCGTACGGCAACTGTGCTGGCGCGACTTCCACCGCCAGGTGCTCGCCGCCCGTCCGGCCGCCTCCGCCCAGGACTACCGCACCAAGCACGACCACTGGCGCACCGAGAGGACCGCGGCGGACGACATCGAGGCCTGGCGGCGGGGCCTGACCGGCTACCCGATCGTGGACGCCGCCATGCGGCAGCTCGCCCACGAGGGGTGGATGCACAACCGGGGCCGGCTCCTGACGGCGAGCTTCCTCACCAAGACGCTCTACGTCGACTGGCGTGTGGGCGCCCGCCACTTCCTCGGCCTGCTGGTCGACGGCGACATCGCCAACAACCAGCTCAACTGGCAGTGGGTGGCGGGGACCGGCACCGACTCCCGCCCCAACCGGGTCCTCAACCCGGTCGTCCAGGGCAGGCGTTACGACCCCGACGGCGCCTACGTACGCCGATGGGTGCCCGAACTCGCCGGAGTGGACGGCCCGGCCGTCCACGAGCCCTGGAAGCTGCCGCAGGCGGAACGCGCCCGCCACGACTACCCGGAGCCGATCGTGGACCTGGCCGAGGCCCTCACCCGGTTCAGGCGGGCCCGGGGGCGGGACTGAACCCGCGCGCTCCGGCCAGGGCGGACAGCGCCTCCCGCAGGGACAGCGGCCGGAGCACCCCGGCCGGCCGCGGCCCCGCCCACCCCGGACCGGCGGTGAGCACCGCCGGGGTGTTCCTGGCCCCGCGTACGCCCCAGCCCGTGGCGGCCACGTCCCGCGCCAGCGGCACGTTGGCCGTCGAGCGCGACTGCGACCACAGCACCACGGCGGCCGGGCCGGTGCGGCGCACCGCCGCGCCCAGGGCCTCGACCGGCACGGCGGCCCCCAGCATCCGGTACGGCACACCCGAACCGCCGAGCCCGGCGGCGAGCGCCTCCAGCGCGAGGCAGTGCTGCTCGTCCGGTACGCACGCGAGCAGCACGGGCCCTGGTGCCGCGCCGTCCCCGGGGCACCGCGCGGGCGGCGACGGCACCCTGCGCAGCGCCGTCGACACGTGCCAGGACAGGAGGTGCTCCACCTCCACGTACCGGTCGCCCGACGTCTCCCACGTCCGGCCCACCGCGTGCAGCACCGGGACCATCACCTTCTCCCAGGCCACGACGGGCCCGTACCGGGCCACCAGGGTGTCCAGCAACTCTTCCACGGCCGGGGCGTCCAGCCGGACCGCGGCCCGCGCGAGGCCCCGGCACTCCCGGCGGACACCGGCCGCCGACAACCCGCGGTCCCCGGCGGGCGGTCCGCCGGGCGTGGGAGACGAGCGGGGCGTGGGAGACGAGCGGGGCGTGGGAGACGAGCGGGGCCCGGGTACACGGTCGGCGGCCTGCCCGGGAGTGCCGTCCGAGCCGGAGCGGGGCGCCGTGCCGTCCGCGTGGCCGTCCCGTTCCCGTAAGGCGCGGGCGGCACGGGCGGACTCCGCGGGCGGGAGCCCCGCGGCGGTCAGCCGGCACATCTCCCGCAGCACCGCGATGTCGGCCGGACGCCACCGGCGGTGGCCACCGACGCGGTGGTCCGCCGGGCCTATGCCGTACCGCCGGTCCCACGAGCGCAGCGTCACCGGCGAGACGCCGAGCAGGCGCGCCACCGCTCCGGTCGTCAGACCGGGCTCCACGGAATCGTTCACGCGTCGATTATCCGATGCACAAGCGTTGCGAGTTGCCCAGGTGATCTTGCTTTACGCACGGTGGCCACAGCGCGGTGTTCCGGGCGCCGGAGGCGGAACGACCCGGGCGCCGCACCGGTGCCGAGGAGCAGCCACCATGACGGAGAAGACCGTTGCCGCGCCCGCCCGCCCGGAGCGGCTGGACGAGGACCTCGCCGAGCGGCTCGCGCGGGGCGAGGAGGAGGCCGTCGCGGGTGTGTACGCCCGGTGGGGCGCGCTCGTGCACGGACTCGCCCTGCGCGCGCTCGGAGACCCCGGCGAGGCCGAGGACGTCACCCAACAGGTGTTCTTCGCGGCCTGGCACGGCCGCGCGGGTTACCGGCCCGAACGCGGCCCGTTGTCCGCCTGGCTCGTCGGCATCACCCGCCGCAAGATCGCCGACGCGCTCGCCGCGCGTACCCGCCGCGCCGAACTCGCCGCCCGGGCGGAACGCGAACGGCACGCCGCCCCCGCCGCGTCCCGGCCCGAGGACGTGCTGGACCGGGTGTGCGTGGGCGACGAGATGGCGCTCTTGCCGGAAGCGCAGCGCGTGGTGTTGCGCATGGCGTTCTACGACGACCTGAGCCAGGCCCAGATCGCCCGGCGCACCGGGCTGCCGCTGGGCACGGTCAAGAGCCACGCCCGCCGTGGGCTGCACCGGCTGCGCCGCCGCCTGGCACCGCCCGGCGCGTCCTGAACCGCCACCACCGCCGCCACGGTCCCGCCGTGCCACCGTTACTGCCGCTGCCGCTGCCGCCGCGGTTCCGCCGCGCCACCGCTACTGCCGCCACCACCGCCGCGGCTCCGCCGCTCCGCCCCGCCCGAACGGCGCGGTCGGCGCCGGGCGAGCGGGGCGGCCGTCAGCCCGAGGCACCGCGCAGGTACTCGGTGAGCGCTTTGCCCGGCCGGAAGGCCGCCGTGCCGTCGGCGTGGTCGAACCCGCCGAAGCTGCCGAGAACGACCGACTCGCCCCTGGCCAGAGCCTCCGCGATAGTGCCGGGCCGTTCCACGGTCCCGAACAGGGTGTCGACGACCCGCTCGATGTCTTCGGTCCGCATCGGCCGGCCCGACTCCGCCGACGCGGCCTTCTCCGCGGTCGCTTCGATCAGCTTCGACTTGTCCATGTGCGCCACGTGTTCCCATCCATCCGAGGCTTCGGCTCCGTAAGGTCGCCCGTCCGCCCAAGCCTGACCGCGCGGAGCGCCGTCCGCACCCGCACGGCGTGCGACGGAGGGCGTGTCACCCCGTCAGGGGGATCGCCCGTCTCGACCGCGCCGGTCGCCGGCCGCCGACCGCCGCCCACGGGGCCAGTGGACCACCGGACCGCCGGGCCATGTGGAACGGCGTGGGCGTCACGAAGCGGGCGCCACCTCCGCGTCCCCGTCCACGGGGCGGCTGCTCGCGGCGGCGACGTGGAGCACGGCGTCGCAGTGCTCGAGCATCACGGCGTCGAGCGGGAAGTACCCCTGCTCGGGCCGGGCGTCCGTACGGACGTCGAGTGCCGTGGCGGACAGTGCTTGGTGCAGCCGGTGCCCGTCGAAGAGGGCGCAGTCGCGGGTCGCCCGCCGCAGCGCGCCCTCGTAGGTGTTCGCCGGCGGCTCGCCCAGTCCCAGCGTGGCGCTGGCACCGAGGCTGCCGGCGATGAAGGCGTAACTGTCGCCGAGCAGTGCGGCGGCGTTGGCGCCCGCGCTGGACCACGTGATGTCCACGCCGCCCATGTCCATCGCGCTCGGGTTCCGCTGGAGGTGCAGGTTGTGGGCGAACACCAGCGTCCGGCCGCGTTGCCGCTCGCGTGCACGGATGTCCAGCAGGTTCTCGATCATCAGGGCGTCCCGGACGGCGCACAAACGAGCCAGGCGCTCGCCCGGCACCGCCGGGTCGGCGAGCTGCGCGTGGTAGCGCAGCAGACCCAGCGCGGCCCGGCCGTGCGTCTCGGCGTGCCGCCATTCGGCGAGCGAGGTCGCCGCGACGAGCCGCGGCACCTGCGCGTGCAGGGTGGTCAGCAGGTCGTCGGTGATGCCCCGCAACGCCAAGGCCTCCGCCGAGGCGCCGGGTGAGTGCTCGGCGGCCAGCACCGCCTCGGTGGAGCTCCAGCGCTCATCGTCCCCGAGGAGCCGCTCCAGGTCCGCGTGGCCGTGGAGGAAGGCGTCCCGGCCCAGGTGCTCGGCGAGGTAGCCGTGCAGACGCAGCAGGTGGCGGCGCGGGCTCGGCGCGCTCATCGTCTCCATGGCGGCGTCGAAGCCGTGGAACGCCAGCTGCTCACCGGCGGGCCGCCCGTGGTTGTACGCGCGCATCCAGGCCACGAGTTCCCGGTTGGCGGCCAGCGCACCGAAGTCGTGGCTGAAGCCCTCGGCTATGACCTGGTCGAGTGTCCCGGCTCCGCCCCGGACGAACGCGTCGACCCGCAGGGCGGCGATCCGGTCGGACTCCAGCGCGACGGAGCTGAAGCCGTGCTCCACGAGCCCCCGCAGCATGCGGTTGCGCAGGTACCCGAAGGCCGGCTCGAAGTGCGTCGGCTCGCCGAGCGCCAACAGCTCCGGTGGCGTCTCGCGGGCCTCGAAGAAGGCGGACAGAGCCGCTGCTATCCCATGGTCGTCGTCAGGGCCGAACGAACCGTGCGGGGCGGGGATCATGGCGGAGGTCGAAGTCATGACCTTGACCGTATCGTTGAACCATCGGTGTAAACTTGAGCGGAAGGTTCGCGGGGAATCAGGTATGAAGCCTCAAACGGCCGTGCAGGCGACCATCGGTGAGCGGTACCGCCCGGTGCACCTGGCCAGGGAGCACGGGATCTCCACCCAGGCGGTACGCAACTACGAGCGCGACGGCCTGCTGCCGCCGGCCGGACGTACCGCCGCCGGCTACCGCAGCTACACGTCCGTGCACCTCCACGCCCTCCGCGCCTACCTGGCCCTCGTCCCCGCGCACGGCTACACGACCAGCGGGCACGTCATGCGGGCCGTCAACCAGGGCGACCTGGACACCGCGCTGCGAGCGGTCGACCGCAGCCACGCCCAACTGCTCCGCGACCGCGAAACGCTCGACGCGGTCGAAGCCGCCGCCGACGCGCTCAGCCGCCCCCCGGCCGCCGGCCTCCCGGACCGCCCCCTCTCGGTCGGCCATCTCGCCCACCGGCTCGACGTCTCGCCCGCGACCCTGCGGAAGTGGGAACGAGCCGGGATTCTCCAGCCCGTCCGGGACCCGCACACCGGACACCGCCATTACGAGGCGAGCGACGTCCGCGACGCCCAACTCGCCCACATGCTCCGGCGCGGCGGTTACCCCCTCGGCCACATCGCCACGGTCATGCACCAGGTCCGCCGCGCCGGCGGCCCCGAGCCGCTCGCCCACTCCCTCGACGTCTGGCGACAACGGCTCGCCGACCGTGGACGCGCCATGCTCACCGCCGCCGGAACGCTCGCCGAGTACCTCCGCGTTCTCGACACCACGCCCCACGGCGACGCCTGACCCCCCGGATCGCGACACCGGCGAGCCCGAGGCGCCCACGGCTCGGTACGTGGTGGGCTGGAGCCGCCGACCCCGCAGCGAGCCGCCCTCTGCCCTCTCGCGCGCCGCCGACCTCGGCCGCGCGGACTGGCCGAGGAACACGCCCGGCGTGCTCACTGCGGCAGAGGTGGGGGAGCACGGGTCGCTGACCGCGCGATCGAGCACGGTGTCATCCCGCTGAACCGGACGGGCCGGCTTCCCCTGCTCCGGCGGGCTCCGGGAGCGTACCGAGGTGCTCGACGACGCGCCGGCGCAGAATCAGGTACTCCTCCCAGCGGCGGGGCGAAGGGCCCGGCGGGCGCTCGACGACCCGGGCGGCGGTGATCGTCTGGCCGGCCCGGAACTGCTCGCGGGTCAGGTCGAGTTCGACCCCGCTGGGCAGCCGGTTCCACCAGTGGAAGCCGTGCTGCCTTCCGTCACGGTGGACCTCTCCGAGCATCAGGTCGCCGCCGAAGATGTCGTTGACGAGCAAGGCGGTTATGTCGCAGTGCCCCAGAGCCGGGTTGGCCGTGTGCCAGTCGGACTGGTCGTCGGGTGAACAGGTGTCCGCGGCCCAGCCGGCTCGCAGGGCTCGGTCGAGATCGTGCAGGTTCCAAGGAGTCACGCCGCCAGCATGGCGGTCCGTACCGACACCGAGGACGGCTCGGCCGCCGACGGCCCGGCCGCCCGTCGCGGGGCAACCGCAGCGCCGGCCACGGGGTGCTGTTCAGGACGCTTCGACGGCTGCGGACGGCGACCGCCTCCCGCACACCCGGTGGCCCCACGACCGTGCAAGCGGCAGCCACTCGGCGGTACTTCCCGGGCCTCAGCCGGACGACCTACGGGCCTGCCTCTTTGAGCGATCGCCGCAGGGGCGCGGTCTGCCGGCGCACGGCCCCGCGCCGAGCGTGGGCGAAACAGGGGTGCGACGGCGGCCGGAATCAGGCACGATCCGGGATGGGGGGCGGGGCACCGGGAAGGGGGCGCCATGAAGAGGACCCAGGTGTCGGAGACGGAAATCGACGGCGACATCCTGCGCCGGCTCGACAGGGCAGTGCGCACCGGAACGCTCGTGCGTGTCCGTCGGTCGATTCCCCGATCCGACCGGCTCGAAGGTTTCGTCACCGGCGTGGACACCGCTTGGACGCTGATCGCGCGCTGCGTGGACACCCGGCTCGAGGGGTGGACCGCTGTCCGTACCACCGACATCGTCGAGGTACGCCGTAGCGGTGACGAGAAGTGCCTCACCATCAGGGCCCTGCGCCGACGGGGCCAGTGGCCGGTGCGCATGCCCGAGCCGACGGTCCGGTTGGACGGGCTGCCCGCGCTGGCGGAGAGCGCCTGTGCCGGGTTCGGGCTCATCTCGTTGCATACCGAACGGAACGTGCCGGACGCCTGCTGGATCGGCGCTCTGACGGAGCTGCGGCGCGCGTCGTTGCGGCTGCGCGAGGTGGACACGGACGCGCGATGGCGTGAGGACGTCTCCAAGTTCCGCTTCGAGGACATCACCCGGGTGGAGTTCGGCGGTCTTTACGAGTCGACCTTGCGGGAGTTCGCCGGTCCGCGCCCCTGAGCGGCAACCGCGCCATGGCGGGCCCCGGTCGAACCCGCCGGGGGCGCCGCGCTGGGGCGGCGCCGCGCACCACGGGCGGTACCCGGCGCGTGTGTTCCCGCCCGGGCCGGAACCCACGTCCCACAGGCCGGGCGGAGACGTGGGTCACACCGACTCCGTGTCACAGGGCGCCGCGCTGTCCCGTCTCAAGGGTGCGGCCACTGACGACCACGGAGGAGCACACGATGGAAGCGCGACTGAACTTTCTCGCCGGCCCGACCGCCGGAAAGGCCGTCAAGTACGTCATGTCGGTGGGCAAGGCGCTCAAGGAATCGCCGCTGCCGGCGGCTGCACAGGAGCTGGTGGCGCTGCGCGTGAGCCAGATCAACGGATGCGCCGCCTGCGTCGACATGCACACCAAGGAGGCCGCCGCTGCCGGAGAGACCCCGGTGCGGCTGAACCTGGTCGCGGCGTGGCGGGAGGCCACCGTCTTCACCGAGGCCGAACGCGCCGCGCTGCGGCTGGCGGAGCAGGGCACCCGGATCGCGGACGGGGCCGATGGGGTCGGCGACGAGGTGTGGGCCTCCGCGGCCGAGCACTACGACGAGGACGAGCTCGCCGCCCTGGTGTTCCTGATCGCCTTCATGAACATGGTGAACCGGCTGAACATCATCACCCGGCAGCCGGCCGGCGGTTACGAGGCCGGGCACGTCCACTGAACGGCCTCACCCACTGCTTCGGGTCCGGCTACGGGGCTGCTGGGCACGGTGTCCGGGTCGGTGGCCGGGCCCAGGCCCGGGGCCACGGTCTCCGGCGGCACCGTTCTGCGCCTGCCGGTGGTCCCACTGATCACAAGAAGCCGCCTGCACCCGAGCGCCGGGCCGGGCGGGAGAGTCTCATGGGAAGGAGTCCGGCGTGAGCAAGGTCGACGAGTTCGAGGAATTGCGGCCGCTGCTGTTCTCGATCGCCTATCGCATCCTGGGCAGCGTGGGTGAGGCCGAGGACGCGGTGCAGGAGACATGGCTGCGCTTCGACCGCTCGACGACCCGGCCCGCGTCGACCAAGGCCTATCTGTCGGCCGCCGTTACCCGGATCTCGATCGACGTGCTCCACTCCGCACGGGTGAGACGGGAGCAGTACGTCGGGCCGTGGTTCCCGGAGCCGCTGCTGAGCGATCCGTACCAGGATCCGGCGCGGTCGGCCGAGCTGGCCGACTCGGTGTCGATGGCGGCGCTCCTGCTGCTGGAGCGGCTCAGCCCGCTGGAGCGGGCGGTGTTCGTGCTGCGGGAGGTGTTCGCCTTCGGGTTCGACGACATCGCCTCGGCGGTGGGACGTACGGAGGCGGCGTGCCGTCAGCTGCTGGTCAGGGCGCGAAGGCACATGGCGGCCGGGCGGCCGCGCTTCGCGGCGGACCGGCAGGAACGGCAGGAGCTGGCGACGCGGTTCTTCGACGCGCTGAGGAACGGCGACGTGGGCGGGCTGCGGAATCTGCTGGCCGCCGATGTGCAGCTGGTCGGGGACGGCGGCGGCAAGGCCCCGCAGCTGCCCAGGGCGGTCGTCGGCGCCGAGAACGTGGCCCGGCTGCTGGCCTCCGTCTTCCCCCTGGCGGCCCGGGTCGATGTGACGTTCGAGCCGCACGAGGTCAACGGCCAACCCGGAGCGATCTTCCGTGACCGGGACGGCAAGGTGCTGTACATCATGGCCCTCGACGTCCTCGACGCGCAGATCCAGACCATCCGTTCGGTGATCAACCCCGACAAGCTCGCGCACGTCGGGCCGGTCGCGGACGCCTGGGCCGTCGACCACCGAGTGAAGCAGGCCCGCCGTCGGACGACGTGACAGCGGGAGCGTCGCCGGCCGGCTGATCCACCGGCGACGGGCGGCGCGTACCGGACGTGTGCGGCGGCGGTGCCGCAGCCGACCTGGAGTTCGACTGCGGCACACCCCACACATCAGGCTCGGAGGAGTGGACCGGCCTGATGTCACCGCGCCTGCCCGGGCCGGCCAGTGGCATGCTGCGCCGACCGGGTGATCGCCACCGGACGGGGCGTCGACTGACGGTCCGTCGCCCGGAGGGAGGAGCCGCGGGCGAACGGGGACGTTAGCGGCCGCGCTTGCGGGGCACCTGTCCTTTCGCCCGGTTCATCCTCGGTGGATGGCTGGGTGGACCTGTACGCAAAGACGTAGGGAGGCTGCGGTATGACGACGGCTCGCGAGATCATGACCGAGGGCGCCGAGTGTGTCGGTGCCGAGGAGACGGTGCTCGACGCCGCCAAGAAGATGGCCGAACTGGGCGTCGGCGCGCTGCCCATCTGCGGCACGGACGACAGGCTCAAGGGCATGCTCACCGACCGCGACATCGTGGTGAAGGTCCTCGGCGCGGGCAAGGACCCGGCCCAGGTCAAGGCCGGCGACCTCGCCCAGGGAGAGGCGGTCACCATCGGCGCCGACGACGAGGCCGAGGAAATCCTGCGCACCATGACCGACCACAAGGTGCGTCGCCTCCCGGTGATCGACGGTCACCGACTGGTCGGCATCGTGGCCCAGGCGGACGTCGCCCGCGCCCTGCCCGACCCCAAGGCCGGCGACCTGCTCGAGGCGCTGTCCACCGACTGACCGCCTTCCTCGAGCCCATCGGGCCGATCGTGACACGTGTTGCCGAGCCGGTGAGCCCGACACGGGCCCGCCGGCTCCGGCCTGTGCCGGCCCGATCACCCGCGGACGGCCCCCACCGCTCGCTCCCGGGCTCGGGCGCCGCCCCGCGACGGTTGCGGTCGGTCGCGGTGAGTCGGCGGTACGCCGAGGGCCCTGGACCCGGGCGAGGTCAGCGCCGCGGCCCCCCGACGGATGGCGCAACGGGTCACCCGCTCGACCCATGGCTCGCTACTCGCCAGCGGAGGTACGCCAGTCGGTCGGTCGCTCCGCGGGCTCCCGTGACCCCGAGTCGAAGCCCGGAGCGTGGACGTCCCGGCAGCGCCGTACCGCATCGCGGCCCGTTCCCGTACGCAGCTAGGGCGGTGACCGGCCGTCAGCGCCAGCCGAAGCGGCGGTCCACCACCGCCGCGAACTCCTCGAGCGTCAGGACCGTGTCGCCGTTCTGATCCGCGGTGTCGAACAGCGCGGAGGAGTCATCGGCGTCTCCCACGCCCCACAAGGGCAGATCTCCCGCCGCCGCGAGGGAGGGGCCCTTCGTCCGCAGCGCGGTGATCACCTCTTCGCGGGTGAGTGTCCCGTTCCTGTCGAGGTCGAGCGCCTCGAACAGCTTGCGGGCCTTGTCGCTGGTCACGCCGTCCGCGTTCCTTCCCCGTCCCCGGCGGGCGGGCCGGTCCGCCCGCTCGCTCATGGAGCACAACGCCTCTCGCCCCGCCCCGGTTCCCGGCCTGACGGCCGCTGCCGCGGTCAGGTGCGGTCTCGTCCCGGCGTGTGCGTTCGGGGCCGCTGGATGGCCTGAACGGGCAGGTGCCGCTGCCGGGGGACAACCGCACAGGGCTCACGAAGGGCGTCTGGCGTGGACGTACAGGTGGGGTTCGGGCTCCGCGTCGGGGCCATGGGGGCGGTAGAGAGCCGTGTGGTGGTGGACGGTCTCCAGGCCGGCCTCCCTCAGCACCCGTAGCTGGTCCTCGGTGGCGAGGCTGCTCACGGTGACCCGGTGGCCCATCCAGACGATGTCCAGGCCCCTGACGTCACCGGGCACGGTGGCCATGGCGAACGCCCCGCCGGGAGCCACCCACGATGCCATCCTGCGCAGCGACCGTTCCACCTCGGGCTGGTCCATGACGAGCAGCGGGAAGAAGGCGCACACCGCGTCGAACCCGCCCTCCGGTGCCCGGTAGGTGCGCACGTCGGCCTGTTCGAACGACGCGGTCGGCACCCGCTCCCGGGCCAGCCGGACCATCTCGGCCGACACGTCGATCCCGGTGACCGCGTGCCCGGCCCGGGCCAGCGTCTCGGCGGCGGGCCGGCCGGTGCCGCTGCCCACGTCGAGGACGCGCGCGGCGGGCGGCAGACAGCCGGTGAGCCAGGCCACGGCCGCGAGTTGGCCCGGTACGTCGGCGAAGACCTCCTCGTAGCGAGCACCCACCGCGTCGAAGACGTCTGCGGCGGACAGGCTTGGGGACCGTGGCGCCTGGCTCACTCGTCCTCCTCCATGTCGTCCGGGGCCGGGGCCGGGGCCTTCGACGGTATCCCCGAGTGCCGTCGACGGGCCAGAACCCTGCGGCCGCTGTGGAGAAGTGTGCCGCGTCGCCGGAGCGCACGGGGGCTGATCCGCGGGGCCGTGTCCGTCCGGCTCCCGTCGCCCGCACGCTCCTGTCGTGGGCCGGCCGCCCGCGGTGTCGGCGTCGGCGGGCGGTGTGCGAGGCTCACCCCATGCGGTACATCATCATCGGTGCGGGCGCGGTCGGCGCCACCGTCGGCGGGCGCCTGGCCCAGGCCGGCAAGGAGGTCGTCCTGGTCGCGCGGGGCGCCCACGCGGAAGCCCTGCGGGCGGACGGCCTGCGGCTCACCACCGCGGAAGGCACCCGGGTCCACCGGCTGCCAGTGGCCACCGGACCGGCCGACCTGGGCGCGCTGCGGCGGGACGACGTGCTCCTGCTCGCCGTGAAGACGCAGCACGCCGTCGACGCCCTCGACGTCTGGGGCGACGCGGAGGTGGCGGGCGGCGGCACGGCGGCCCAGCGCCTGCCGGTGTTCTGCCTGCAGAACGGTGTGGAGAGCGAAAGGCTCGCGCTGCGACGGTTCGCCAAGGTGTACGGGGTCTGCGTGTGGCTGCCGTCCACGTTCCTGCGGCCGGGTGCCGTGTCGGCCCTGTGCGCGCCGCTGACCGGCATCCTGCACGTCGGACCGGCGGCCGGCGGCAGCGACGCACTGGCCGGGCGGGTTGCGGCCGACCTGAACGCCGCAACCTTCGAGGCCCCGGTCGTCGACGACGTGATGCGGTGGAAGTACGCGAAGCTGCTGGACAACCTGGGCAACGCGATCCAGGCGACCACCGGCCCCGAGCCCCATCCGGCGAAGCGGGCGCTGCTGCGGCGGGCGGTCCAGGAGGCCGAGGCGGCCTTCGCGGCGGCGGGCATCGCGTACGCCTCCCGGGAAGAACAGTCGGAGGCCCGCGACGGCAAGGTGAACCAGCCGCCCGGTGTGCGGGGCGGCTCCTCCTGGCAGAGCCTGGTCCGGGGCACCGGCTCGATCGAGGTGGACTACCTGAACGGGGAGGTATCGCTCCTCGGGCGGCTGCACGGCGTGCCGACCCCGGTGAACGACGTACTGCGCCACGCGGCGAACATCTTCGCCCGCAAGGGCCTGCCGCCGGGCGCGATGTCCGTCGAGGACCTCACCGCCCTCGCAGACGAGGCGACCGCCCGCGCCACGGCTTCTTGACCCCTGGGCCGCCGGTCGACGGCACTTCCCGGCAGAGGCAGAGGCAGAGGCAGAGGCAGAGGCCGCCGCGCCGATCGGCCCCCGTGCGCCGAGGCCTTCACATATCGCCGGCCGGTGACCGATTGCCGTCGCGTCCGTACGGCGGCACACGCGGGGCTCTCACAGAGGGACACATCCGGACCGCCCACCGGCCGACGAACTGTCCCCTCCCTACCTCCTCTGCCCGTGCCGTTCCGGCCGGGGAGCTGTCAGCGCGGGCAGAGGAGGTAGGGGACGGCGGACGATCCGCTTGATAGGCAAGTGGATACTTGCCTATCGTGGAGGGCGTGACGGAGGATGTCTTCAAGGCGCTGGCCGACCCCACCCGTCGGCGCATCCTCGATGAGCTGGTGGAACGGGACGGCCAGACACTGTTCGAGATATGCGCACGGCTGGTGACCAAACACGGTCTGGGGCTGTCCCGCCAGGCGATCAGCCAGCACCTGGCCGTACTCGAGTCCGCGGGCCTGGTCACCACGCGGCGCCAAGGTCGCTACAAGTTCCACGACGTGAACACCGAACCCCTTGAGCGCATCGTGTCCCGGTGGCTCAGGCCCGACGCCCCGGAGAGCACCCCATGAAGATCCATCTGTCCAGCGTCTTCGTCGATGACCAGGACAAGGCCCTGCGCTTCTATACCGACGTGCTCGGCTTCGTGAAGAAGCACGACGTCCCGATGGGCGACGACCGGTGGCTGACCGTGGTCTCGCCGGAGGATCCCCACGGGACGGAGCTGCTGCTCGAGCCCTCCGGTCACCCCGCGGTACAGCCGTACAAGATGGCCTTGGTCGAGGACGGCATCCCGGCCACGTCCTTCGCCGTGGACGACGTACACGCCGAGTTCGACCGGCTGCGCGAGCTCGGTGTCCGCTTCACCCAGGAGCCGTTGGAGATGGGTCCGGTCACCACGGCGGTGCTGGACGACACCTGCGGCAACCTGATCCAGATCGTGCACAGCGGGTAAGGCCCCGCCGGGCCGGTGTTCGTCCGGCCGCCGTAGCAACGTATGTCGCCCGAGAGGCTGTACGGGGCCGTCCGGCCAGGTGCTGGGCGACGCGGGCGAGGGCATCGGCGGAAGGCCTCCGGCGTCCTCGACCAGGACGAGAGACCGCGCCCGATCGAGGGACGTCGTCGGTGGTGCGGGGCCCGCCCGTCCTCAGGGAGTGCAGGCTTCGGCGATCGACAGGCTGTTCTCGTAGAGGTGGTGCCGGGTGACGCGACCGTCCTGGACGGTGAGGTGCAACGCGAACGGGCCCTGGAAGGACTTGCCCGTCGCGCGAACGGTCCCTGACACGTGCCCCATCAGGACGGCGTCGGTGCCGTCGACGAGGAAGGTGTCGATCGAGGCGCGCGCGTCCTCGGGCACGGTGTGTTCCCCCAACTCCACGGCCTGCGCCGCGCATTCGGCGGCGGTGGACCGGGGGCGGATCCAGGGAACGACGGGGTTCTCGGCGAGGAGCCAGTCGACCTCGTCGGCGAAGAGCGCGACGAGCCGCTCGGTGTCGCCGGCCAGCCGGGCGGCCAGAAAGTCCTGCACGACGGCCCGAGTGGCCTCGGCGACGGAACCTTCGTTGCCGGTGGTGATGACGGACATGACGCTCTCCTCGCGGCTGGGGGTGGACCCTCGGGGTGTTTCCGTGATGTGCCTCATCCTGCAGGGCGAGGAGTGAGCGGGCGATTCCCTGCGAGGTAATGAGCGGCCTCCATGCTTGGCACGGGCGCGCCGGGAAGCCTCCGGGCGGGGCCACTGCCCGGGCCTCATGGGTGAACGCGTCGTCACGCGAAGGCGCATCAGCCGACGGCTCGCGTGTTGCTCCTGGGGGACCGGCCGGAGTCCGGCTTCCGGTGAGGCCGTACGACCGGGCCTCCGGTGGCCCGTAGCAGTGACGGGGCCGGACCGAGCAGGGTTTTTCGCTGCCGTGGCCGGGGACGGACGTGTGGGCGAGGACGCCGCTGGTCGGCGTGGCCGGGCTCCGGCCCGTCGACGCGGTGGGGCGTCTGGCGGTGCGCGGGAGCGCCGTGGTCGTCGGCGAGGCGAGCGGCCCGGCCGGAGGAACCGCAGCGGCTGCGGCCCCGAGCGTGGAAGGGCGCGTCGGCGGGACGTACCGCAGTCGGCTCGGGGTTCGACTGCGGCACTCCCCACTGATCGGGCACGGAGGATGGACCGGCCCGACGGTTACGCGCCTGCCCCGCCTGCCGGGCGGCATACTGCGCCGACCGGGTGATGACCGGCCGGAGGGCGGACCGGCCCACCACGTGGAGTTCGGACCGTGGCGCAAAGTACGGGAGAGCGGGCCAGCTCGACGGCGCCGGGCGGAGTCACGCGGTGCGGCCGGCGACATGGCCGCCCGGGTCGTCCGCGAGCGCCAACGCGGCCCTGGTCCGCTTCCCGACCGGCTGACGTTCGATGGTGAAGCTCTGACAGACGGCCACGACGATCTCCATCCCGTGCTGACCGATCCGGCTCGCGTCCGCCGCTCTGGGGAGGGGGAGCTCGGGGGCGCTGTCCCACACCGTCACCACCACCAGTCCGCCGCTGACCTCCAGGTCCAGGAGGCAGGGACCGGGTGCGTACTTGCACACGTTGGTGACCAGCTCACTGACCACCAGCTGCACCATGCCCATGGCCCGCTCGGACACCGGCAGGCCGTGCACGCGCTGGATCCGGGTGAGGAAGTCGCGGGCGAAGTCCCGCGCCAGGCCGATGCAGGAAGAATCGCCCTCGTACACGGCCGACGCCGTCATCGGTCGACCAGCGGCCGACAGCCGGCCGGCCTCGTCGTGCGCATCCGCCATGCGGTACCCCCGTGCGTCCATGAGACGCGGCTACCCCCGAATTCTCGCCACATACCCACAGTGGCAAAGCTTTGGTCAACGGCAGTTCCGAACACCAGTCGTGCCCAGGTGGGCGAGGGCCGCCACGGTCCTGCCGGGGGGGCGGGCGACCGCCGACCGGGGGCGGTCGGGAGTTCGGCCCACCAGCCGCCGGTCAGGGATCGGCGGCTCGTACGTCCTCTCCGCCCGGCCCGGCCCGGCCCCGGCGGAACCGCGATGCGCGCGGGACGCCTGGAGTCTCATCGAGCAGGCGACGCGCTGAGCGCCCGAGCCGCCCGGCCGATCGCGGCCGGTTCGGGTGACGGAACCGCCTGGGACCGGGGGCGCTGTCGCCGGAGGCGAAGGACGTGACGCGCGGGGAAGCCTCCGGCGGTGAGCGGGTGAGCGGGTGAGCGGGTGGGGGGCATCGGGGCCTTCCGTGGGGCCGGACACCGCGAGCGGTGCCGACCGTCACAGACGCCGGGCGGCCCAGGCCGTCACCCTGGCGTCCCCGCGGCGTGCCTGCGCTGCCCGGGTGCCGGGTGAGGGGGCGGCGGCGCTCGCACCGCCGCCCCCGGGACGAGTCCCGCGCGCCCTCCCCCGGTGACCCGAAGACCCTCCGTCCACCCGGTGGCCGGACGGGCGGCCTGACCGGCGGGCGGACCGGCGGGCGGCCCGGCGCCGCCGTCAGGAACGGGAGGTTCCGGTCATCTCCCCCAGGACGGTGCGCCAGCTCTCGCCCGGGTGTACGCGCAGGGACGGAGCGAGACGGTCGGCGCGGTAGCGCCAGTGGTGGTCCAGGTCGGGGTGAACCTCGTCCGTTTCGCGGATCGCCCGCACCGCCCCGTCCCGGAGCCCGCGGTCGTCGGGGTGCAGCAGCTCGACCAGGCGGGTCGCGAGGTCCCGCCAGGAGACATGTCCCCCCACGGCGTTCGCGACCCCGTGCACCGGCGCGTCCAGGCACGACGCCACGGCACGTGCCAGGGCCGACGCGTGCACCCACGGCGCCCCGTACCAGGCGTGGCCACGGGCGCCCGGCCTCGGCAGGGTGACCGGCCGGCCCTCCCGCACGGCCTGGTAGAGCACCCCGGTGGCGCCCCAGCGCAGTTGGTCGCGCAGCCGGTCGTGCGGGCCCCACACCAGGGGGGAGCGTACGGCGCTGGCGCCTCCCCGGCCCGCGGTGCCGGCCGCGTCCAGCAACAGCCGCTCGCAGTCCAGCTTCGCCCGGCCGTAGGGGCTCAGCGGCTGCCGTGACGGGGATTCCTCCTCCACCACGTCGTCGGCGGGGCGCCCGTAGGCGTCGACGCTGCTGACGAAGACGAACGGGCCGCGTTTCCAGGCCTGGACCATCGCCTCCAAGGCCGCCACGTCCACCTCCGGGCGGGTGAAGGTGCACGCCGCGTGGATCACCGCGTCGGCGCGCGCGACCGCCGCGGCCAGGCCCTCCGGATCGGCGAGGTCGCCCTCGACGACGTCGACGCCGTCCCCCGCCACCAGGTGCGCGGACTCCGGCCGGGCAAGGGCGAGCACCGGGCGCCCGCGAGCGGCGAGTTCCCGCACGACGAACGCCCCGACCCCGCCGGTGCCGCCGGTGACCAGGACCGTCCCCTCCCGCGTACCGCGGGAGCGCCCCCGGCGGGCCGGCGCGGCGGCGGTGGCGGCGGCACGCTCCTCCGCGCGTCCGTCCAGCAGGGCCACGACCCCCCGGGGGGTACGGGCCTGGAGGACGTCCAGGCCGGTCAGCGGCAGCCTCAGCGCACCGCGCAGCCGCTCCGCGAGCCGGACCGCGGCCAGCGAGTGGCCGCCCAGGGCGAAGAAGTCGTCGTCGGGCCCCGGTGACGGGCACCCCAGGACCGCGGCGAACGCCTCGCTCACCGCCTCCGCGCACGGCCCCGCGAAGGCGGGCGCGGCAGGCATCCCGGGCAGCCGGGAGACGTCGGGCGCCCCCTGGGCCGTACGCGGCATGGCGTCCACCAGGGTCACGGTCACCGGCACCAGCTCCGGAGCCAGGGAGGCCCGCAGAACCGACCGCAGTTCGGCGCGTGAGGGTCCACCGACGCCACACGGCACGGCGTACGCCAGCAGCGGCCCCCCGCCGGCGGGCTCGACGACGACGGCGTCGGCGACCCGCGGGTGCGCCCGCAGCAGCACCTCCGCCGGATGCGCGTCCGGATCGGCCTCGCGGCCGCACGGGGCGCCCCCGGCCGGCCGGTCCGGGGCGTGCGCCGGGGCCGTCGCGGGCAGCCGGGACAGCCGCGCCCCGGGATCGGCGGCGACCGCGGTGAGCAGGGCGGCGAACCCGTCGGCCAGCGCGACGGCCGCCGGCGCGTCCAGCGCGGTGCGGACGTACTGGACGAGGGCGGCGGGGCTCCCGGTGTCGAGCAGCGCGAACGACAGGTCGAACTTCGCCCCGCCGACGCACACGTCCACGTACTGGCCCTCCGTGCCGGGCAGCCGCAGCGCCGTGGGCTCCGCCACCACGTCGGCGGTCACCCGCACCAGCGCCGTCCCGTCGGCGGCACGGGCGGCGGCACCGAGGCGTTCCACCATGAGGTCGAACGGCACGTCGCGGTGGCGCTGGGCCTCCAGCAGCGCGTCCCGCACCCGCTCCACGAGGACGGTGAAGGCCGGGTCCCCGGACGTGTCGACCCGGAGCGGCAGGGTGTTGACGCACAGGCCGACCAGCCCACGCATGTCCGTGCCCCTGCGGTGCGTGCCCGCGACACCGATGACCAGGTCGTCCTCGCCGGTGAAGCGGTGCAGGGCGGCGAACGCCGCGGCGAGGGCCACGGTGAACGGGGTGGCCCGGCGCGAAGCGCCCAGCCGCCTCAGCGCCTCCGGCACCCGCGGGCCGAGCGGCACGGTGAGGGTGTCGGCGGGCCGTGCGGCCGCGTCGGCCGGCGGCCGCACGGGGCGGGGCAGCGGGGGAGACCCGGCTCCCTCCAGGCGGGCGGTCCAGTGGCGCAGCCCCTCCTCGAACCGGTCGGCCGCTCCGTGCTCGCGGCGGGCGAAGTCCGCGTACCGGGGCGGTGTCGTGAGCGGCTCCGGGTCCGTCCCGCCGCACGCGGCGGTGTACAACAGGGCGAGTTCGCGGGCGATGACCTCCAGCGAGGGGCCGTCGACGGCGATGTGGTGGAAGGTCAGCAGGACCGTGTGGTCCTGCGCGCCGTGCCGCAGCACCAGCAGCCGGGGCAGGGGACCGGCGGCCAGGTCGAACGGCCGCCGCGCCTCCTCGGCCAGCAGTCCGTGGGCGCCGTCGGGGCCGGTCTCCACCACCCGCGCCTCGATCGCCCAGGGAGCGGGAACGGCTTCCTGGAACGGCTCGCCGTCCCGCTGCCCGTACCGCGTGCGCAGGATCTCGTGGCGGCGCACCAGGGCCGTCAGCGCGGCGCGCAGCGCGTCGACGTCCAGCGGGCCGCGCAGCCGGGTGGCGAAGGGCACGTTGTAGGAGACGTCGCCGGGGCCGAGCCGGTCCATGAGCCACATACGACGCTGGGCATGGGAGAGGGGGGCGGGACCCTGGTCGTGGTGAGCGGCGGCGCGGGGCGCGGCGGAACGGTTCGCTCCGCCTGCGCGTGCCCGGCGCAGCAACTCCTCCTGGAGCGCGAGGGCCGGGGCCGTCGGGGTGTCACTGGCCATCGGGGTCCTCCTGGGCGCTCGGGCGCAGGTCGCTGTGGGCGTCGAGCAGGGCCTGCCCGACCAGGGCGGCCTGGCCCGCCACCGTGGGGGCGGCGAAGAAGTCGGCCAGTGCCAGGTCGACACCGAGTTCCTCGCGCAGGTCGTCGGTGACGACGAGAGCGAGCAGGGAGTGGCCGCCGAGAGCGAGGAAGTCGGCGTCCGGCCGGGTGACCTCGCGGCCCAGTGAGCGGCTCCATATGTCGGCGACCGCCTGCTCCAGTGGCGTCAGCGGCGCGGCCGGGGACTCGGCCGCGTCCCCGGTGCGGAGGTCGGCGAGGGCGCGGCGGTCGACCTTCCCCGACGCGGTCAGCGGCAGCCGGGCGACGATCGTCACCTCGTCGGGGACCAGATGGTCGGGCAGGGTCGTGGCGAGACGGTCGCGCAGCGCGCCGGGCCGGGGCACGGGGCCCGGCGCGGCCACGACGAAGGCGACGAGCCGGGCGTCGTCGGGGGCGGGCCGCCGCACGGTGACCGCGGCGTCGTCCACGTCGGGCTGCCGGCGCAGTGCGTGCTCGACCTCGCCCGGTTCGACGCGGAAGCCGCGTACCTTCACCTGGTCGTCGGTCCGGCCGTGGAAGTCGAGGTCGCCGTCCGGGCGTACGGAGACGACGTCACCGGTGCGGTACAGGCGGCCCAGGTCCGGGTGGTCGACGAAGCGTTCGGCGGTGAGCCCGGGCAGACCCGCGTAGCCGAGTGCCAGTCGGCTGCCGCCGATCCACAGCTCGCCCCGCCCGCCTTCCGGAACGGGCCGGCCGGTGTCGTCCAGGAGGTGCGCCGTCGCGCCCGCGACGGGCCTGCCGATCGGTACGGGGCCGTCGCAGTCCGCGTCGGTGACGCGGTGGGCGGTGGCGAACGTGGTCGTCTCCGTCGGGCCGTAGCCATTGACCAGTTCCAGCCAGGGGAACGCGCGCAGCACCCGCCTGGCGTGCTCGGCCGACAGCGCCTCCCCGCCCACCACGACCGTGCGGAGCAGGGAGAACACCCGTGAGCGCCGCGCGGCGAGCTGGTGGAAGAGAGCGGTGGTGAAGAAGGCGACGGTCGCTCCATGGCGTTCCGCGTGCTGGGCCAGGTCCTCGAACGAGGGCCGTTCGACGGTGCACACCGCGACGGCGGCGCCGTTGGCGAGGGCTCCCCACACCTCGAACGTCGAGGCGTCGAAGGTGAGCGGTGAGTGGAACAGCACCCGGTCCCGGGGGGTGAGGGTCACGTACGCCGGCTCGGACAACAGCTCGACGACGGCCCGGTGCGGCACACACACCCCCTTGGGACGCCCGGTCGAACCGGAGGTGAACATGATGAACGCCACCGCGTCGGGACCGGGTCCGGGGGTGGCGGCCCGCGAGCCGGACAGCGGCTCCTCCGCCGGGAGCGCCAGCGTCGGGCCGCTGAGCGCCGTCGACTCCAGGAGCTTGCCGTCACCGACGGTCAGCGTGACCCCGGCGTCCGCGGCCATCGCCTCGGAACGGGGCCGGGGATGCGCCGGATCCAGCGGTACGCAGGTGGCGCCCGCCCACCACAGGGCCAGCTGCGCGACGACGGTGCGCGCCGAGCGCGGCATGAGCAGCGCCACGCGGTCGCCCGGCCGGACGCCGTGCTCCCGCAGATGGCCGGCGAGGGCCCGGGCCCAGGAGACGAGCCGGTGATAGGTGAGGGTGGTGTCGCCGTCGGCCACGGCCAGGGCGTGCGGGGTCCGTTCGGCGTGCCAGGCCACCAGGGCGGGCAGCCCGGCCGCGAACGGCGGCCGGGGAGCGTCGGGAGCGGCTTGGGGACGTGAGGTCGGCACGGTCTCCTCCTCCGGGGCGGCGTCGGTACGCGGTATGAGGCCGGCCATCTCAGGCACCCCCTGCTCGCGCCGCCTCGCGGCGGCGGTCGACGAGGGCGGCGATGGCCCGCAGGTCCGGCTGGCGCAGGAGTTCCGGCGCACGCAGACGTACGCCGCTCTCCCGTTCGATGGCGGTCAGCAGCCGGGCGGCGACGATGGAAGTGCCTCCGACCCGCGTGAAGTTGTCGGTGAGCGCGGTCGAGGGGCGCGCGAGGAGGTCGCGTACCGCGTCGAGCACGATCCGCTCACCCGGGGTGGAGGGTGCCGGGCGACCGGACCCGGCTGTGTCGCCGGCGTCCGGGGCGGACGCTTCCCGCGTCAGTCCGGCCCGGTCCACCTTCCCGTTGGCGTCCAGCGGGAAGGAGTCGACGAGCCGTACGGCCGAAGGCACGGCCTGTTCGGGCAGCCAGGCGCGCACCGCCGTCAGCAGCGCTTCGGCGGAGGTCGTGGCACCCGGCGCGAGCCGTACGTACGCCACGAGACGCGTCGGGCCGCCGGGTGTCCCGGGTGCGGTGACGACGGCACCCAGCACGGCCGGGTCCCGCTCCAGCGCGGCCTCGACCTCGGCGGGCTCGATCCGTACGCCGCTGATCTTCACCTGGTCGTCGAGCCGGCCGAGGAACTCCAGCCGGCCGTCCCGCCGCATCCGGACCCGGTCGCCGGTGCGGTACAGCCGGCTCACCCCCGGGAGGCCGAGGCCGGGGGCGGGCGCGGTGAACCGGGCGGCGGTCAGAGCGGGGTCCAGGTACCCGAGCGCCAGGGCGGTGCCGCCGATCAGGAGTTCGCCCTCCTCGCCCCGTGCCACGGGGCGGCCGTCGGCGCCGGTGACGACGACGGTCACGCCCGGCACGGGGACGCCGATCGGCGGCGCGCCGGGGCCCTCCGCCCCGGCGTCCTCGGCGCGCATGGCGTGGGCGGTGGTGACCACGGTCGCTTCCGCGGGCCCGTAGGCGTTGTGGACCGTGGCGGTCACATCGGCGCCCGGGCGGCGGCGCATCCGGTCCCCGCCGACGACGAGATGGCGCAGTACCAGGCCCTCCGGCCAGGGCCGTTCCAGCAGCGGCTCCACCGTGGGCGTGGCGGCGACCGCCACGGACACGGCCGCCTCGCGCCACCAGGAGACGAGCAGCCCGGTGTCCCAGCGGACGTCGTCCGGCGCGGGGACGAGGGTCGCGCCCGAGGTCAGTCCCGCCCACAGCTCCATGAGGTGCGGGTCGAACGCGACGCCGATGAGCAGGGACTGCCGGTCGCCGGGCGCGAGTCCGGTCTCGGCCCGGTACCAGTCGAGCAGCGAGCCGAGGGCCGGCTCACCGACGACGACGGCTTTGGGGCGGCCCGTGGAGCCGGACGTCAGCACGGCGTAGAACGCTTCGCGAGGTGCGCGGAGCGCGCCGGAGCGCGGTGGGGCGAAGGCCGCCACCACCGTGCCGGCGGCGTTGGCGCCCTCAGCCGGCAGTGCCAGAGCGATGTGGTCGGCCGCCCGGTGCCGGGGCGGGAGGAGAGCGGGATCACCGATCAGGCAGGCGACGTCCAGGTCCTCCGTCACGGCGTCGACGCGGCGCTCACCGGGGCGCGGGCCCAGGGGCAGGTACACCGCGCCGATCCTCGCGAGGGCCACGGCCGTCACGACCAGCGCGGCGGAGCGGTCCAGGCAGACCCCGACCAGGTCGCCCGCCCCCACCCGGTCGCGCAGGACGGCCACGACCTCGTCGGCGGCGGCGTCGAGCTGCTGGTACGTCCAGGTGTGCCCGCCGTCGGTCACGGCGGGTGCCCGCGGGGTGCGGTGTACCCACGTCTCGAACAGGGCGAGCACGCCGGCCGGCGTGTCCTCGCGGGCCGGGTCGCCGTGGGCGACGCTGAGCAGCCCGCTGCCCGCGGTGTCGCCCGTCGCCGGCCCGGTGGTGGGGGAGGTGGTCGTCCCGGTCATCACGACTCCGTCGAAGTGGTGGCGGTGGTGGTGGTGTTGGTGGTGAGGGCCCCGGCCTGGTCGGCGAGCACCGGGTTGCGGAAGAACAGCCGCATCGGCGGACGGTGTCCGAGCCGGGGCTCCAGCCAGGCCGCCAACCGCGCGGCGAGCAGGGAGTGACCGCCGGCCCGGAAGAAGTCGGTGGTCGTGTCGAAGCGGTCGTGCCCCAGGACCTCGCGCCAGCCGTCGGCGAGCAGCCCGGTCATCGGGTCGGCCGGTGTCGTCCCGGCACGGCCCTCGCCGCTCCGGCCCGCCGGGCCCCCGTCCCCCGCCGGGCCCCCGTCCCCCGGCAGGTCCCCGTCCCCCGGCGGGAGCGCCACGCCGTCCGGGCCGAGCTCCGCCGCCCTGGCGGCGAGCGCCGTCCGGTCCGGCTTGCCGCCCGGGAGGGTGGGCATCGAGTCCAGGCGCACCCAACGTGCCGGTACGAGGGCCGCCGGCAGCCGCCGGGCGAGCTCCGCGCGCAGCGCCCGTTCGTCCCACAGGCCGCGCCCGTCGGGGCACTCCAGGAACCCGACCAGCCGGGGCCCGCCGGTGGCCCGGTGGTCCAGGACGACGGCACAGGACCGGCCGCCCAGCGCGGCGGAAGCGGCCGCCTCGACCTCCTCCGGCTCGATGCGGTGGCCGCGCAGCTTGACCTGGTTGTCCCGGCGGCCGAGGAAGTACAGCAGCCCGTCCAGACCCCGGTAGCCCAGGTCACCGGTGAGGTAGACCCGTTCGCCGTCGAGCGCCTCCAGGTGTACGAACCGGGCGGCCGTCGCCTCCGGGTTGCCGATGTACCCCTCGGCGAGCCCGGCCCCCGCGATCGCGAGCTCGCCCACCGCGCCGTCGGGCAAGGGGCGGCGGTGCTCGTCCAGGACATGGACCCGCTCGCCGGGCAGCTCGGTGCCGAGCGGGACCTCCGCCCCGTCGGCCGCCACCGCGCCGGGGGCGACGCGGTGGACGGTGGAGCTGATGGCCGCCTCGGTGACCCCGTAGGCGTTGAGCACCGTGGCGTCCGTGTCCGCCAGGAAGTCGCGCACCACGTCGGCCGGGAGGCGTTCCCCGCCGAGCACGAGCAGGCGCGGCGCCCAGCCGCCGTCCCGCAGGGCGGGCCGCAGCTCCTCCCGGGTGGCGAGGAAGTAGCTGGTCGGAAGGTTGACCACGCTGACGCGGGCCCGGGCCAGCAGCTCGGCCAGCTCGGTGCCCGTGGGAACCTCGCGATCGGGCACGACGAGGCACGCCCCCGCGTACAGCGACGGCAGGACCTCCTCCAGGGCCACGTCGAACGACGGCTGGGCGAACAGCAGGACCCGGTCACCGTGGCGCAGCCCGAACCGGTCGGCCACCCCGGTCAGGTGGTTCTCCAGCGCCGCGCGGCCGACCGCGACGGGCTTGGGAGTGCCGGTCGATCCGGAGGTGTGGATGACGTACGCGGCGCCCGGCACCGCACCGGCGGCCCGTGCCTTCGGCAGCTCCGGCGCGTCGACCGCGGCGGCCGGCAGACCGCCGGGGACCGTGACGGGGTGGTCGGCCGAGGTGAGGACGAGGGCCGGGCTCAGACGGCTCAGCAGCAGGTCCAGCCGGGCGGGCGGGTCCGACGGCGAGAGGGGGCAGTGGACCGCCCCGGTCCGCAGGCAGGCGAGCAGCGCCACCACCGCGTCGACGCCGCGTGGCAGGACGGCCGCCACCGGCAGGCCCTCGGTCACCCCGGCGGCGAGCAGGCGCTCGGCGAGTGCGGTGACCCGGGCGTCGAGGTCGCCGTAGGTGAGGCGCCGGGCGCCGACGAGCATCGCCGGGAGGGACGCGTCGTGGGCGGTGAGGGCGTCGAGCGGTCCCGGATTCGAGGCCGGGGGAGTGGGATCGGGAGCGGCGGCGGGCGGGGCCGGTCCGTCGGCCGCCGCGCCGGGGGTCCGCCCGGCGTCCGGCCGGGTGGGGGCCAGGTCGGCGAGGGTGGTGCCCGGGGCGTCGAGATAAGCCCGCAGCAGGTCCAGGAACCGGCCGGCGAGGAGCCGTACCACGTCCTCGCCGAACATGTCCGCGTCGTAGTCCCAGACCAGGGTCATGCCGGCGGCGCCGTGCCGGGGGCCGACGCCACGACGGTCGTCGGGCAGCAGCACGACGTCCAGGTCGAACCGGGTCGTGCCGGTGTTGAAGCCCTCGAACAGGGTGATGTCCAGGCCGGGGACGTCGATCTCGGGCAGTTCGGCGTCATGGGCGCTGAACATCACGTCGAACAGCGGGTTGTCGGCACCCGAAGTGTGGAGGCCGAGAGCACGGGTCAGCTCCTGTACCGGCACGTCCTGGTACGGCAGCGCGCGGATGAGGACGTCGGTCACCTCGTCCATCGTCTCCTCGGCCGGGGCGGCCGGGTCCGGCCGCAGCGGGAGCGGGATGGTGTTGACGAACATGCCGACGGTCTCCTCGTGCCCCCGGGGCCGGTTGCCGACCGCGGTGCCGACGACCAGCCGCGAGCGGCCGCTGTGCCGGCGCAGCAGTTCGGCGAAGAGCCCGAGGAGGGTGGAGAACGGCGTCAGACCGCGCCGGCGTGCGTGTTCGCGCAGGCGTTCGGCCAGATCCGCGCCGATCGTCTGCCGCATCTGGCCACCGTGGTGGCGCCGCCGGGCACCGGGGCGGGACAGACCCGGCAACGGCACGTCGTAGGAGAGACCGCGCAGTTCGGCGGTCCAGAACTCCAGCCCGGCCTGCCGTGCCCCGTCCTGCCCACCGCGTGACTGCGTGTCCACATGGTCGGCGTAGGAGGGCGCCGGAGGCAGCGCGGCCGGCTCGCCCAGGACGTGGCCGCGGTAGACGGTGAACACGTCGTTGAGCAGGATCGCGAACGAGTGGCCGTCGTGGATGAGGTGGTGCTCGACGTGGATGAGCCGGTGGTGCCCGTCCGCGAGCCGCACCAGCGTCCAGCGCAGCAGGGGCGCCTCGTACGTGTCGAGCGGGGTCTCCGCCTCCGTACGCAGCAGCTCCTGGAAGGCGGCCTCGGGGTCCGTCTCCGTGGTCAGGTCGACCGTGCGCAGCCGGGGCGCGCAGCCCTCGGCGACCCGCTGGCCGGGCATCGAGCCGGTGACGGCGACCAGCTCCAGGCGCAGGCCCGCGTGCCGGTCGAGTGTGGCGGCGAGGCCGTGGCGGAGGGCGTCGAGGTCCAGCGGGCCCCACAGGTCGAGCGCCGCGGTGAAGTTGTAGGCACGGCTGCCCGGCTGCACCTGTTCGTGCAGCCAGACGATCTCCTGCGAGGAGGAGAGCGGAAACATGGGCGATCCCTGGGGTTGTCGGGTCGGGTGAGGGTGCGCCGGACACGGTCGTGCCCGGGTGCGGTGCGTGACCGGCCGCGGATCGCGCGGACCGGCGAGGCCGCTGGACGGAGCGGAGGGAGGTCAGCCGGCGGCCGCCGGCGTACGGGCCGTCGTCCCGAGCGCGTCGGCGAGTGCGTCGAAGGCGCCCCGGGCGGTGCGGTCGTCCCACACGGCGCGGTCCCACACCATGCGCAGGCGCAGTTGGCGGCCTTGGGCGACGGAGACGGCGAAGGGGCCGCGCACGGGTCTGCCGTCGACGTGGACCTCCCGGCCCTCGACACCGGCCAGCCGGAGCGGGGGCCGCTGCCTGGCGTCGTCGACCGTCAGCAGCCCGTCGAGGCGGCCGGACCAGCCGGACCCGGCCTCCCGGGCCGCCTGCACGACGGTGTCGAAGGGGACGTCGGCCCGGTCCAGGTCGTCCCACCAGGCATCGGCGGTCGCCTCGGCGCCGGAGGCGGCCGGTCCGGTCGAGGCCGGGAAGACCACCGTGTTGAGGAAGCAGCCCAGCACCCGTTCCGCGCCGGGCGGACGGCCGCCCCACGGGTAGCCGAGCGGCACCACGTGACCGGTTCCGTACAGGGCGCGCACGGCCGCGCGGCAGGCGTCGAGCACCTCCGGGAAGGGCACCCCGCCGGCGGCCGAGGGCAGGAGCGCGGACGCCGAACCGCTCGGCAGCGCCCCGGCCGCCGGAGCACCGGGCCGGGGGGCGGGGGCCCGGTCGCGGACGTCCCGGAGCCGGTCGCCCCAGTACCCCAGGGCCTCGGGCGAGGCCGCCCGGTCCTCGGCGTCGAGCTGGCGCAGCACGGACTCGCGGTAGGCGGTCAGTTCGGCGGCGACGTCCTCGGGCGCCGGCGGCCCGGCGGCGGGTTCCCCGGCGTAGGCGGCGCCGAGTTCCTCGACGATCCGGGCGAGCGACCGGCCGTCGCACGCGGTGTGGTCGAGGACGATCGCGAGCACCTCCCGCTCCGCGCCGCTGCCGTACCCCTCACCGTCGGCCCCGCCGCCTGTCCCCGTGTCGGCCCCGCCGTCCGGACCGTCATCGGTGAGGAACAGCCGCAGGGGCGGGCCGCCGGGGGCCCAGGAGCCCAGGGCCCGGCGCAGGGCCGTGCCCGCGTCCTCGCCCGGCGCCCTGGGCACACGCACGACGGGCACCTCCGGCTGCTCCAGGCGGAGCACCGGCGTACCGCGCAGTACGCCCGGCCGCCCGCGCAGCACCGGGTGCAGTGCCGCGAGGCGCCTGGCGGCAGCGGCGAGGCGCGCGGGGTCCACCGTGCCGCGCGGGAAGGCGAAGAACATCGGAACGAGGTCCGGTCGCCCGGTGGGGTCGAGGGCGCGCACCAGTATGAAGCGGCGCTGGGCCCCGGTGACGGGCAACGTGGTCCCCGCGCCGGTGGCGAGTCCCCGGTAACGAGCCAGGTACTGGCCCGGGATGCTGAGCACGTGTTCCTCTCTGTCGTCGGCTACGGCGGCCCTGCGGGTCCGCGTCAGTCGAGCGGGACGGACGCGGCCGTTTCGCCGGCGCCCGCGGTGGTGGGGTGCGGGCCGGCGGGCAGGTCCCGCATTCCGCGGAGCGGGGAGAACAACAGCGGCAGCGGTACGGCGAGGAAACCGGTCGCGCAGCACAACAGCGCGGTGCCGGGACCGAATGTGTCGGCGAGCGCCCCGCCGGTCAGCGCCCCGAGCGGAAGCGTGCCCCACATCAGGAAGCGGAGGGTGGCGTTCATCCGGCCGAGGAGCGCGGGTGGGCACAGGGCCTGGCGGAAGCTCACCTGCGCGACGTTGTAGACCACGGCACCGAAGAAGACGACGGCCGAGCCGAGGGCGAACACCGCGCCGCCGCCGCCCACCCGCTCCGACAGCGGCCACAGCAGCGCGAACGGTCCCGTCACGAGCGCGGAGACCCGGATGATCCGGGCATGGCCGACCCTCGCCGCCAGAGCACCCGCACTCAGCGCGCCCACGAGTCCGCCGACGGCCGCGGCCGACAGCACAAGGCCGACCGCCCCGGGCTGAAGGCGCAGCACACGCACGAGGAAGACCGTCTGAGTGGCCATCAGCATCGCGGTGAAGAAGTTGCCGAGGCCCGTGGAGGCGGCGATCACCCGCAGCAGTGGCTGACCCAGCACGAAGCGCAACCCCTCTCCGATGTCGGCACGGAGCGACGCGCCGGGGACGGGTTCGGGGCGGGGCTCGCGTTGCTTGACGCCCCGGAGGAAGAGCGCGGAGAGGACGTACCCGACGGCGTCGACGATGACGGCCAGGTGGGCACCCAGCAGCTGGACCAGACCGCCCCCGAGCCCGGGACCGGTGACCTGCGCGGACGAGCGTACGGTTTCCAGCGCCCCGTTGCCCTTGACCAGCATGTCCCGGGGCAGCAGTTGGGGAAGGAAACTCTGGTGGGCCACATCGAAGAAGACGGTCGCTGCGCCGGTGACCAGGGCGACGGCGTACAACTGGGCCATCGACAGGACACCGGCCACGGCCGCTGCCGGGACGCTCGCCATGGCCACGGCCCGTACGACATCGGCCCGGACCATGAGCGGCACCTTCCTCATCCGGTCGACCCAGACACCGGCGGGCAGCCCTATCACCAGGAAGGCGGCGGTCTCGGCCGCCGTGAGCATCCCCACCTGCAGGGCGGTCGCCTTGAGTTCGAGCACGGCCACGAGAGGCAGGGCGACCAGCGTGACGTGGGCGCCGAGCTGCGCGGCCGCCGCTCCGGCGAGCAGCATGCGGAAGTCGCGCAGGCGTAAGGGGCCGCTGGTCACGGCTCGGGTTGTGGCGGACATGTGAACGACCTTCACTGAATCATCGATCAGTAGTCAAAAGCCGATGGACAATTTCGGTCGTTTCTTTCGGTGGTTCGGTGTTGTATCAGGAAAATTTTCAACTTTTCGGAGTGTCCGCCGGATGAATCGCAGGGGTGGCGCTCCAGTCGAGGCGGGGATCCCCGGCAGTGACGGAACGGAGCCGGCCGACCACACGCGCGGTCAACTGATCTCTGTGTTATGACCGAAAACAGTCATTCGGATAGGCGTTGTGATCGGAATTGCTCGTTCCTGCCGCTAGGGCTGTTTCGAACGGGTACCGCGCACGAGGCGGTGCCTGCGTACGGCCGACCCGGACCGGCTATGACGCCCCTGAAGCGCGAGCGACACTCATCTCGCGCGTCCGCGCAACTCGCCGTGGTTGACCGGCTTCACGCCGACTCGCGCGTCGTGCGGCTTCCCGCCGGAACCGCCACTGGCGCCGAGCCCGCCCTGCTCGGCCCACACCTGGCAGTTGACCGCCACCCCGGCGGACGGCACGGGCGGGGACGCGTGCTCGCCCCGCGAGCCGGTGGTCCCCTCTCCCCGGTGCCGGCCGCCGCAAGCCGATCGCTGGACGCGTCCCCGCCCGAGGTGGCGAGGGTCCGTCGACGCGGAGTGCTCCGGCGCGCCACGGACGCGGGCGCGAGAGCCGTGGCCCGCGTCCGTGGCGCACCCCGAACGTTCCCCGGCGCGGCCCACCGGCGCGTGCCGGCCCGGCGCCGGAGGCCCTGCGCCCTGGCCGGACGTCCGGCGGCCGCGTCCGAGGGGCGGTTCCCGGCGGTGTGACGGCCACCGGTGGCTCTCATACGGCCGGGCAGCCGCGCACCCGGCCGCTCCGGTCGGACCCGTACCCGCCCCGGCCCGTACCCGCCTCGGCCCGTCCCGTACCCGCCCCGGCCCGTCCCGTACCCGCCCCGGTCGGACCCGTACCCGCCCCCGCCCCAGCCCCCGCCGGACCCGTACCCGCCCCGGCTGAGGCAGGCCCCGCCTCCGCCGGATCTCATCGGCACACTCAGCCGACGGCGGCGCCGAACCACCTGGGCAGTTGGCCGAGCAGATCCCGCTGGTCCTCACCGACCCACGCCACATGGCCGTCCGGCCGCAACAGCACCGCCGGTACGTCCAGTTCCTCGTCGGCGTCGACGACGTGGTCGACCCGGTCCGCCCAGCCCGCCACCGAGAGCCGGCCGGTCCGGTCGAGCAGCAGGCCGCGGCCGGCGTGCATCAGCCCGTACAGGCGGCCCCGCTCGAGCTCCACGTCCCGCAGCCGCCGGCCGAGCAGCTCATGGCCCTCGCCGAAGTCGTAACGGACCCCGATCGCAGTGATCTTCTCGATCAGGTACCGGTTCACGTCCTCGAATTCCATGAGTTCCGCCAGCAGCCGGCGCACCGACCGAGGCCCGGGCTCGGGGGACAGCAGCAGCATCTGCGCGCGGGTGTTGTCCAGTACGTCGGCGGCCACCGGGCGGCGTTCGGTGTGGTAGCTGTCCAGCAGCCCCTCCGGTGCCCAGCCGGCGACCGTGGCGGCCAGCTTCCAGCCGAGGTTGAACGCGTCCTGGAGACCGAGGTTGAGGCCCTGCCCGCCGGTGGGCGGGTGGATGTGCGCGGCGTCCCCGGCCAGCAGCACCCGCCCGACCCGGTACCGCTCGGCCAGCCGGGTGGCGTCGCCGAAGCGGGAGAGCCAGCGCGGAGAATGCACGCCGAAGTCGGTTCCGGCGAACGCCCGCAGCTGCCGCTTGAACTCCTCGATGGACGGCGCGGCCGTACGGTCCTCGGCCACCCCTTCGGCGGGCACGATGACGCGGTACACCCCCTCGTTCCCGTCCACATCGGGAATCACGCCGAACCGCGGTTGGGTCCTGTGGACCTCCGCGACGACGGCGGCGATCGTCGCCGGGTCCTCGGTCACCTCCATGTCACCCAGCAGTGTCTCGACCTTGGCGGGCTCACCGGGGAAGCCGACGCCGAGCAGCTTGCGCACCGAGCTGCGGCCGCCGTCGCAGCCGACGAGGTAACGCGAGCGCAGCCGCGTGCCGTCGGCCAGCTCGACGGTCACCCCGTGTTCGTCCTGGCTCAGCCCCACCAGTTCGCAGCCGCGCCGGATCTCGGCACCGAGCTCGGTGGCGTGCTCGGTCAGCAGGCGCTCGGTGACCGTCTGCGGGATGGCGAGGACGTACGAGTGCGTGGTGTCCAGCCGGTCGGGCCACGACGTGCCGATGCCGGCGAAGAAACCACCGACCGCGAACTGCTCGCCGAGCGCGAGGAACCGCTCCAGCAGACCGCGCTGATCCATGATCTCGACGCTGCGCGCGTGGAGGCCGCGCGCGCGGGACTGCTCGGTCGGCTCGGCCAGCCTCTCGAGGACGACCGTCCGCACCCCGGCCAACCGCAACTCACCTGCCAGCATCAAACCGGTCGGGCCACCACCGGCAACGATCACGTCAATCATGAAAACCCCCCAATGAGACAAGGCTGCGTTTCGGCCGGCCGCTCGGCGCGGTCCGATGACGGGGCACGACGCCCCGAGAGGCACAGACCGCAGTAAGAGCGCGCGAAGTTCGCGAAGCGCCGATTTCCGCATGTTCTGGCTTCGGCCGACGATTCTGCGCCATGACCCGGGCCTTGCCGCAAGGCCCCCGGTGCGCTATAGGTTGAGAGTGGCAAGGAGAGGCCGAGACCGACCTCCTTGCCTTTCTCTTTGCCGTCCGCGACGACCCGCCCGCGGCACGCCCCGCGCGGGCGACCTGCCCGCGGCATGGCCCGCCCGGGAGCGCTTCTGCCGAGGGCTCGTGCCGCTCGGGTCATCGCTCTCGGGCCGGCCCCGTCCACCGGGCGGGAGACCAGCGCGAGAACGCGTGCCCCCCCGACCAGTGCGGACGGGCCGCCTCCCGCCCGGCCCGGCTAGGATCCGGCCATGCCGCTGACCATGAAGGACGTGAACCGGTTCGAGGGCGCCAGGCCCCGTCTGGAAGCCATCGCCTACCGCCTCCTCGGCTCCGCGAGCGAGGCCGAGGACGCCGTGCAGGAGACGTTCCTGCGCTGGCAGGCGGCCGACGTCGAGCGCATCGAGGTCCCCGAGGCATGGCTGACGAAGGTGCTCACCAACCACTGCCTCAACCAGCTCACTTCCGCCCGCGCGCGGCGCGAGACCTACGTGGGCCAGTGGCTCCCCGAGCCGCTGCTCGACGGGGACCCCATGCTCGGTCCGGCCGACACCGCCGAGCAGCGCGAGTCGGTCTCGTACGCGGTCCTCACCCTCATGGAGCGGCTGTCCCCCAACGAGCGGGCGGTGTACGTCCTGCGGGAGGCCTTCGGCTACTCACACCGGGAGATCGCCGAGATCCTGGACATCACCGAGGCAGCCGGCCAGCAGATCTTCCACCGCGCCAGGAAACACCTCGCGGACGGCAAGACCCGCAGCGAGATCGACGAGGCCGCCGCCCGGCGGGTCGTCGAGGAGTTCCTGGCGGCCGCCACCACGGGGAGGACCGAGCCGCTGGTGAGGCTGCTCACCGCCGACGCCACCTCCGTCGGCGACGGCGGCGGGAAGGTCCCGGCCCGCGCCAAGGCTTTCGAGGGCGCCCTCGCGGTCGCGAAGTTCATGCGTGGCCTGTTCAAGCCGGCACCGTCCAAGCGCGCCCTGGTCGGTGGCTCGCCCGATGTGCACCTCGCGACCGTCAACGGCGGCCCCGCCGTCGTGGCGGTCGTCGAGGGCCGGGTGGTCGGCGTCATGTGCCCGGAGGTCACCGCCGAAGGCATCGCCGCGTTCCGCAGCCAGGTCAATCCCGACAAGCTCAAGCGCGCGACCGAGGTGTGGGCGGCGACCGATCACGGAGAGCCCCTGTTCCGGGCCTTCTGACGGCGATGCGGGGACCTCGTGGCTCCGAGACGAGGCACTGCCGATGACGATGTGAGCCGCTTCACACCGCGTTCCTGTCAGGAATCGACGGGCTGCCCGGTTCAAGGGGCGAAGCCGCGCAGACCAAGGGCGGACCCGCGCAGACAGGAGCAAGCAGCATGCAGCACCGCATCATCGTCCTCGGCGCCGGATACACCGGAGCCACCGCGGCCGGCCGTCTCGCCCGGCGGCTGCACCGTGACGACGTCGCCATCACCCTCGTCAACGCCGAGCCCCACTTCGTGGAGCGCGTCCGGCTGCACCAGCTCGCGGCGGGCCAGGACCTGCGTCCCCGGCCCCTCGACGAGATGTTCCGGGGCACCGGGGTCGAGCTGAGGCTCGCGACGGTCACGGGCATCGACGTCGACCGCAGGGCGGTCGCCGTCCTCGCGGCCGACGGCGGCGCCGAGGAACTGGAGTACGACACACTCGTCTACGCCCTCGGCAGCGGCTGGAGCGACCAGGGCGTCCCCGGCGCCGCCGAGCACGCCCACGAGATCGCGAGCCGGCCAGGAGCGCTCCGCCTGCGCGAGCGCCTGGCGGGCCTGGAAGCCGGCCGGCCGGTCGTCGTCGTCGGGGGCGGCCTCACCGGGCTGGAGGCCGCGACCGAGATCGCCGAGGCACGTCCGGACCTCGCTGTCGCTTTCGCCACCCTCGGCGGCCTCGGCGACTGGCTCTCGGACAAGGGCCGCGGGCACCTGCGGAAAGTCTTCGGCAAGCTGGACATCACCGCGCACGAGCACACCGCCGTCACCGGCGTCGAGGCCGGCCGCGTCACCACCGCCGACGGCCGGAGCATCCCGGCCGCGGTCACCGTGTGGACCACCGGCTTCGCGGTCCACCCGATCGCGCAGGCCACCACCCTGGAGGTCACCGGCACGGGCCAGATCGTGGTCGACGGCACCATGCGCTCGGTCTCACACCCGGACGTGTACGCCATCGGGGACGCGGCCCTGGCGATGGGCCCCGGTGGCCGGCCGCTGCGGATGTCGTGCGCCTCGGGCACCCCCGGCGCCTGGCAGGCCGCCGGCGCCATCACGGCGCGCCTGACCGGTGGGAAGCTCCCGAACGTGCCGATCCGCTACTTCAACCAGTGCGTCTCGCTGGGCCGCGGGGAGGGCCTGATCCAGTACGTCACCGCCGACGACCGGGCCGTCGACGCCGCCCTGACCGGGCGGCTCGCCGCCGTCTACAAGGAGCTGGTGTGCAAGGGCGCCGCTTGGGGCGTCGCCAACCCGACCCTCGGCCTGCCGGGCCGCCGCCGGCGCGTCACGCGGGAGACGGCCGGGACGGGCCCGGCCGCCGCGGCGTCGGCCCGACTCTCCTGACGAAGCGGGCGCCCGTGACACGGCGCCTGGGGATGCGGCGCCCGTGACACGGGGCCTGTGGCGCGGCGCCAGGGGGTGCGGCGCCAGGGGGCGCGGCGCCTGTGACACGGGGCCTGTGACGCGGTGGCTGGGGGGCGCGGCGCCTGCTTCGCGGCTCGGACACCAGCCGTGGGCCCGGCCGCCATGCCGGTGGGCGGCTACGAGGCGTTGGGTGACGGCCCCTGAGCATCCCCCGTAAGGGGCAGGGCGTTGCGGCGGCCAGTACGTGATCGTCGGGAGATGCCGGCGATGCCCTCGGCGTCGCTGTGCTGGTCGTGCGAGCACTTCGCCTCCCCGGTCAGGACTCCTGGACGGCGTCGTCCGCCCCCAGTTCCTCGGCGGGCGCGGCGAGTTGGCTGCCACGGCGGAGCGGCTTGTGCTCGTGGACCACGAGGGTGACGGCGACGCCGGGGGAGGGGATCCCGTCGGCGGGCCGCACGGCGGCGTCCGGGCCAACGTCCCGTCGTCGCAGCCGTTCGTGGTGTCCGCGCCGGTGTCAGGATGGTCGAGTCGCGTCGTGAAGGAGGGCACCGGTTGTCCCACCGTCCTGGCCGTCTGGCGCTGCCCGCACCACCGGCAGGCACTCGCCGCGGCGCTGCCCGCACCACCGGCAGGCACTCGCCGCGGCGCTGCCCGCACCCCGGAAACGGCCCGGCTCGCCGCCCGGCCGTCCAACAGGCCGACAGCACCGCTCTCTCCCCCTACCTGGTGAGGAACCACGCCATGACCACCCCGCACGCGTTCACCCTGGAGCCCACCCCTCTGCATGTGTCCGACGAGGTCCTCGACGACCTGCGCGTCCGTCTCGCATTGACCCGTCCGCCGCTGGACGAGGGGAACGAGGACTGGTCCTACGGCGTCCCGGACAGCTATCTGCGTGAGCTGGTCGCCCACTGGCGGGACGGCTACGACTGGCGCAAGGCCGAGGCAGCCATCAACGCCTACGAGCACTACCGGGTGAGCGTCGCCGGTGTCCCGGTGCACTTCATGGCCAAGCCCGGCCGCGGCCCCCGCCCGATCCCGCTGATCCTCACCCACGGCTGGCCGTGGACGTTCTGGCACTGGTCGAAGGTGATCGACCCGCTCGCCGACCCGGCCGCGTTCGGCGGCGACCCCGCCGACGCGTTCGACGTCATCGTGCCGTCCCTCCCCGGCTTCGGTTTCCCCGGCCCGCTCACCGGCTTTCCGGACGTCAACTTCTGGAAGGTCGCCGACCTCTGGCACACCCTGATGACCGAGACCCTGGGATACGGGAAATACGCCGCCGGAGGCTGCGACATCGGCGGGATCGTCTCCAGCCAGCTCGGCCACAAATACGCCGACGAGCTGTACGGCATCCACATCGGGTCCGGGCTGCCGCTCGACTTCTTCACAGGCCCCCGCGCCTGGGACTTCGCCCGGAACCGGCCCCTCACCGACGACCAGCCCGCCGACGTCCGCGCCCGCGTCATCGAGCTGGACCACCGCTCGGCGTCCCACCTCGCCGTGCACATGCTCGACGGCGCCACCCTGGCCCACGGTCTGAGCGACTCACCCGCCGGACTGCTCGCCTGGCTGCTGGAGCGCTGGAACGCCTGGAGCGACAACGGCGGGGACGTCGAATCCGTCTTCACCAAGGACGACCTGCTCACCCACGCCACGATCTACTGGGTGAACAACTCCATCGCCACGTCGATGCGGTACTACGCCAACGCCAACCGCTACCCCTGGGCCCCCGCCCACGACCGCACCCCGGTCGTGCAGGCCCCCGTCGGCCTCACCTTCGTCACGTACGAGAACCCGCCCGGCATCCACACCGCCGACGAGCGCGTCCGGGCATTCACAACCGGCCCGCAGGCCGACTGGTTCAACCACGTCAACGTCAACGCCCACGATCGGGGCGGCCACTTCATCCCCTGGGAGAACCCCGACGCCTGGATCAGCGACCTGCGCCGCACCTTCCACGGTCGCAGGCCATGAACGACCGGAACAGCGCGCTCCGGCCGCGCCGGTCTCTTTCGCCCAGCCGCCATGCCACGGCCGGCGCGGCCGGGACGCGCTGAACCAGCGGGGAGGTGGACGTGGCCGAGCGCGGGCCGGAACGGGGGTGGGACGAGCACCGAGACCTCGGCGGGTCCCACGACGCGGTCGTCGAATATCGCGAGTTCCTGGCGAGCAGCGTCCAGCTGGACGGTGGACCGGCCGTACGCCATGGGGCGGCCGGCGCGGTCGGCCGCCTGCTCGGGACAGTGCCTCAGCTCGCCGGTCGTTCCGGCCTCGCGGAGGCACTGCCCGGTCACCCCGACGGCGCCGGAGGCCGCCGCCCTCCCGGCTCCTGGTCGGCAGGCCGCTCGGCTGCCTCGGCGACGCGTTTGATGTTCGCCAACCGCCGGTCCCAGTCGGCCGCGAGCGTGGCCATCCACCGTGCCGTCGTGTCCAGCGCCGTGGGCCGTACCGCGTACCGCACCTCGCGGCCCACCCGTGCTCCCGAGACCAGCCCGGCGGCGTCCAGGACGCCGAGGTGCTTGACCACCGCCTGTCGCGAGACGGGGAGTCGTTCCGCGAGCGCCGTGGCAGTGGCCTCACCCTGAGCGGCAAGCAGGTCGAGCAACCGGCGCCGCGTCGGATCCGCCAGCGCACCGAGGACGCTGTCGACGACCTCGGTGGCACCTGGCTGTTCTTCCGTCATGCGGAGGGCCGCTCGGCGCGCGTCCTGAGCGCGTCGAGCTCCAGCGGCCAGCCTTCGGTGTGTTCCTTGAGGTTCTGGCTGCGCAGTTCCTCGGAGCCGGCCAGCGCCGCGAACCCGCTCTCCACGACACGCAGCCGCGTCTGGTCGCCTTCCCGCGTCAAGGTGAACTCCACGAGGGTGCTGTTCTCCTCGCGCAGCTCTTCTCCGGGGAACGCGCTGGTCCAGCGGTACGCCAGGTACGTCGGCGGCTCGACCTTCTCCACGCGCACCGGGAAGTCGCCGTGCTCGGCGTTCCTCGCCACCATCGACTCGCCCTCCTTGGCCACGGTGCCGGGCAGGCTGGCTTTGTCGGCCACCCAGAACCCGGGCTGCGCCACCAGCGACCACACCCGCTCCAGCGGTGCCGCGATCAGGGTCTCGCGTTCGATCCGGTCGTCACTCATGAGGACTCCTCCGTTGTCTCCACTGTGTGCAACCCCAGAGTTGCACATCGGCGCACTTGGTGCAACCCATTGGTTGCACAAGGGTGGCGGCTGCCACCAGGGCGCCGCCCTGCCCCGCGTCGCAGCTGTGCACAGCGGCGGCCCGGTGGGTGTGGCCCTCTCCGCCGCGAGACCGCCGGCTGCCCTGAGGTGCGCGCCCCGACGCGTGAGGCGGGGCCTCTGCGGAAATGCCTTGAACGGGGTCCGGCCGGTCTGCTGTCCCGCGTGGCGGTCAGGGGTGGCGGGTGGTGCCGGTCGTCTGCGGCCCGGGTGGCCGCTTCCCGCCACGCCTCCTGTGGCAAGCAGCCGCGTACCTTCGAATCGCGTTCGCCGCGACGGCGCCAGGGCCCGAGGGAGATGCGCCGGAGGGAGCGGGCCGCGCGGCGAGGGGACCGGGGGAGACGTCCGCGTGCGCGGTTGCGCCCAGAGGTGGCCGCCCCCGGTGGCCGCTGCTCCCGCCACGCGGCCCGGTCGGCGCCCGGCGGTCAGCCGCCGGCCCGGCCGCGGACCTCGGTGAACGCGTCGCACCGGTCTTCCCGCAGCACCGCGCGCAGGTCGGCCGCGCCGGTGAACAGCACGCCACGCAGTCCGGCGGCCCTCGCCGCCCCCACGTTCTCCTCCCTGTCGTCCACGAAGAGAACGTCCGCCGGCTCCGCCGCGAGCGCCCGCAGGCACCATGCGTATGCGCCCGGTTCGGGCTTGGCGTGACCGATCCGGCAGGAGACCCCACGCACCTCGAAGTGCCTCAGCCAGGCGTGGTGCTCCTCGTAGTACAAGGCCAGTCCCGGCGGGATGTTGGAGAGCAGGCCGAGGCGCCGGCCCGCTGCGGCGAACTCCTCGACGAGCGCCACCATCCCCACGTCCACCGCGCTCCAACCCGTGACGTCGGCCTCGATGCGTGCGCCGGTCCGTGCGGCGTCGAAGCGTCTGCCCAACGTCGTCCCCACCTCGCGCCAGTAGGCCGGACCCGTCAGCTCGCCCCGGAACCGTTCGAGCACGCCCTGTTCGGCGAGGACCTCCAGGTCGCGACGGACCGTCATCTCGGAGCAGCCGGTGAGCGGTCCAGGTGGAGCGCGGGTACGGCCGACCGGTCATGTCCGCGTTCCACGCGGTGTTCTCGCTCGGCGGCGTGCTCGCCGCCTTGGTCGGCGCACGGCTCATCACCTGGGGGTGGGACCTCGGGGTGACCTTGACCGCGGTCGCCGTGACCGGCTGCGTGGTGGCCCTCGCCGCCGCTCCGGCTCTGCTCGGCCCGCCGGGCGGCGTCCGGAGCGGCGCCCGCTCCGGCGGCACGGTGGCCGACGCCGGCCCCGCGTCCACCGGCCCCGTCCCCGGCCCCGCGTCCGACAGCGCACGCCCGGCCGGGCGGCGGCGGACACCCCGACGGTGTGGACCCTGGCCGTGATGGCCCTGCTGCTCATGCTCTGCGAAGGCGTCGCCAACGACTGGAGCGTGCTGCACCTGGAGGACGTGCTCGGCGCGCCCGCCGCCACCGCGGCCTTCGCCTACGGCGCCTTCGCCACGACCATGACGGTGGGCCGACTGCTCGCGGACCGGGTCGTCGCCCGCACCGGCCCGGTGGTCGTCGTCCGCTACGGCGCCGCCGCCGCGGGCGCCGGTCTGGCCGTCGCCGCACTCTCCCCGTGGGTGGCGCCCGCGCTGGTGGGCTGGGCCGTTTTCGGGCTCGGGCTGTCCGGCTGCGTACCGCAGCTCTTCAGTGCCGCAGGTCACACCGACGAGGACGCGGCGGGCGCCCATGTCTCCCGGGTCGCGGGGCTGGGCTACCTCGGCATGCTGGCCGGTCCCGCGGTGATCGGCCCGCTGACCCATCTCGTACCACTGAACCTCGCGCTGCTGCTGCCCGTGGCGCTCTGCGCGGCGGCGGGCGTGCTCCGAGTCGGCCCGCCGCCCGTGACCGGGCCCGCATCCGACACTCCGTCGGTGGGTACGGGCGCGGCCTGAGGTGCCGGTACCGTCGACGCCCACCGACCTTCGGCGGTACGGGCGGGGCGCCGGCGCGCGCAGCCGTCACCGGCCACGATCGGCGCACGGGCCCCGGCCGGTTCCCGGCTCCCAAGACCACCCCGGCTGCCGCCGGTTACCCCGCCGTACCTCCCGGCCCGGCCGGCCGACTGCCGAGCCGACCGCCGCGTCGACTGCTACGACGTGACCGGTGCCCCGGCCTGGCTCGCCGGAACGGCGGTGAGGTGTGCCTGCTCCGAGGAGGCGGACCTCACTCCCCTCCTGCGGCTGCGTGACGGGGCGCCGGTATCGACTGTCGGCGAAGCCCGATTTCCGCGCTTCCGAATCCAGATGTTGATGAATTCACGATGACGTGTACAGTCATGGCCGTGCTGACTCTCGCTGCCGACATCGAGGTTCTGGCGCGCTTCGGCCGCGCCCTCGCCGACCCGATCCGCTGCCGGGTCCTCCTCGCCCTGCGCGAGGCCCCGGCTCACCCCGCCGACCTTGCCGACGCCTTGCAGATCTCCCGCACGCGGTTGTCGAACCACCTCGCGTGCCTGCGCGACTGCGGCCTGGTCGTCGCGGTGCCGGTGGGCCGCCGCACCCGCTACGAGCTCGCCGACGAACGCCTCGGTCACGCGCTGGACGACCTGCGCACCGCCGTGGTGGCGGTCGAGGCCGACAAGACCTGTGTGGACGCGGACAAGAAGGACTGCTGCTGAGATGACCGCTGAGATACCCGTCGGCATGCGCCCGGCCGAGGCCCGCCGGGACGTCCTGGCCCGCCGGATACGGCTGCTGGTCGCGGCCACCATGACCTACAACGTCATCGAGGCGGTCGTGGCCATCACCGCGGGGACGGTCGCCTCCTCCACCGCACTGATCGGCTTCGGCCTGGACTCCGTCATAGAGGTCTCCTCCGCCGCGGCGGTGGCCTGGCAGTTCTCCTCCCGCGACCACGCCGTGCGCGAGGCGCGGGAGAAGCGCACGCTGCGGATCATCGCGGTGTCGTTCTTCGCCCTCGCCGCGTACGTCGGCGTCGACGCCGTCCGCACGCTGCTGGCCGGCATCGGGGAGGCCGAGCGCTCCATGACCGGCATCGTGCTGGCCGCGCTGTCCCTGGCCGTGATGCCGTTCCTGTCGGCCGCTCAGCGCCGGACCGGCCGCGAACTCGGCTCCGCTGCAGCGGTGGCCGACTCCAAGCAGACGCTGCTGTGCACCTACCTCTCGGCCGTTCTCCTGATCGGCCTGGTACTCAACGCCACCCTCGGCTGGTCCTGGGCCGACCCCGTCGCCGCGCTCGTCATAGCGGCCATCGCCGCCAAGGAAGGCCGCGACGCCTGGCGGGGCGAGGGCTGCTGCGCCACCCCGGCCGCCGCGTCGGTCGCATCCGCAGACGCCGGAGCGGACGCATACGGGTGCGGAGCCGGGCGCGGCTGCTGCGCCTGAAACGACACCACCGAACGCCGTGCCGCACCGCTTCCCCATCGCGGGAGCCCCCCTCCGCCTCGCGTACAACAGGGGGGCCGGGAGCAGCGGCGCAGTGTGCCCAGCGGTCGACGCAGGGGCAGCCGCGCCGGAGACGGCGGTGCGGGGCGACGCGTGTTCGCAGGCAGGGCGCGGCGACCCGAGAGGTCTCGTGAGGCGGTCGTCCGGTGGGCGACCGTGCCGGGGCGTGGGGTGGGTGCTGTGACGCCGTGGCTCCAGGGCTCGGCGTACCGCCACCCGGGGGACCGGCCCCCCTCGTGTGGTCAGCCGGTCAGCGGCTGCAGCCGACGGTCAGCGTGGGGCAGTCCTCGAACAGGTCGCCGTCGACCGTCACGGTGAGGAGGCCGGGCGGATCCGAGGGCCGGCCCATGTCGGGCTCGTCGGCCAGCCGCCCGGCCAAGACCTTCGGGGCGTAGGGGACCCCGTCCCCGAGCCGGGCGGCAGTGTCGCGTATGTGCTGGGCGATCTCGACGTTCACGGCCTGGTGCTCCTTGCCAGTCGGGGGAGGGGCGGCGGCCCTCACACGGTAGGGAGCCGCCCGGACTCACCTGTCGGGCGGCCGAGCGCCCTGACATGCTGTCGGCCGGGGTGCGCCGAGCCCGGCCGCCCCAAGTATCGTGCGCCGTCCGGCGTCGACCGTCACTCCGTTGTGCCGCCTGCCGCGGCAGGCCCATGACCGGGCCCCTTCCCCGCACGTGCCGGCAGGATGGTTCATGACGCGCCGTTGAAGGCCCAGGCTTCGATGTCGCGGTAGTGGATCGGCCCGGGGCCGCGACCGACGTTGCTGCCCACCAGGTGCAGGTGTTCGGCCTGCCATGTGCGGCCGCTGAACGCGGAGAGTCCCGCGGCCGCCCGGACAGCGCTGGAAGCGTCGTCGCGGCGGGAGCGCGCGAGCGTCAGATGGGGGTTCAGCGGCCGGTCCGCGAAGGAGATGCCGCGCCCTCTGACCAGCCCCCGCACCTCCTCGGCGAGCAGCCTCAGCCCTTCGAGGTCCCCGTCGACCCCGCTCCACAACACACGCTCGTCGAAGTGCCCGCCGCCTCGCAGGGCCAGTTGCAGAGGGCGGCGCCTCGCTGCGAGTTCTCCGAGCGGCGGCCGCAGGAGTGAAACGGCCGTCCTCGGCAGTTCACCGAGGAACGCCAGGGTGATGTGCCAGTCCTCGATGCGGTTCCACCGCATGCGCGGGTAGGCGTCGTAGGCAGGCCGCAGTGCCCGGGCCAGTTCCCGCTTCGCGTCGTCGGGCGGGGCGAGGGCTATGAAGACGCGAACGGTGGCGGCCTCGGTCTGTACGTTCACGTAGGACTTCGTACACCACGGGCACCGGGTGCCGCTCCCCGCCCCGGCGTGTGGAGGCCGAGTCGCTTCGCTCCGGCTCGACACACCGCACGTTCGGATTCCCGCATGAGGGTTCGCGTGCCGTGTGCCGGACGCTCACGGCGGGCCCGCAGCCCCACCGGTCGCCGCCGCTCCCCGCGACCGGGTATGGCGGCGACCGTCGTCTCCCGTGGGCTCAGCGGCGGCCGGTGCGCCAGGAGGAACCGACGCCCGCGACCTGCAGCCCCAGGAGCATCAGCCCCAGCAGCATGACGTTGACCGAGGAGAACACCTCGTTCGTGGCGATGTCGGCGGTGTTGATCAGAAAGGCGATGAAGAACAGAACGGCTGCGGCTATGCCCAGCATGGGACAACTCCCTTGTTCGGACGGCGGCAAACGGTAAGAGTGCAAGGGTCCATGTGCCCCCCGTACTCGGTCGCAGACACGTTCCGGCCGACTGCCTGCCCAACGGCGGTGGACGGAGGTGGCACAGGCCGCCGCCGAGCGATGAGTCGTGGGCGCCGACCGGTCCGCAGGTGTGCCCTACCGGTCGACGACGGCGGACCGGCGGGCGGTCGCGTGGCCCAGCTGCCGATCCGAGCGGCACAGCCTCCGGCCGTCGTCGCCGACCCGGGACGCGCCGCCCCTGAACCAAACGAACAATGTGGTAGAACCGGCACAAAATATGTGAATACCCCATACCTGCGAGAAGGGGCTACCCCGGTGAGATTCACCCCGCGTCGTTTCCTCTGTGCGTTCATCACCGCTGGAATGCTTGCCTGTCCGGGAGTGGTGCCGACCGCTTCCGCGGCGGCCGACGAGCCGCTCGAGTACGTGGCTCTTGGTGATTCCTTCGCCGCCTCACCGCAGGTCCCACCGCCCGACGTCTCGAACCTGCTGTGCCTCCGCTCACTCGTCAACTACCCGCACATCGCCGCCAAGGCGCTGAGCGCCAAATTGACCGACGTCAGCTGTTCCGCCGCCACGGTGGAAGACCTGAGCACTTCCCAGTACCCCGGTACCGCAGCCCAGTACGAGGCGCTCTCCTCCGAGACGGACATCGTCAGCATCACTGTCGGCGGCATGGACACCGGCCTGCCCGGCCTGGCCCTCGACTGCCTCAACCCGGACCCTGAGCCCGCAGGGGTGAGCTGCGCCGCCCAGTACTCCGCAGGCGGCTCGGACAAGGTCAGAACCGCCATCGACGCGTGGGCCCCCTCGTTCGCGGCGGCGCTGGACGACATCTCCCGCCGCGCACCCGACGCGAAGGTCTTCGTCGTCGGCTACGGCAACGTCATCCGCCCCGGCGGCTGTTTTCCCGTCCAGCCCGTCTGGGACACCGACGCCGACTACCTGCACAGCGTATTTCGCCACCTCGACACCCGGCTGAGGCAGGCCGCTCAACAACACGGCGCGGTCTTCGTCGACACCTACCGCCTCGGTATCGGCCACGACGCGTGCGCCGCACCCGCCGATCGCTTCGTCGAAGGATGGGTACGCACCCGTGCCGCCATGCCCTTGCACCCCAACGCCAACGGGGCACAGGCCATCGGCACGGCTCTCGCCACCGCCGTCCGACGCACCGCCCCGACGCAATCAGCGAACTGATGCGTGACCGCCCCACTGGGCTCGCAGACGGCGTCGGCGGTGCCCCCGTCTCACGCGCGACTGGGGCACCAGCGCGTCCTAGCTGAGTCGGTACGAGCTGGCGCGGTTGTACCAGTTGGCGGACGGGCAGTCACCGGTTCCCGATCCGCCCAGATGAGTGCACCGGTCAATCCACTCCGAGGAGGCGCCGGTGTAGTTGGCGCCATCGAAGAGCTTGATGTCGCAGTGCTGATCGTAGTAGGTGCTGACCGAGCTGTACGTGTCGTTCTCGAGGATGCCACTGGGGTTGCTGTACGCGTACGGATGGTTCAGGTTCGGCATGGCGTAGTCGACGTCGCTGGTGGTGCTGGTACAACCCCGATCGCCTGAGTAGATGGTGTAGCCGCCGCCTTTCTCGTAGTTGATCCAGTTGTAGACCGCGATGAGGTCGACCGACGCCGTAGTGGAGCCGTAGGAGAGCAGGTCCTGTTCCGTGGTGAAGCAGGTCGTCTTCTGCTGATCGCTGAGATCCACTGAGCAGTACTTACCGGCGGGATCGGGCGCCGGCGCCTGCGGGGCGGGTGCGGCGGCCGCTGTGGAAGCCGAGGCGCCGAGTGCGAAGGCCGCGAAGACCGCGAGGGCGGTCCTCGCCGGTGTCGATTTCGTGGGAAGTATGCGCACGACATCCTCCTGGTGAGGGGTCCGTTGAGTGGTCACGGCGCGAGCACGAGCGCCGTGCCCGTTGAGGGCGCGCATCGAGAGCTGATCTCGAACGCGGAATGATGGTGCTTCGACGCGTGGAGAGTTGGCCGACCGGGCGGCAGTTGGGCTGAGCGCCGCCGATGCCGCTGAACCGGGTGTCTCCCGGCGTCAGGTGTACGCGCCGGTCAAGCGGTGGCGCGCGGAGGCTGATGCGATTGGTGCCGCCCCTGTGTGCCATGGTTGATCGTCCGACACCCGAGTACCGCGTCCCGGGGACGGCGGCGGCCGGTGGGGACGGCCCGCGGCGCTCACGGGGGCAGCCGGTTCACACCTGGTCGATGACCCAGCGGGACGCCGTCCCGATGGTGGGCTGGAAGACGACGTGGGCCCCCACCGTTCCATTCGCGTGCAGGTACTTGGCGCTCCAGTTGTGCTTGATGGACTTCGGGCTGCCGGACGTGGTCGTCCACTTCTGATACCCGCCGGCGTTGCACCGGAATGTGTAGACGTCCGCGCCGTTTCCGTCGAGGCAGTGGCCCGATGCCGGGTTCCTGAAGACGCCGCCGGTGATCGTCCACACCTGCTTCGCGCTGCGGTCACAGTTACCCAGGACGAGGTTTCCCTGGTCTGTCGGGTCGCCCACCACCACGTCCACCACTTGAAGGCAGGAGTTGCTGCTGTTGCCGTTGATCACCTGGTAGTAGACCGGTGCCGCCTGCGCCGGGGATGCGGCGCCGACCAGCAGCGTCGAGCCGAATGCGGTCGCCGCACCCGCACCGGCGAGCCGAATGAAGTGCCCTTTGAGTTTCATGATTGATCCCCTCGGTTTCAGGTACTTGGCGCGCCGCCTGGGGCACTGCCCGGCCATTCGGGTCCGTCCCCGGAAAGGGGACGAGAAGGGGTGCCGTGCGGAACTGACGGCCGGGGTCGCGAACCGGCACCGGTTTCCGCCCGGTACCGGCAGGTTCGTATCGATCGTGCTTGTCGGCGGCGCGGGTGAGCAGCAGTGCGACCCGGACGGACGGTATGTGTGGACGTTCTCCAGGTCGGATGGCGAATAGCGGAACGTCCCCTGTTCGCCGCCGCGTGGACGCCTTCGGCGAGTGTGGGGATCGGTGAGTACGACGTCACCGTCTCGCATGCCGTCCCCACGGCGTCATCACCACGTCACCATCGGCCGCTACGTGGACTATTTCGGTGAACGCTATGCTGTGATCCGATTACTGTCGGCAAGGGGGAGAGGCCGGGAGGATGGATTTTCGAGTACTCGGCGCGCTTGAGGTCTGGACAGGCTGTGAGCGGGTGCCTCTGCCCGGAGCACGTCGACAGCGAGTGTTGGCGGCGCTGCTGTTGGCACCGAACTCGGTCGTGCCACTGTCCAGGCTCGTCGAGACGACCTGGGACGACGAGCCACCCGCGACCGCCATCAAGCAGGTGCGGAACTCTGTCTCGGCACTGCGGGAACGCTTGGGGGACATCGACCAGCGGCTCATCATCACCCTGGAACCCGGCTACCGGCTCTGCGTCGATGAGGAGCGGCTCGACTCGCTCCGGTTCGCCGCCGGGGTCGCCGACGGCCGCCGCCACGCCGCTGAGGGGAGACTGGATCGGGCAGTCCGGGCGATCCGGCCGGCGCTGAGCCTCTGGCGTGGGCCCGCGCTCGACGGGCTGGGTACCGCGGCGTTGACCAGATCCGCCGCACGGTTGGACGAACAGCGGCTCAGCGCGCTGGAGCTGTGTGCGAGATGGCGGCTGCAACTCGGCGAGCACCGTGAGGTCGTCGATGATCTCGGGGATCTCGTGCACGACCACCCACTGCGCGAAGGGCTGCACGCGCAGCTGATGACGGCGCTGGACCACTGTGGCCGACGCGCGGACGCGCTGCACGTTTTCCACCGTCTCAGGACCTGCCTCGCCGAAGAGCTGGGAGTCGGCCCCGGAGCCGATATACAGCGGCTGCACGAGCAGATCCTTCGCGGAGAACCCGCCGCGCCCCGCCGGGACGACCTCGCCGCGCCCGGCCGGGACGACCTCGCCTCGGCCGTCGTCGGCGCCCTGCCTGCCCCGAGGCCTCCCTGGGCCGTCGCGTCACCGGTCCCCCGCCAGCTGCCACAGACGATCCGCGACTTCACCGGCCGCGCCGACCATCTGGCCGCGCTCGACGCCCTGTTACCGCCGGCCGGCGGGCAGGCCGTGGTGATCTCCGCTCTCGACGGGTCAGGCGGAGTGGGCAAGACGACGCTGGCGGTGCACTGGGCCCACCGCGTCCAGGACCGGTTCCCGGACGGCACACTGCACACCAACCTGCGCGGCTACGGTCCCGGCAAGTCGGCGAACCCGGACGAGGTACTCAACGACTTCCTGGTCGCCCTCGGCATACATCCGGCGGCGGTGCCCGCCGGTACCGGCGCCCGCTCGGGACTGTTCCGCACGCTGGCGGCGGGGCGACGCATGTTGATCGTGCTGGACAACGCCAACTGCGCCGAGCAAGTCCGGCCGCTGCTGCCGGGAGCACCCGGGTGCATGGTGCTGGTGACCAGCCGCGACAGCCTGACCGGCCTGGTGGTCACCGAAGCCGCGCACCGGCTCACGCTCGACGTGCTCTCCCCGGCCGAGGCCTCGAGTCTGGTCGTCAGCATCGTCGGTCCCGTACGAGCCCGAGCACAACCAGCCGCGGTGGACAACCTCGTCCGGCTGTGCGCGCGGCTGCCGCTGGCGCTGCGGATCGCCGCCGGGCGCGCGGCCGCGTACGAGCACGTCTCCGTCGCCGACATCGTCGCCGAGCTCGCCGAGGAGGACTCCAGACTCGACGCACTGAGCTGGGGCAAGGACCCCTACGCCGCAGTCCGCAACGTACTCGAGTGGTCCTACGAACAACTGGCCGCGCCGCAGGCGCACCTGTTCCGGCGCCTCGGCCTGCACCCCGGTCCAGACATCTCGACACCCGCAGCTGCGGCCCTCACCGGCCTGTCACCACGCGAGGCACGGCAGTCGCTCAACGCGCTGGCCGACGCGCACCTCATTGAACCGGTCGCGCACGACCGGTACCGCTTCCACGACCTGCTGCGCGCCTACGCGGACGAGTTGGCCTGTGAACACGACACCGAGGACGAGCGCCGCCACGCCCTCGACGCGATGCTCACGTGGTACAGCCACACGGCTCACACCGCCGACCGCCGGCTCTACCCGGCCTGCACGCGCCTGGTGGCAGAACCCGCCGAGCCGGCCCATCCCCACCCCATGGCCCACCGTGACCAGGCCTGGGCGTGGTTCACCGCCGAACGGACCAACCTGGTCGCCGCCCTGCACCAAGCTGTCGACCGTTCCATGGACCGGTACGCCCTGCACCTCGTCGACGCTCTCGGCTTCCTCGTGCTCATGGGCGCCTGGGAGGAACGCATCGACAGCGCCACCGCGGGCTTGCGGGCGGCGCGACGGTCCGGCGAGACCGAGCACGAAGCGAACGTCCTGCTCGCTCGCGGAGAAGCGCTGGCGCACCTGCAGCACCCCGACGCGGAGCCGGACCTCACCCACGCCTCCACACTCGCCCAGGACGCCGGCAACATCCACATTCAGATCGCCGCCCGCACCGAACTCGGCCGACTACTACGCCGACAGACCCGGTTCGCCGAAGCCCTGCACCACTTCGAGGAGGTGCGCGTACTCAGCCGGGGGTTCGACACCGGACGGTGGGAAGCGGTGGCGGAAGGCAACATCGCCGAACTCCACGCTGATCTCGGCAACCACCGGCAAGCCATCGACCACGGCAGCCGCAGCGCGTGGCTGCGCCACCGGCTCGGCGACTCCGACGGCGAGGCATGCGCCCTCTCGGCCATCGCCAGGGGCTGGCAGGGCCTCGGCGACCACGGCACGGCGATCGTTCACTGCCGACGCGCCATCGCACTCGGACGCGCGTCACTCGGCAGCCACGACGAGACACTCGCCTGGCCCCTCGCCGTCCTCGCCACCTCGCTGACCCACCTCGGACGCGTGACCGAGGCCATCGCCTGCTGGCAAGAGGCCGCCGCCATCTACACCGACCGAGGACTGGACGCCGAGGCAGCTGCGATGCACCACCACATCCGAGCGGCACACCCTCCACTCGCCGAGCCGGATCCCGCCGGCGGCGTCGCAGACCGGGGTCTCATCCGTTGAACCATCTGCCGTAACCCTCGCGAGCGAGAACACCGGCGACGGCCCGGCAGTCGGCACGACCTGGCCGGCCCGGGTCGTACCATCTGGTCGGACTACCGGCCACTCGGCGTCGCATCACGGTCGCCGGACGCCCACCTGGGGTCTTGAGTGACCACACGTGGTCCATCAGCTCGGCGAGCACGCGCCGCACAGTCGCTGACCCGGACACGGACCCGGACACGGACCCGGACCCGGACCCGGAGCCAGATCCAGACCCACGGGCGGGGCACCGCTGCGACCTGGGCAGTCGTGTTTCCGGCCGTCGAAGGATCACGGACTGATGGCCCCGGTCGGGGAGAGACTGAGAGGGGACGCGCGCGTCGGCCATGGGTGGCGCGCGACTGCGCTGAGGGAGAGGGTGCTGTTGTGGACGACGGAAGCCGGGATGGCCGGCGGATGCTGGAGGGCCTGCTGGCCGCCAGCCACCTCATGCCGCTGGAACTGTTGCCGGCCCGGATCGCCGAGCACGCCACGGCCGCGGGCTTCCCCGAGGTACTGATCTACGTCGGTGACCTGCAGCGCCGTGCGCTGAGGCTGCTGACCGGCCAAGGGCTGGATGCGGGCCGGGCGCCGGAAGGCGCGGAGGCGGAGCTGAAGATCGAGGGGACGGTCGCCGGGCGCGCCTACCAGTTCAACCAGGTGATGCCCGACGGGTCCGCGGCTGCCTCGGAACACCGGTGGTGGGTGCCGCTGCTGGACGGTGTCGAGCGGATCGGGGTGCTGCGGGTCACCACCGTCGCGGACGGCGAGCGCGTCCGGCGGGACATGCAGGCGCTGGCATCCCTCATCGCACTGATCGTGGTCAGCAAGCGCGGTCACAGCGATTCCTTCGCGCGCCTGACGCGGACGGAGCCGCTCAACATCGCGGCGGAGATGCAGTGGCATCTCATGCCGCCGCGCACCTACGCGGACGGCCGGGTGGTGATCTCCGCGGCGATGGAGCCCGCCTACCGCATCAGCGGCGACGCCTTCGACTACGCGACGGCCGGATCGGTCGTGCACCTTTCGATCTTCGACGCCATGGGACACGACACGGCGGCCGGGCTGACGGCCAACCTCGCCATGGCCGCCTGCCGGAATTCCCGCCGGCAGAACGCGGGCCTGATCGAGATCACCGAAAGGATCGAGCAGACGCTGATCGAGCAGTACCGGCAGGCCCGCTACGTCACCGGCATCCTGGCCGAGCTCGACACCAGCACCGGCGTCCTGACCTGGGTCAACCGCGGCCACCATCCACCGGTGGTCATCCGGGGAGGCCGCTGGAGCAGCAAACTGCACTGCCGGCCGGCGCACCCCATGGGAACCGGACTGGGCCTGGAGGCCACCCTGTGCCGGGAGCAGCTCGAACCAGGGGACCGGGTCGTGCTCTACACCGACGGCATCACCGAAGCCCGTGGCCGGGGCGACGTCGAGTTCGGGCTGGAGCGCTTCACCGACTTCCTCATCCGGCACCACGCCGACGGCCTGCCCGTCCCCGAGACCCTGCGCCGCCTCGTCCACGCCGTCCTCGCGTACCACGACGGACACCTGCAGGACGACGCCACCGTCCTCTTCTGCGAGTGGCTCGGCCCCAGTCCCGAGCCGACGCATGACGCAGCGGCGCTGACCGGCCTCACCCCGCCCTGACCGCCGCCACCCGGGTGCGAGCCGCTCCACCCGCTCCGGCGCCGATGACGCCGAGTGTCCGGTGGCTGCCCGGCTTCGTTCACGGCCGCCGGCGTGCCCCGCGTACGGTCCACGGCCGCCCGGACCTGCCGGGTGCGCCTCCATCCGAGCCCGGCCGTCCGGGACTCTCGGCCGGAGCCGTGCTGCCGGGCTGCCGGGCTGCCGGCGGAAGCGCCGGACTGCGGGCGTCGACCCGCTGCTCGGACTTTTTGGGACACAGCCTGAGCGGTGGGGAGTTGCTCTCTGGTGGTGGGTCCTTTCACGGTGTAGCGTCGTCCGCAGATGTCGTGGTTCGCAGTACCTGCCCACGCGACGGCGTGGGCTTCTTGCTGTGCAGTGCCTGAGGACCAGGGCGATCACCTCCGGGACCGCGCGGTGCGGTCCCGATATCGACTGAGAGGCACCAGCATGGCCAGCGGAACCGTGAAGTGGTTCAACTCCGAAAAGGGCTTCGGCTTCATCCAGCAGGACGGCGGAGGCCCGGACGTCTTCGCCCACTACTCCAACATCAACGCCAACGGTTACCGTGAGCTCCAGGAAGGCCAGGCCGTCACCTTCGACGTGACCCAGGGCCAGAAGGGCCCGCAGGCGGAGAACATCACCCCCGCCTGACCTCACCACGAGGCGGTCTTCAGGCCCCTGGCGCCCCGGAGCGGATGCCAGGGGCCTGAAGCGTCCCCTCACCCGGGCCTGGGCAGGTGCTCCAGGCCGTCACCGCGGCCGCCGTCGGACCGACACCTCGTTCCGGCCGCGGCAACGCGTCGAGTGCAGGCCGGATCACGGTGCCCTCAACGGTGGGCGATCGCCGTGGGTCACCGCTTCGGCCCGATCCAGCCACCGGCGGATCGCGGACCGCCGGGGGAGTGGGTGGCCGCGCAAGCTCGCAGTCCCCATGGCTGGGCAGGGGGATCAACCTTCAGGCACGCTCGCCTCCCCAACCGTCAGGAAGGGCCCCTCAACCGTGTTGAGGGGCCCTTCCTGTGCCACCCGGACGATGTAAGCCCCGGCCCGGGAGTAGTGCGCTGCTGCGGCACGTATTCCTGGCTGACCGGCGCCTGCGGCCGAGTGGCCGTATCGGGGCGCCCAGCCGGCCGCTCTGCGTGCCCGAGGGGTGCCCAGTCGGTGCGGAAGCCGTGCCGACAGGGCGGGATCGCAGTCGATCAAGCGTGTCGTCGGGCCCACAGGGGGGTGACGAAAGCGATCAGGGCGGCAGCGATGCCGATCTGGAAAATGTGCCGGATCCAGTCGATGCCGCCGGTGTCCCGCACGCCGAAGACACTGGCGAGGGCATTGCCCGCGACAGCACCGACAACGCCGAGGAGAACCGTCAGCCACAGGGGGATGGGCTGGCGGCCAGGGAGGACGAGCTTGGCCAAGAGCCCGATGATGAGTCCCGCAATGATGGCCCACAGGAACGACACGACAACTCCTCCTGTTCTACTGCCCCGATCTTTCGGGAACCTACGGACCGCATGCCCGACGAGCCGCGCTGTACTCGTCGCCGCACGGACGAGCTCGCGCGTCCGCCCAGCCGTCGGTTCCCCATGGGGGCTGGCAGCGGGGGCGGCGGACTGCTCCGGCAGGGGCGGAATCCGTAGCCGGTGATCACCGCAACCCTCCTGCCGGACCTCGTGCAGGGCTGTCCGCCCGACGCAGAGGCATCCATGGGGCGAAACGGCTGTAGCGTGCATAAAGGCAAGGTGTTTTCGTCCCGCCGGTCGCGGTTACCCATCTGGCATGGCACGGACACCGGAACCAGATGAGCACCGAAACAACCCCGACCGCCACGGCTCCGAGCGCTTCGAGAACCGTGGGAACGGCGAACCCGACACCCGACAGGGCACAGACAACATCGGGCCGGACGCGGAAGTGGAGCGCAACGCACCGGATGGGCCGACCTCCCTGCCGAAGCGGTCATGGGGGGCGGTGCTGAAGCGCACGGTCAAAGAGTTCAAGGACGACGAGCTCGCCGACCGCGCCGCGGCCCTGACCTACTACGGAATTCTCTCCCTCTTTCCCGCTCTCCTGGTGCTGGTGTCCCTGCTGGGTATCGCCGGCCGGTCCGCCACCCAACAGGTGATGGACAACCTCCAGAACCTGGCGCCCGGTCCGGCCCGCGACATCATCTCCAACGCCGTGCAGCAACTGCAGGGCAACGGCGGCACCGGATCGCTCATGGCCATCGTGGGTCTGGTGCTGGCGGTGTGGTCCGCGTCCGGTTACATCGCGGCGTTCATCCGCAGCTCCAACGCCGTCTACGACATGCCCGAAGGCCGGCCCGCCTGGAAGGTCCTGCCGCTGCGCCTGGTGCTGACCGTGGTCCTGATGGTGCTGGCGGTCGTCAGCGCGCTGATCGTGGTGTTCACCGGCCCCCTGGCCCAGCGGGCCGGCAGCGCGCTGGGCGTCGGGGACACCGCCCTGACGGTGTGGTCGATCGCGAAATGGCCGGTCCTGGTCCTGCTGGTCACGATCATGATCGCGATCCTGTACTGGGCCGCGCCCAACGCCAGGGGCCGCGGGTTCAAGTGGGTCACTCCGGGCAGCTTCCTGGCACTGGTGCTGTGGATGGTCGCCTCCGCCGGCTTCGCCCTCTACGTCGCGAACTTCGGTTCGTACAACAAGACGTACGGCACCCTGGCCGGCGTCATCATCTTCCTGGTGTGGCTGTGGATCACCAACCTCGCCATCCTGCTCGGCCTCGAATTCGACGCGGAGATGGTCCGACAGCGCGCCATCGACGGCGGCCACCCCGAGGGCGAGGAACCGTACGTCGAACCGCGTGACACCGCCAAGTGGACCGAGGAAGACCACCGCCGCCTCGACTGAGATGATCGTGCTTGCCCGACCGCCAGGCCTGCTGGTGAGGACGGACCATCCGTGCATGAGCGACGTGGCGGCGGGAACATGCCGCACATGAGCGGCTTGGCAGATCTCAAGGAAGGCGACCGTCGCCTGACCCGGCGTATGGCCCACTCGACCTCACCGTTGGCACGGCAGGTCCTGCCCGCGGTGGAGTCGGCGGCCGAGCGAACGAAGCTGTGGTGGGCCGTGGCGGCGACCATGGCCATCACCGGCGGCTACCGGGAGCGGAAGGCCGCGATCGCGGGGCTGGCCAGTATGGGGGTGGCGGAGCTGGTGTCCAACGCGGTGTGCAAGCAGCTCTACGAGCGGCGCAGACCGCCCAAGGAGCTGATCCCCCACGAGGACGTTCACGACCGGCCGGACAGCTCTTCCTTTCCCTCCGGTCATACCGCTGCCGCCGTCGGTTTCACCGCGGCCGTCCTCATCACCAGCCCCGGGTGGGGCGCCGCGTGCGTGGTCCCGGCGGTGGCGGTCGCGGCCGAACGGGTGCACTCGGGAGCCCACTACCCCAGCGACGTGGCAGCCGGCGCCCTGATCGGACTGGCCAGCGCCCGACTGCTCCGCCGAGTGCCCGGGCTGCTGCTGCGCCGCCTGCTGTGAGACGCCGACCACGTGAGGCGTCCGGGCGGCCCCCCGTCGGGATACCGCTGACGCGACACGACCCCGCCGCCCTCCTACCGGGAGGGCGGCGGAGCCCTGTCCTTACCGCCGGGCGGGGCACGACGGGGGTCTGCCGGCCGGCGACGCCTCAGGCCGCCGTCGCTCCGTACAGGCAGCTTCAGCCGCTCGTCCGGTCGCGTACGGCCGCCGCCACCACAAGTACCGTCCCGGCGATGATGGGCGACATCATCGCGGCGAACATCCATCCCGGTACGTCCCTCTCGGGCAGGGAGCGCCACAGAACCCCGCACCCGACGAGGAACGAGAGCCCGATGCAAGCGTTGAGCATCATCAGAGCCCTCGCCGTGCGGCACGCCGAAGCCCTGCTGACAGGGCGGTTGAGCAACGAAGGAGACATCGGGCGGCCAGAACTCGGGGAGGCGCTCGGCCTCGGCAGCTCGCTGCGCGGGGTCACGCGCAGCGTCAACTCCGCGGAGGCTGTCATCACCACCGTCACCCCCGCGTACAGGAACACCAGCATGAACGCGCTCCCGATCGTCCGATCCGTCCACGCGTCCACCCCGTCGATCCCGATGTGCCTCGGTATCCGGCCCGGCAGGCGCGGGTAGCGGATCGCGCCCCAAACGACCAGAGTGGCGAGCAGAACAACACTGGGAAGCAACCATCGTTTGACCGGAGAAGAAAGCCCCATACGACCGATGGTCCGACACGGTGATCGCCTTGGAAAGGACACCGGCTCGTCAGGTCCGGCATCCTCGTACGGTCAAGGCGGAGCAGCGCGGGGACTGCGGCCGTACGACCACGAGTGCGCCCCCGCCGCCTGCCGCTGTCCGGTCACCGGTCACCGGTCACTGGTCACTGGTCAGCCTGCCTTCCGGTCGAGTGCCTGACACCGGCCGCCCGGGGCGACCGGTGTCAGGCAGAAGACGTTGGCCCGCGGTCGAAGACCCGCCGAAGCCGCTGCGGCGGCCGCAGGAGTGGTCGGGCGGTGAGCGGTACCCACGCCGGGGCACACGTCGAAAGCCGGAGCCCATAAGGCCCCGGCTTCACGCGCGCAACCGCCGTCCTCAGGCGCCGTCGTCCTGAAGGAGACACAGCCGTGTCCGGTTCTCTTCATGTCCGTCAGTACCCGCCCGGATGTCGTCCGCCCGGTCCATCCGCGACCACCCGGAGCCCTGCTCCGCGTTCACCTGATTCCGAACCTCCCTCAGGCCGAAACACGCGAAGAGCTTCTCCTCGTCGGCCACGGACAATATCTGACGTCCCTGGACGTCCACCTTTGCTGCGGCCTCTATGACCGCCCTTGAGAACGGGACCCGTACGCGGTCGTCGGCGCGAACGGCCTCCCTCAAGGGCACGAAGACGTCGCCCGGCCCCGACGAGTCACTGTGCACCCGCGCCCACTCCGCCCTGCCGGTGGTGTCGTCCACCAGGACATGGACCACATCCCCGATCTTCACCCCGTCCGCGGTGTAGACCGGCTGCCGGGCCAGACCTGTGAGCTGCTCCTGTGAAATCACCGTTGCTCCTCAACTGCCCTGCCGCGACCTGTCCAGGCCCTCCTTGCCCAGGCCCGCGCCTGCAAACGTGCCGGGGACGCGCGCCCGCACGCCTGGGGCGAGCCCCTACGTCGAGCGCAATCAGAAGGGCCATGGTCACCGCTCGGACGGGGACGGCCCGGACGTCGCACCGAAGGCCGGTCCAGCACACGGAGCCCCGGGCCGGACCCATGGCGTCGGCCCGACGGCGGCGGCAACGGCGCTCAGGCGCCGGACCGGGAGCCGAGGCCGGTGTAGGGGCGTACGTCGATCACCGTCATGCCCGCCGCGTGGGCCGCTTCGATGCCCTCGTCGCTGTCCTCGTAGACGGTGCAGCGCGACGGGTGGGCTCCGAGGAGCTCGGCCGCGCGCAGGAAGATATCGGGTGCCGGCTTCCCCCGGTCGACGTCGTCACGGGTCACCAGGGCGTCGAAATGCTCGCTGAACGGCTGGTGGCGCAGGGTCGCCTCGATGACGTGGCGCGCTCCGCCGGACGCCACCGCCATGGGGACCCGGCCGTGCATGGCTTCGACGATCCGCAACACTTCCGGGTGCGGTCGTACGGCGTGGGCGTTCTCGAGGAACATCCGGTCGCGATCGGTGACGAGGTCTTCCACGGGGCGGGACAGAGCAAGGGCACGCTCGTCGACCAGGGTGCGGATCATCTCCGCCGACGACAGGCCCGTTCGGGCGTCGAACCACTCCTGTTCCAGATCGACGCCTTCCGGGGACAGGACAGCCGCCATGGCCCGGTAGTTGGCGTACTGGCTGTCGACCAGGGTGCCGTCCCAGTCGAACAGCAGGCAGTTGGCGTGGCGGGGGGCGAGGTCGGGGTGCATGCGAGAGACGCTTTCTGGTTCCGAGTGCGGATCTGTGTGGATCTGTGTGGGGTCGGGTTGGTGTCGGGTGTCGGGTGTCGGGGTTCGGGGGGAACGACCGGAGGCGGCGGGGGGAGGGGCGGCGTTCAGTCGGCGTGGTACCCGGCGGCCGCAGGGCGGGCGGTCGACACCAGTGGTTTACCCCGGGTCTCGGGCATCCAACGGGCCAGCGCCAGCGCCGACGCGCCCGTGATGGCCGCGTACAGCGCGAACGTCCCGGCCAGCGAAAGCTGCTGGACCAGCGGCAGGAACGTCGTGGCGACCACGAAGTCGGCCGCCCAGTGGGCCGCCGTGGCCACGCTCATCAGAGCTCCCCGTACCTCCGAGGGATAGATCTCGGATATGTACACCCAGAACACGGCGGCGGGACCGACCGCTCCGGCCGTGATGAAGACGCACAGCAGCAGAGCGGTGACGGCGCCCTCGAGGCCGAGGAGCCCGGCGAAGGTGACCCCGAGCGCGGTGAGCGCCATGACGACGAGGCCGCCGATCATCAGTGGCCGCCGTCCCCAGCGGTCCAGGAACATCACGGTGATCACCGTGGCCGCGACGTTGCACGCCCCCACCAGGATGGAGCCGATGATGCCTCCGGCCGACGTGAGACCACTGGAAGCGAGGATCGTCGGCGCGTAGTAGATGGCCGTGTTCAGGCCCGTGAGGTGCACCAGGATCGCGATGGCGAGGCCCAGCGCCACCCACCGCGGGCCGGCATGGGCGCACGCCGACCGCAGTCCGGTGCCGCGCACCCCGCCCTCCGCCGTCCGGCCTGCTGCTTCCGGGCCTTCCGCCGTCCGGCCCTCCGCCGCCGGGGCGCTCCCCACCTCGATGCCGAGCCGGGCCGCAGCATGCGCCGCCCGCGCAGCGTGGCCCCTGCTGCGCAGCCAGTCCGGTGACTCGGGGACGAGGAACATCCCGCCCAGCAGCAGCAGGGCCGGCACGATGCCCACGGCCAGCATCGAACGCCAGGCCCCGGCCGGTTCCAGGACGTAGGCGACGACATAGGACAGCAGCAGCCCGATCGTGATCATGAGCTGGTTGAGCGTCACGAGTGCGCCCCGGCGGGCCGGTGGCGCGATCTCCGAGATGTACAGGGGTACCGCGAACGACGTGGCGCCCAGGGAGAGACCGACGAGGAAGCGCCCGGCGAGGAGCAGCTCGGTGCCGGTGGCGGCCGCGGAAGCGAGAGTGCCCACGGCGTACACCGCTGCCGCCGAACCGATCACGGGGAGCCGGCCGAAGCGGTCCGCGAGCCGCCCGCTGCTGGGAGCCGTCAGCGCGGCTCCCAGCAGGGCGGCGGACACGGCGGCGCCCTGGGCCCAGGACGACAGGGCGTAGTCGGCGCTGACGAACGGCAGGGCACCGGCGATGACGCCTGTGCCGTAACCGAAGAGCAGCCCCCCGATGGACGCGACGCACACCGTCAGGGTGCGGGTGGCCGCCGGTGATCTCGTCGGGGTCACCGGGCCCCCGGCACGTCTTCCGAGGTGTCCACGGCGGCGCCGCCGGCGGCCGCGGACGCCACCAGCGCGCTGCCCACCCGGGCGGTGCGCCGGGAGTCGGAGAGCGACATCGGTGCGGGCCCTCCGTCGCGTACGGCCCGCGCGAACGCTTCGACCTGGAGCTGGTAGTGGTTGGCCGCCGGGACGGTCTCCTCGCGGACGCCGTCCTGGGTGAGGACGGTGATGGCCCCGTCCTCACCGGTCATGGCCCAGGCGTTGCGCACCATGAGGGTGCCACGGGTGCCCTGGAGTTCGTACGCGGCGCGGGGGCCGTAGTCGATGCTGTAGTCGACGACCGCCGAACGCCCCTGACCGAAGTCCATCGTCGCGACCGCGCTGGTGTCGACCGTGAGGCCCGGACGGCTGCTGAAGCGGGCGGTCACCTGCTGGGGCGCCTGGCCGAAGAACAGCAGCGGGGCGTCGACGGCGTAGCAGCCGACGTCCCAGGTCGCTCCACCGCCCAGGGCGGGGTCCAGCCGGATGTTGCCGCTGCCGCTCTCGATGCGGAACGCGAAGGAGGCCCGTACGAGGCGCAGTTCGCCGATCTCGCCGGAGGCGAGGATCTCGGCGGCACGCCGCTGCTGCGGGTGGAAGCGGTACATGAACGCCTCCATCACGGTCCGCGACGCGGCCTCGGCCGCCTTCTCGATGCGCGTGCAGCCGTCCTCGTCCATGGCCATGGGCTTTTCGACCAGGACGTGCTTACCGGCCGCCACTGCCCGCAGGGTCCACTCGACGTGGTCGGTGTTGGGCAGCGGTATGTAGACGGCGTCGATCGCGGGGTCCGCCAGGAGCGCCGCGTAGTCCTGGTGGACGGCGGCGCCGAACGGGCGGCCGAGCTCGGCCGCGGCGGCCGACCGTTCGGGGCGGCTGGCGACGGCCGAGAGCGCGCAGCCGCCTGTCGCCGCGATGGCCGGCATCAGATGGGTGGCGATGTAGGAGGTGGCGCCGAGTACGCCCCAGCGCAGGGTGTCGTTGGGCTGGTGGTGTGCCGTCATGTGTGGTCCTGCCTCATGCGTTGTCCTCTTGGATGAACCGGGCCGCCCGTTCGGCGACGGCGGCCACGGCTGCGTGGATGTTGCCGGTGATCATGTTGGGGATGACGGAGGCGTCGGCCACGCGCAGGCCGCTCGCTCCCCGCACCCGCAGTCTCGGGTCGACGACCGCGCCGCCGTCCCCGTCGAGGCCCATCCGGCAGGTGCCGACCGGGTGGAACTGTGTCTGGGCGTTGGCACGCACGAACGCCTCCACCTCGCGGCGGGTGGCCGTGGCGCCGAGCGGGGCGCGCCCGGTGGTCAGGCCGGCGAGCGGGTCGGTGGCGGCGATGTCCCGGGCGACGCGCACCCCCCGCACCAGGACGTCGAGGTCGGCCGGGTGGGTGAGGTAGGCGGGGTCGATCAGGGGATGCGCCTCGGGATCGGCGGAGGCCAAGGTGAGCCGGCCTCGGCTGAGAGGGCGGGTGACGCCCGGGCCGATGGTGAAGCCGTGACCGAGGCGGGCCGCGTTGTTGAGGTCCTTCATCGGAGCGAAGGACAGCTGCACCTCGGGCTCTTCCGACTCGTTGTCGAGACGGACGAAGCCACCGGCCTCGCCGAGGTTGGAGAAGTCGGCGACGGGGTGGCCCTCGGCGGTGTCGTAGGCGAGCGAGACCTGCACGTGGTCATGGAGGCCGGCGCCGACGCCCGGCAGGTCCACGGCCACGGGAATGTCCAGCGCCGCCAGGTCGTCGGCCGGACCCATGCCGCTGAGCAGCAGCAGCTGCGGAGCGGCGACGGCACCCGCGCACACCACGACCTCGGTGGTGCACCGTACGGAGCTCACCGTGCCGCCGTGCCGGACCCGGACCCCCGTGACGCGGTCACCTTCCAGCAGGAGGCCGTGCACGGCCGCGCCCGTGGTGAGCGTGAGATTGGGGCGTTCGAGAGCGGGCCCCAGATGGGTGTGGGCGGTGTTGCCACGGCGGGCCGGGGCGCCGGGCGCGGCGGCGGTACGTGTCGTGCGGTAGAGGCCCACGCCCTCCTGTCGGCCCGCGTTGAAATCCGGGTTGCCCAACAGTCCGTACTTCTGCGCGGCTTCGACGAAGGCGGCGGCGAACGGGTGGGGTTCGTTGTTCTCCGCCACGGGCAGCGTGCCGTACGGCGTCTGCCGGGCGGGGCCTTCCAGTGCCTCCAGGCACGGGAGGAAGTGGCGGGCGTTCCAGGCCTCGCCGCCCCAGCGCTGCCAGGCGTCGAAGTCGGAGGCGGCGCCACGGATGTGCACCATGGCGTTGATGGCGCCGGAGCCGCCCACGACCCGGCCGCGGGGCCAGGCGAGCCGTCTTCCGTCGAGGGCGGTCTGCGGGACGGTCCGGTAGCCCCAGTCCAGCTCGCCGCCGAGGAGCGACGGCCAGGAGGCGGGCCGGGCGATGCGCGGGTCGGTGTCCGCCGGCCCGGCCTCCAGGAGCAGGACGCTGCGGCCGGGGTCCTCACTCAGCCGGGCGGCGACGACGCTGCCGGCCGTGCCCGCGCCGACCACGATGTAGTCGTACGTGCTGAAACTATCCATGGTGTCCTTCACTGCACTGAGCAGAGGGGGAGACGGCCGGTTGTCAGGTCGCGAGGAATCCGCCGTCGACGCCGATGGTCTGCCCGTTGACGTACGAGGACGAGGCGGAGAACAGCCAGAGCGCCACGTCGGCCACCTGGCGCGGGGTGCCGATCTCACCGGACGGGATCAGACCGCGCCAGGTGGTCGCCCCGCCCACGGCCGCCTCCGAGGCGGCCAGCATGTCGGACTCGATGGGGCCCGGGGCGACGGCGTTGACACGGATGCCCTCGTGGGCGTGCTCCAGGGCCGCCATGCGGGTCAGGGCGACGGCGGCGTGCTTGGAGGCGACGTACGCTCCGATGCCGGGGAAGACGGTCCGGATTCCGTGCACCGACGTGTTGTTGACGATGCTGCCGCCGCCCTGTGCGGACATGATCCGCAGTTCCTCCCGCATACACAGCCACAACCCGCGCGTGTTGACGGCGAAGGTGTGGTCGAAGTCCTCGGGGGCCAGGTCGGTGAGACGGCCGTCGCCGGGGATCCCCGCGTTGTTGAAGGCGCAGTCGACCCGGCCGTACCGCTCGACGGCCCGGGTGAAGAGGGCCTGGACCTCGGCGGGACTGGTGACGTCGCAGCGGACGAAGTGCGCCTCGCCTCCCTGCTCCCGGATCTCGCGCTCGGCCTCGGCGCCCCGCTCCTCGCTCCGGGCGGCGATGACGACGCGCATCCCCGCCTCGGCGAACGCGAGTGCGGACGCGCGGCCGATGCCCGTACTGCCGCCGGTGACGACCACGACCGCCTTCTCCGGCGGGGCCGGTTCGGTGGCACCGTCGCTCATCGGTCGGCCCCGACGGGCCGCCCCGGCAGGCCGGCGTCCGTACCCAGCAGGCGGGCCATGCCGTCGCAGGCGCGCTCGATCTCCGCTTCGGTCACATCGTTGAGGAAGCACACCTCGCCGATCGTGGTGAGCATCGGCAGGTTCTGCATGCCGTCGCGGTGCAGGACGGTGTCCGCGAGGCCTTCGAGGACGAGTGCGACGTCGCAGAAGAGCGGGTGTGACGGTTCGAGCCCCATGCGCCGCGCGACGGCGACGATGCGCTCGAACTGGTCGCCGTCGATCAGGCCCCGGCCCGCCGCGATGAGCGCGGAGAAGACGCAGTCCATGGCCACGGCCTCGCCGTGCAGCAGCTCGGGGAGGGCCCGCATCTCCACGAGGGGCGAGAACGAGTGTCCGTAGTCGACGGAACGTTTGAGGTCCTTCTCCCACAGGTTGGGCTGGAGTTCCTCGGCCATCCCCGCGATGGCGCGGCCGATGACCTCGTCGGCCACGGTTCCCGGGAGGCCTTCGCCGCCCGGCTCGGGGTCCTGGAAGCGCGTCTCGATGAGCTCCGCGCCGTATTCCTCCAGCAGTTCGAACAACCGGAGGTCCTTGATCAGAGCCATCTTGAAGATCTCGCCCATGCCGTTGCGCAGCTGCCGGTCCGGGACGGTGGCCAGGAAGGAGCGGTCGATCAGGGTCCTCGGCGGAGGCGTATAGGCGCCGAGGCGGTTGCGGTATCCGCCGTAATTGATGCCCGACTTGGCGGCGACGCTGACGTCGACCTGACCGAGCAGGGTGGTGGGCACCCGGACGAACGGGATGCCGCGCCGGTAGAGGCTGGCGGCGAGCCCCACCACATCGGCCACGACGCCGCCGCCGATGACGATCGGCGGTGAGCTGAGCCGATTGGTGCCGACCTCGTTCAGTTTGTTGACGACTTCCAGGACGCGTTCGATGGACTTGTTCTCCTCCGAGCCCGGAAGTGTCAGGTAGTCGACTTTCACATCGTTCTCGGAGAAATAGGCGCGGACTGCGGCGCCGTACAACTCGTCGACGGAATGGTCGAGAATGACGAGACGTGTTCCCGAGCCGCGACCGCCGCCGGGAATGGTGAGAAGTTCGGGGTTGTCGGGATTCAGCAGACCATGGGATTCGACTATCTCGTACTCGACGGGTAATTCCGTCCGGATCTTCCAACTCTGCTGACGCGAGGCGTCGTTCATCGCGGTTCTCCCTCTCGCTGGCACAGCGTTCGGTTTGTTGCACCTCGAAACATACAGCGAGGGCAAGGCCCAGCCAATCGGTATATTTGTGCCTTATGTGCAGTTTGTCTCCTTGGGTTGTGTGGGTGGTAGGTCGCTTTTGTTGCCTCTACGGCCGTCCGGATGGGCGGGGCAGTGGCGCGCTTGATGACCGAATGGCATCCCTCCGCGGACGCTCGCCCCGGGAATCGGCGCTCACGGCGGCGTTCTCGCGCTCCCCGCCGGGGCTGAAAAAATTCGGTCGCCCGGCTCAGGATGAGGTCCGCCCGCCGGGTCCTCGTCCTGCGTTTGTATACGATTTAACTACTACGCCTGTGGCATATATCACCGCTGAACGCGCCGCCTCGTCCTACTGCTTGAGACAGGGGCCGCAGGGCGACTGGACTGGCCGACCATCAATGACCGCATGTAACGCCAGATCCAGTATCCGCAGATGAAAGCCTGAGGAAATGTCAGTGGCGCGCCGTGGGCTTCCGAGGGTCGCCCGTCCGATGGAGGCGGAGGCGCGGGGTTCCCCGACGGGTCCACTCGCCCGCTACGGGGAGCTACCCGGACACCCCCCTGGCCTCGCGTCGACGCTCACCGGACAGAGCGCAGGACCGGGCGAGGTGTCGCCGGGGTATGCCCCGGCCGCGCCCCGGGACCGTCGACGCACCGTCGCACCGCACGACCGGGCCCCGCCGCCGGGTGCCACGTGGGAGGGCGCCGCATTCGTCTCCACTCCGGTGGAAGGGCCCGGCAACGCCGGAAGCCGCCGGAAAAGGAGCCCCGCACGCATGAGGCGGAGCGATTGCGGCGACCGGGTGCACGGAGCACTCCCCGCCGGTGACCGGTTCGTACGGGGGGGCGGGCCGTTACGGGGGACGTGTCCACGGACTGGGTGGCGGGCCAGTGCTGGAGCGGGGGACCGGTGGCGGACCGTAGGCGGATACACCCGTTTGCCGGACAGGCGCCATCGCGCTGTCGCGCGGTCGCAGCCCCTCTCGATCACGGGCGTGTTGCCCCAACTCGCGGGGGTCACAGCGGTTGTCGGCTGCCGGAACCCGCGGCGGTGACGCCCGATGGCTTGCCGCGGGCGGCTTGCTTCGGTGGCGGTTGGCCGGGAGGGGACGCAGATTCGTTGCTTGGTAGCAGCGGTCGTCCGCCGACAAGCCGGGTGTGTGCCCGTACGGCTGGACGAGCCGTCCCTCTTCTCTGTAGTGGAGACCTGAATGACGAAGAAGATCGCCTGTGCGCTGGCCGCACTGGCCACCGTCGCGCCCGCAGTGGCGTTCGCCCCGGCTGCGATAGCCGACGACACCTCCAGCCGTGATCACGCGATCACGCTGCACGCGACGCTCAACCCGTTCAAGGTCAACAAGGTGACCGGGTCGGGCACCGCCATGGTGCACCTCGAGGGCAACAAGGCCCACGTGACGGTCAAGCACAGGGGCTTGCTGGCCGGCGCTCCGCACGCCCAGCACTTCCACATCGGCGCCAAGGGTGTGTGCCCGCCCGATTCGGCCGCCATGAAGCGCAACGGCAAGGTGTTCCTGAACACCACCGACGGCGCCCCGTTCTACGGTGGCATCGGCACCTCGCTGACCACCACCGGAGACACCAGCCCCGCTTCCGGGCTGGCCGTGGACCGCTTCCCCGTCGGCTCCAAGGTCCACTACGAGCGCACCATCCACCTCAGCGACGAGGCCGCCAAGAGCCTGCGCGAGGGGACCGGCGTCGTCGTCGTGCACGGCATCGACTTCAACGGAAACGGCAAGTACGACGACAACCTCGGCCCCAGCGACCTCGACCCCAAGCTGCCCTCCGAGGCCACCAACCCCGCCCTGTGCGGACCGCTGAAGATGGCCGCCAAGGGCGCCGTCCACGGTGGCCAGGGAGGAACGCAGAGCACCGTGAACACCGCCGCGGCAGCCGCCGGCGGCACGCTCCTCCTCGGTGCCGCGGCCGCTTACGGTCTGCGTCGTCGTACCGCCCGGCAGGACTGACCCGGCACAGGCATGTCGGTTCTCTCCCCCAGGGGCCGCCGCGGTGTTTGCGCCGCGGCGGCCACCGCGTGCGCCATCGCCGGGCTGGCCCTGCTGACCATCGCGCTCCTGTCCTACCAGCCGCCCCCGCCGGCCCCCCCGCCGTCGGCGCGTGCCCAGGCGCAGGCCGCCACGACCGGCTCCGGTCCCGGTCGGCAGGCTACGGTGCTGCCCGCCTCCGAACCCGTACAGGTCATCTCCCAGCGCATCGGCCTGGCCACAGCCGTGGAAGCGGTGGGTGTGGCGAAGGACGGTTCCGTGGCCATGCCCACAGATCCCGACCGGGCCGGCTGGTACACCGGCTCCGTCACACCGGGTGAGAGGGGCAACGCGATCCTGGCCGCCCACCTGGACTCCACCAGCGGTCCCGCGGCCTTCTACGGCCTGGGAGCTCTGCGCAAAGGCGATCGCATCACTGTCCGGCGCCGGGACGGCCGTGAGGCGGTCTTCACCGTCACCGCGATGAACGTGTACGCCAAGGACGCGTTTCCCTCACAGGCCGTCTACGGTCCCACTGCCGACCCGCAGCTGACGCTCATCACCTGTGCCGACTGGGACAACAGAGCCGAGGCCTACCGGGCCAACCTGGTCGTCACCGCACACCCCCCGCCGGATCCGGCCTGATTCACAGGACAGGTGCTGCGACCGACGCACCCGGGCGGCCCCGCGGTGACAGCAGGAGGCCAAGGCGACAGGGGCAGTGGTACGCCTCGCGGGCACGCCGCCGCGCCGGCACCTGCGGGTCGTTCCCGGGCCGCTGCGCGTCCTGCGCGCCTGCGCGGCCCACGGGCGCACGGCACCCGCGGTGCAGTGCCCCGGACTCGTATACGTCGTCGGGCGCCGCCACGCCCAGGTGGCCCGCCACGTGCGCCCGGTCCCTTCTGCGGGCCGCCGGCCCCGGCCGTGCTGCCCAGCGCGAACGACAGCGCGCCCTTCGCTCATGTTCTGACCCGTACCGAGGGCGCCGGGACGTGACGATCGCACACCGGACGGCTCCGTATGACGGGAGCCCACGCCGCGGCGGAGACCGGTGATTTGCACGATGCAGGGGCGTGCGGGCTCCGGCGAGACTGCCCGGGCAGTTTCCGCCCCCTTCCGTCCGGAGGTGCACGATGTCCGCCTTGCTCTCCAAGCTGTTGACGAGAAATCGCCGACCATTACCAGGTACGCGAAAAATCGGAACGCTGTCCGGCGCTCTCGTGCTGTCGATCGTCGCGACGGCCTTCGTACCCACCGGCGCCACCGCGGCCGAAGGCCCGACCGTCACCACCCGGCACGGGCAGGTGCGAGGCGCAGCGGGGCCGACGGCGAACTCCTACCTCGGCATCCCGTACGCCGCACCGCCGGTCGGGTCGCAGCGGTGGAGGCCGCCGTCCGCGCCCGAGCGCTGGCCCGGTGTACGGGACGCCACCACGCCGGGCAACCCCTGTATGCAGGCCGTCCAGCCCAGCCCCTGGGGGAACCTCGCGGGACCCGGCACGCCCAGCGAGGACTGCCTGTACCTGAACGTGCACACGCCCGCGCAACGCTCCCTCCATAAACGACCGGTGATGGTCTGGATCCACGGCGGTGGCTTCACGGTCGGCTCCGGCACGTTCTACGACGGCAGCAACCTGGCGGCCAAGGGTGACGTGGTCAACGTCACCTTCAACTACCGCCTCGGCGCATTCGGTTACCTGGCCCACCCCGGCCTGGCCGAGGAGTCGTCGCAGGGGATGTCCGGCAACTACGGTCTGCTCGACCAGCAGGCCGCCCTGCGCTGGGTACGGGACAACATCGCCGCGTTCGGCGGCGACCCCGGAAACGTGACGGTCTTCGGTGAATCGGCGGGCGGCGGCAGCGTCTGCCAGAACCTGGTCTCGCCCCGCGCGTTCGGCCTGTTCCACCGGGCCGTCGCCCAGTCCGGCTGCGGCTTCCCGCTGCCCACCCAGGAGTCACAACAGGGCAGGGGCGCGACCTGGGCGAACTCCTTGGGGTGCGCTGACGTGGCCTGCCTGCGTACCCGGCCCGCCGACCAGGTGCTCGGCGCCTCCCTGAGCCCCACCGCCCGCTGGACCCCCAACGTCGACGGCAAGGTCCTGCCGCTCCAGGTGCCGGAAGCGCTGGAGCGCGGCCGGTTCCACCGGGTCCCCGTCCTCCAGGGCACCACCGCCGACGAGGGCCGGCTCACCGTCGCGACCACCTACGACCTGGCCGGCAGGCGACTCACCGCGGCGGACTACCCGGCCGCGGTCCGGGCACTCCACGGCGAACGGACCGACGAGATCCTGGCCCGCTACCCGCTGTCGGACCACGGCACGCCCGCGGAGGCGCTGGGCGCCGTCCTCACGGACTCCCAGTTCGCCTGCTCCCAATCGCGGACGGCGAGCCTTATGGCCGCGCACACCCGGTCCTACCAGTACGAGTTCGCCGACCGCCACGCCATGGACTACCTGAACCTGCCCCTCAGCTTCCCCATCGGCGCCCCGCACGGTTCGGAGATCAGGTACGTCTTCGGCAGCGGCTCGGGCACCCCCGCCCAGAACATCCTGTCGGACAGAATGCTCGGCTACTGGACCAACTTCGCGAAGACCGGCGTCCCGTACGCAGCGGACGCTCCGCGGTGGAACCTCTTCCCCAAGGTGCAGGTCCTGGCCCCCGAGGGGATCGCGGGGACATCGACCTTCCCTCAGGACCACAAGTGCGACCTGTGGAACCGGCCCGCCTCCTGACGGCGCCCGGTGGCCTGACGGCCTGACGGCCTGACGGCGCCCGATGGTCTGTCGGCCCTTGTCAGCCCGGCGCCCCTGGCCCGCGCGTTGCCGTACGGCGAGCGGTGTCCACGGGCGTCGGGAGCAATCACCCCTACTCGGTAGGGGACCGTCACCTCTACTCGAAGGCCTCGGGCTCAACCCGTGCCGGTGTTCGGGCCGACGATGTCGGCACGGCTGTATGTGTGGGGGCCCACGGGCAGAACGTACGTGGCCGGTGCGGGAGCGGGTGCGGCACACCGGAGTTCAGTTCAGCTCCAGCGCCCCCACTATCTGGTCTCCGCTGAGTTCTCCGGTCGGTCGGAACCCGAGCGCCAGGGAGAAACCTGCCGGGCCACCCGTCCCGGGGTGCCAGGTGGTCGTCAGGCGTGTGCCGCCGCGGCGCCGGAGATGTTGAGGCGCCAGAGCCCGGAGCGGAAGTCGGTTCCGTCGCCGGTCCAGTCGATGCGGAAGAACGCCATGAGGAACCCGACGACCTCGTCCGTGTCATAGATCAGCCGGGGCCATGCGACGCCGGGCCGCCGTCCCAGCACTGCCGCCCCGACCCGTCCCGGCTCTGCCACCGGCCCGTCCCTGGGGGAGCGGCCGGTCCGTCGTGGTGCCGTCCGCCCTCGCCGTTAGGGGCGGAGCCGGGAGGCCGGTTTCAGGGCAATGCCAGTGCCATGGCAGGATTCCCTTATGTCTACCCACGTCTTCTTTGACATCACTATCGACGGCGACGCCGCCGGCCGAATCGTCTTCAAGCTGTACGACGACGTCGTCCCCCAGACGGCGCGGAACTTCCGCGAGCTGGCCACCGGCCAGCACGGCTTCGGGTACGAGGGCTCGGGCTTCCACCGCGTCATCCCGGACTTCATGCTCCAGGGCGGTGACTTCACCCGTGGAGACGGGACCGGCGGCAAGAGCATCTACGGCGAGAAGTTCGCCGACGAGAACTTCGACCTCAAGCACGACAAGCCGTTCCTGCTGTCCATGGCGAACGCCGGCCGGAACACCAACGGCTCGCAGTTCTTCATCACCACGGTGGTCACGCCGTGGCTGGACGGCAAGCACGTGGTCTTCGGCGAGGTCGTCGAGGGCCAGGACCTGGTGACGAAGATCGAGTCCCTGGGCTCGCGTTCCGGCACCCCCCGGGCGAAGATCGTCATCGCTTCCTCGGGAGTCGTGGGCGAGTAACGGCAGAGTCCCGGCCTCACCGCGCCCCGTCGATTCCCAGCTCGGCGAGCGCGGTGAGCTGTCGGCGGGGGAGCGGGGCGGGGGTCACTGATGACCCGTTGGCCAGCGTGGGAAATCCGGCCCAGTGAAGCCGGAGAACCGCGCCCGGTCCCACTCGTGGCCTGTGGAGCAGGACCGCCGCCTGACAGGCTCTCAGCACCGGGCCCCGGCAGGGCGAGGGTGGTGGGTGATGCTCGGCGCGGGGGAGCCGGTACGTTCCGCCTGCGGTCGGCCGAGTCGCTGTCATCCTGCCGGAGAGCTCCCGCTCCGTCGCGTGCATATGGTCGGCCGCCTCGTTGCGTCAGCCGTTTCCCAGGGCTGCTTCGACCTTCGACAAGGGCCCCTCCCGATACGTCAGAGGGCCGACAGGGTAGGCGGAAAGGGAAATCCGGGAACGCTACAGGCTGGGGGCAGCTGATGAGCTCGGAACTGAAGACCCTCCTGGTCGTCGCAGGAGCCGTAGCCGCAGTGACGTGTGCGCTGGCGATCGTTCTGCTGGTCAAACTGGCAGCAGCCCGTCGCAGCCTGCGCTCGGCCGGCGTTCCGCTGGAGAACAAGGCCCTCTTTTGGGGTGCGGTCATCTACACGCTCTGCCCGGTGGACCTTCTTCCCGATCCGATCTTCCTCGACGACATCGGGTTGCTGTTGGTCGCCCTTCGGGCGCTGAAGTCCGAGCCGGTACAAGGAGTGGAGAAGGCGCCTTCGGCCTAGCCGACGAGGCCGAAGCCGGTCCGGCCCAGCGGTGGGAGAGAACCACGGCCCTCTGCCCCTGCCGCACACGTTCGGGTGATCGACCGGCGGTGGGATCCGTCCCCTGGGGCGAGTGACGAGTGACGAGTCACGGGTACGAGATGGTCTCGACGCACGAGTCCGGCGTCAGCCGGAAGAGCGTCAGCCCGGGTCGCCTCGGACAGCAGGTGAACCCAGCTATTACCCGAGCCCCGGCGCTCGGTCGTTCCTCGTCCGGCACGACCGGGGGACACGGGAGCGTCGAGGAGAACGATGGAGGCCTTATGGCTGAGTATCCGCAGCTGTTGCAGACGGTGCTGGACACCACACGGCCGAGGGAGCTGGCCGAGTTCTACCGGCGGCTGCTCGGGTTCTCGTACCGTCCTGGCGACGAACCGCCCGGGGACGGTGGCAGCGACGACAAGGATTGGCTCGTGCTGCGTGATGCCGACGGCACGGCCAGGCTCGCATTCCAGCAGGTTCCCGAGCTCTCTCGCACGACCTGGCCTCGCCATGACATTCCCATGCAGGCCCACCTGGACTGCACGGTGTCGGACGTGGACGAACTCCACCGGCAGCGCGCGCGAGCCGAATCACTGGGTGCCCGTCTTCTGCTCGACCGGCACGACGACGCCGCAGAGCCGCTGTACGTGATGGCGGACCCCTCAGGCCACCCGTTCTGCCTCTTCGTCGCCTAACCGCCCGAGGCGCCGCCGGCTCTCGTCCGGGTGAAGCCGCGCCACGCCGTGCCCCGTTGCCGTACCGCCGTCCGTCGTGCCGCCGAGGTCGCGTGCCGCCGCTACCTGGACCTCTCGGAGTCCGTCCTCCTCGCTCGGTGCTTCCCGGCCAAGGGTGGCAGCGACCCCGGACCCGGGCGCGCCCCACCCCGGATGGACCGGTCTGCTTTTCCGTCGGCCCCCACCCCGGGCGCCGAGCCGCCGTGCATCGTCGCGATCCGTATTCAGCTGCACCGGAAGGTGAGCCAATATCATAATGAATCCAAAAAAGTAGATTTAAAGCCAAAGTTTAGTGATTTAGTCTGCTTAAGGACATTTGATCATTCTTAGGTGCGCGCCATACGTCGTATTTCCTTAGGCTGGGTGCTGTCAGGCGGAGAATCTCTCCTCCTGCACAAACCGAAGGAAGTACCTCATGCGCTCCATGCGCACCACGGCCACTGCCCGGACCTTCATGATCGCTGCGATCGCCGTAGCCGGACTGACCGTCACTCCCGCACTCGCCTCCGCCCAGCCCGGTACGGGCAGTGCCCGGACCCACAACGGCGTCGGGGCCCCCGGCGCCAACGGCGCCAACGGCGTCGGGATCCTCGGCGGTATGGATGGCCTCGGCGGCACCGGTGGCGCCGCGGGTGCCAACGGCAGCGGCGGCAACGGCGGCGCCGGCGGCAACGCCACCGGCTTCGCGAGCGTCGGCGGCGCCGGGGGTACGGGCGGCGCCGGTGGCGCCAACGGCAACGGCGGCAATGGCGGGTTCGGCGGAGACGCCGCGCTCGGCGGCACCGGCGGCAAGGGTGGCGTGGGCGGTGCCGGCAACGCCGGTGCCGGTATCGCCGGCGGCAAGGGCGGCAACGGCGGCGCCTCCAAGGCCGGGAGCGGTTACACCGGCGGCACGGGTGGCGCCGGCGGCGCGGCCAGTCCGGTGTGCCCGGGCAAGCCCGGTGGCAACGGCACCGATGCCACGATGTTCGGAGACGGCACCACCGGCGCCACCGGGGCTGCCGGCAAGACCACTCTCCCCTGCTGAACACGTCTGCTGAGCGGTTCGCCGCGGCAGGACGGGGAGCACCGGACCGGGGCATAGCCCCCCATGCACACCGGTCGCTGACGAACATTCAGTGAAGTGCGGGGACCCGGACAAGCGCCCGGCTGAGATTTCTCAGCCGGGCGCATCACGTCGTACGCGGTCTGTCCGTACACCGACCATGTGGCCACGGGGCCCTGAACTCCACCTCGGCCTCTTCCTGGTGGCGCCGCTCGCGGCTCCGTACTGCCGCGGGTGGCAATCTGGTGCCCCTGCCGACTCGCCATCCGCCGTCACCTTCACGCGGGGCGGGGCTCCGCCACGGCATCCGTTGCAACCCACTCCAAGTCGCGCACGCTTTGCCTGCCGACACGACGGAGTGTCCGTAACGGGTTCGACGTGCCGCTGCACGGAACTGAACTCCCGACGACCTGCGCGCCGCGCGGCCCCGCCCGCACCGGGCGATCCGTCGAGCCGGCCGCCTTGTACCGCCGGCTTCCATGGCCACATCGGTCCGCTGCGCCTCGCGCCGGCTGAGGTGCGTGGCCACCCCCGGCGCCAGGCGCCCACAGGGAATCGAGCGTGGGCCTGACGGTGTCGCGGCGGTGTCTTCCTGTGTGCGGGCAAACCCGTGACGGCCACCACGGATCACCTACCGAATCCATCGGCCCACGGCCCGCGATGGCCCCGGTACGGAGTGCCGTTCGCTACGGCAGTGGTCCGGTCACCACCAGTCGGAGCAGCGGATGACGTTGTTGGAGTTCAGCGAACCGCACACCCGGAACTGGTAGGCCGGATCGGTGCTGGTGCGCTTGAACGGGGTCGTCAGGCTCTGCCCGATGTGCTGGACGGTGAACGGTCCGCACTGCAGCCAGGGCCGGATCGGCGTGCCGGGAGGGCCACCCTGGTCCCAGCCGTCGGCCTTCCAGTCCATCCAGACCTTGTCACCCGGGAACGTGGGACCGCTGATCTTCCCGAAGGCGATCTGCTGCCCCCCGTTGACCCCCTTCTCCAGGGTGATGACGATACCGCCGCCCATGTCGATGCGGCGGGGCTTGTGCGTGTCGCCGGAGGCGTTGTCGGGGTGGTCGTGGAATCCGCGGACACCGCCCGTGCAGTCCGACGCGGCGGCCTGGGCGGGCCCGGCGGTGCCGACCACGGTGACACCGGTCGCGAGGGCGCAGACCGCCGTGAGGGACGCGAGTGCGGAACGCAGTGGACGCATGTCGATAACCTTTTCCGGTGGTTGACGGGAACGGAGTCAGCCGCGCCGCCGGCCCTTGACGCGGGTGGGCGCGGCGCCGATGAGCGTGTCGCCGACGTACCGCACGGGTCCCCGGTCGGGAAGCCGGTGCCGCGCCGACCGTTCGGGGAGGGCTTGGTGCGACCGTCCGTTACTTGGAGAGACGTCGGATTGTTCGACCACCGCGTATGCGGGTCGACGGTGCGGTCGGTGGAGTCGTACGAGCCGTCGTAGGCGTGGATGCGGTCGCGCGCACCCCGGTCGCGGTGCTCGGACCAGATCGTGAAACGGGGTGGCGGCGGACGGCTCCGCCCGCTCGGCACGGTCGCCCGCGTCCTGCCCCGTGGGGCAGGTACGCGAGCGGACCGTCGACTCCTGGTCGCCGTGCTCGACCCCGTTCAGCACGGTGACACAGTGAGCGCGCCCCCTGCTGCTCCGCGGCCGTCGCGGCAGGCGCGACGACTACTGAGGCAACCGGTGGCGGCGAGTGCACCGGCGACTCCCGCACCGTCGCGACGGCGATGCGACGATGTGGTGCCGCCGGGCACAGCTTTCCGGACGCTGTCCCCCAGAACGTATGTGGTTTTCCCCGTGGCCGGCGGACCTCAGGTCGTTGGTCCGTCGGTGACCGATCATGACGCGGGCCGGGGCATCCGGGCCATGGGGAGAAGTGCGTATGGACAGCAGCGCGCTGCCGTGCATGCAGCACGTCGGCGAGGGCTTCCGGGAACCGTCGTGCCGGACGGGAGCCCGGCCCTGCCCCGCAGCGGGAACGCCCGTGTCCGGGTCCGGCGGTGACGGACCCGGACGGGCGGGTGGCGGGTGGCGGGGAGGCCGTTACCCGTTACCCGGCGTAGGTCTCGTACTCGGCGACCTTCGGCGTACCGGTGGAGCTGGTGATCTCAAAGGTGATCTTCTGCAGTGACGTCCGCGCGAAGGAGATGACGCCCGCGCCACTGCCGGAGGTCAGGACGGCGCCGGTGTCGGCGTTGATGAGCCTCCACGAACCGATGCTGCCCGCGGAGCCGGCCGCCTCCCGTATGTTGACACTCGAGACCGCTGTGGGGGAGCCCCACTTGATCGAGACGGAACCGGTCGAGCCGGTCGGCGACCAGTAGGTGTTCAGGTTGCCGTCCCGCACGTTGCCGTAGCTGGTGCCGTCAGCCTTGCTGGAACCGTCGGAGCCGGCCCCGATGCTGAGGTTGGTGCCGCTGGGCGGGGTGGGTGTGGGGGTGGGCGTAGGCGTCGGGGTCGGGGTGGGCGTCGGGGTGGGCGTCGGAGTCGGGGTCGGGTCCGGCGTCTGGGGCGAGCAGTTGCCGTCCGACACCCGCAGTCCGTTGTTGGCGCCTGCCGTACGGCTCACGACGTCCGGTACGCAGCCGGCGGCGTCCAGGCCGTAGGCGTACGGGATGCTGACGGTGGTGTTGGACTGCGGGTTGGGCCCGGCGGGATTGTGCTCGCCGTCGCGGGGCGACCAGGTCACGTTGTCGAAGATGTTACCGCTGACCTGCCAGTATCCCGCCGCGTCGGTGTAGAAGGTTCCGAGGACGTCCTTGGAGTCCTCGAAGTAGTTGTTGTCCACCTTGGCGCGGGCCCCGGCCCGTGAGTTGATGCCCGAGTCGTTGAGGTTCTTGTAGTGGTTGTTGTAGATGTGGGCGATGCCCCCGCGCAGCAGCGGCGCACGGGAGTCGATGTTCTCGTACAGGTTGTGGTGGAACGTGACGTAACCGTTGGAGGTGTCGGTCTCGCTGGAGCCGATGAGGCCACCCCGGCCGGAGTTGCGGAGGGTGCTGTAGGACAGCGTGACGTACTGCGTGTTGTTCTTCATGTCGAAGAGGCCGTCGTAGCCCTCCGCCTCGCCGCCCGAAGCCTCCAGGGTGACGTGGTCGACCCAGACATTGCGTACGTTGCTCTCCATGCCGATGGCGTCACCGCCGTTGGATATGGGGGAGCCCGACTTCTTGACGTTCCGCACGGTCACGTTCTGGATGATGATGTTGCGGGAGTCGCGGATGTGGATGCCCAGTTGGTCGAAGACGGCTCCGCTTCCGACCCCGACGATGGTGACGTTGCTGATCTGCTTGAGTTCGATCACACCGTCGGCGGTGCTGCAACTGCCGCCCGACACCTTGCTGGTGTTGGCGTGGTTGATCCTTCCCTCCACCTGGATGGTGATGGGGGTGCTGCTGCTGGCCCGGCTGCACAGTGCCGCGTGGATCGCGGTTCCCGTGGTCGCCCGTACCGTCTGCCCACCCGCCCCGCCGGTGGTCCCGCCGTTCTGACTCGCGTAGCCGGTGGCGCCGGCGGCTGCCGCCGACGCTTCCGGTATCGGCAAGAACGCGCCCGCGGCGCCCGCGATGGCCACGGTGGCCAGCGCCGTACAGAGTCGTATTCCGACCGTTCGTCTCATGGTGGCTGCCCTTTCGTCTTCACCTGCCGGCGGCGCCGCGATGGCGGCACCGCTCGCCACCGTCGGCTCGGCCGGGCGACGGCGGATGACTCGGGAAAGCGCTTTCTGGCCGCGAGAATAGGGGTCGCCTCCTGGAGTGACAAGGTTCCGCGCACCGGTTGGTTCAGAAACTGGAATGGCAGTCCTTCGAAGGTGCGCTGTGGAACGACACGCTGACCGTCATTCAGGTATGCGTACGCGCCGACTGTGTCTGACAACGTCCACTGCTCCGCCGTCCACACGCGGAAGCCGCCGCATTCGGAGAACCACCTCGGCTGATCAACGCGGCGCGACGGTGCTGAAGCCACCCGTGGAGCCGTTGTCCGCCGCCCAAGCCCCAACAGACGGTGTCGGCACCGGGCGTCCTGCCCGGCATTCGAGGTGAAGGCCGCCCGCTACCAGTGCTTGCCTCCACCCGGCCGGGCCCGGGCCGGCCGACGCGGCCGCAGTCGCGCCGAGGCCGGCTGATCCGGTACTTCCCCGGCCTCGTGGCGGCCGCCCGCAAGTTCCGTACGGCCCGGTCGTCGACGGCGAAGTCACCGTGCGGCCGGCAGACCGGCTCTCCTTCGAGACGCTGCGACGCGGCGCCTGTCCCGGCGGCCGCACCGTCCAGGCACTGGCGGAAGGGGCGCCCGCGCGCCCGCCAGCGCGGCCCGGCCACGCCGCTCACGCACCCTCGTCCCCGTCCTTCACAGCCGTCGGCATCCTTCAGAGCTACCGGTCAGGGGCTGTTCACCGGACCGCACGAGCGCCGACGCGCCGCCCCGGAAAGCCTGTTGACCGGGCAGGACCTGAAGCCGCCGTGGACGCCGTGCCGGATGACGGCGACACGTCCGTCGCCCAGGAGCGGCTGACGTCCTGGACGGAACCGGCGTCCACCGGCCGCGCACCGGACACGTAGGCGCGGTAGCCGGTCAGGCGCCCCAGGTCCGGCAGCGGGTGCACCCGCCAGCCGCGCGCGTACGCCGGGGGACGCGCCGTGCCGGAGACCAGCACCGCGACCGGCCGCTGCCGGGACAGGGCGACGAGGCCCTGCGGGGTGATGCTGCCGTCATGGCCGCCCGGCTGCCGGGAGACGCAGCCGGCGCGGAACGCGACACGGATCGCGTCCTCACCGCTGACCACGCACGGCGGGCGCACCCCGTGGGCGCGCAGCGCGGCGGCGATCCGCGTCAGCTCCCGGGTGTCGCGGCGCACCCGGTCCGCCACGGAGTCGGCCACCCGGTACTGGACGAACACGTGCCCGGCGACGACCAGGGCGATCAGCGCGGCCACGGCGCGCCGCCGTCCCCGGCGGGGTCTCGGACGGCACGCCCACAGGAGCAGGCCGGCCACGGGCAGTGCCAGCAGGGCGTACGCGGGCAGCAGGAAGCGCGGCGCCGCATAGCCGACGGCGAACAGGTACGGCAGGGCCAGCGACACCCCCACCCCCGTCGCGACCACCATCTCCGTACGGTGGCGGCCGGCCCGCAGCGCCGCCCGCACCCCGGCCGCCACCAGCAGGGGCAGCGCGAGGAACCAGAGCGCGGCGCCCGGAGCGCGCCAGGGCACGTCGCACGGGCGGCACAGCGTCCGCCCGCCCAGCGCCCGGACGTGGTCGTCGACCGCGAGGTACCAGCCCAGCCGGCCCTGGATCTCGCTCGCCCGCTCCAGTCGCGCCCACACGCCGCCGTACCGTGCGTACGCCTCGACCACCCACTCCGCCCAGCCGAGCGCGAGGCCAGCGCCGAGCGCCACCAGCAGCAGCGGCCACCGCCAGGCCCGCATCCCCACGGCCGCCGCGGCGAGCGGCAGTGCCAGCCACAGCGCGTCGTACGGGCGCATCAGCCCGGCGAACGCCACCGCGGCGACCATGCCCACCACCGCCCACCGGTCGCCGGGGTCGCGCGCGGCGCGCAGGAAACAGCCCGTCGCCGCCAGCGCCCCGTACGCCACCCACAGGTTCGGCATCGCCTGCCCGGCGTAGAAGAGCGAGACCCACAAACTCGCGAACAGCACCCCCGCGAGCGCCAGTGGGGCAGGGGGGAGCAGCCGGCGCCACGCCCACAGCGCGAGGAACAGCCCGCAGCCGGCGAGTACGGCGAGGTACACGCGCAGCGCCGCCACGGAGGTGGTCACCGCGGCGACCGGTGCAACGAGGAACGTGACGCCCCGGGCGCGCGGCGCGCTGAAGAACGCGGCCGGTGCTTGCGGACTGACCTGGCTGACGTAGACCGTCTCGTCCCAGCCGAGCCCCATGCCCGGAGCGATCAGGGTGAGATGCGCGACGGTGAAGGCGGCGGCGACGGCCGCGAGCCACAGGCATCCGCCCGCCCCGGCGCGCGGGTCCCGGCTTTCCTGAAGCACCACATGCGGCACACGGCCGCGGATGCCGACGATGACAGATTCCTGCATGGCCCGGCCTCGCTCGGGAGTGTTCGGGTGACGGGGTCCCTCCGGCTCTTCTCCTCCACGCTCGGGTGGATCGGGCGCGCCCACCACGCCGGTACGGCACTCGGCCCAATCGGCCGTCCCGGAGGGGTGAGGGCGCGCCCCGCTCGCACGGGGAACCGCCCGGCTCGTATCCACACAGGGGTACGGCCCTGGGAGGGTGCGACCGGCGGAGGCGACCGCCATGCGGCAGGCACACCCGCATCCCACCTGTCGGCGCAGCGCCGTACGCATCGGGCGCAAGGGGCGCCACCACCCGCGCCTGCCCGAGCGCCTCGTGCCCGCTACCCGCGCGCTGGACCGGACGGGGCATGGTCCTGAGGCCGCGCCATGGCGGTGACCCCATCGCCTGCTACGGGTTGGGACGGCATCCGAGATGGTGCCGCCGTCCGGAGGCGGTCCGGTCGGTCGGTGGCGTGGCGTGGCGTGGCGTCGTACGAGCGCCGGCTGACCATCCCCGCGCGGCACCTCACGACGAGGCGCCCCCTGCGAAGATCGCACTCATGGGCTGTCCAGCCTCCTTGCGAAGCGCTGCTCGTGCGTGCTCGGCATGGGTACCGGGGAGGCGCCGTGGCGGGACGAGATGGGTGACATCGCCGCCACCGGGTGAAGGGAGCCGTCAGGGACGCCGATTCGTACGTGGCTCTCGCCGGTCCACGGGTTGCGTTCGCCGGACTCCCGAGGGCTCACCACGCGAAGGCGTTCGCGACGCACTCGCGTGCCGACAGCCGGCTACGGGTTGCGGGACACCGTACGACGCGGCGCCTCAGAACACCTGCCCGAGTTGAGTAGCTGTACGGATAGCGGCTCACCAGTCGGCAGGCGGACGATCGTGCTCATGGAGTATGTGGCGCGGGCTGCGAAAGCAGCCGCCATGGCTGCTGCGGCCACGCTCATCGCGTGGCGGCTGATACGCAGTCTGTACACGCTGATCGACCACGCAACCGAAGCCGACAGCGCGCGCAACCCCCTCGCGGGGATCCCCTACTACTGGCCCGCCAACGCGGCAGGCATCCTGTGCCGGCCCTTGGCTCTGTGGGCCGGCGCCAGACCGGCCGGAGTCCGTGGCAACCATCTGGCGATCGTCATGAGCACCTACGTGTGGGCCACGATGACCGCCGGCCACCTCGTGGACACCACCCCGAGCCCGTGGGAGGCCGTCCAGTGGGTGGCCATCCAGTCCACCGCCGTGACAGGGGCCTCGCTCCCGCAGGCCATGATCGTGCCGGCCGGCACACAGCCCGAGGAACGGTCGTGCTGACCCGGCGTCAGGTGAAGACGCGCATGCTCCGTGCTGCGACCTGGCCCGCCCTCGTCACGTTCGACATCGTCGCCCGCATGTGGACGCTTCTTGGCTCGACCAGCCGCTACCGAGCCCACCGACTCGCAGACAGTGACGCCGCGCAGCAGGCGCGGCAGGCTGCTGAGGCACGGCTGCGTGCCATCGCCCAGACCTACGCGAGCAGTACGCCCCTGGTCCTGCGTCTCGTGGTCGTGGAGGACGGCTGCACCCCCGGAACGGTCGGCTGGGATCTGTTCACCCCCGTGAAGCCTGCCTACCGGGTGTCCTGCGAGATGCGCTTGCAGGCCTACTACAGTTCCCCGCTGCCATCGGCTGAGACCATCACCCGGATCCTCGCCGCAGGGGAGCAGGCACTGTCCGGCATCCCCTTCACCCACGGCGACGCCCACGAGGACGCACCAGGTGAAATGACGCAGGCCGAGCACACCCTGACCTGGGATCAGCCGGGCTCGCGGGTTCCGGAGCCCGAACGCCCAGCCGGCGCCCACCGGTTCGACCGCGAGCCGCCGATGATGAGCGTGAACGGTATCCGCCGCCGGCACGGCACGGTGTTCGCGCTGAGCCTGCCGCCGGAACACTACTACCGGGTTCCCCGCTGAGGGCCCTGGCAGCGGTAGTACGAGAGCTCGGGGAGGCGGAAGCCGGGTGCGCCGTGGGAGCCCGCGCAGCCCGAGAACGACCTCGGCTGAACCAGGCCGGAATCACGGCGGCGCCGAGGCTTGCCCGTGGAGCCGAGGCACCCGGTGCGCATACCCCGCCCCAGCTGGCATGTTCACGCGCACCTGTAAGTTGTGACCCGTGATCGACAGTAATGGGCACATGATCGTCGCCGAGCGGTACGTACTGACCGAGCGGCTGGGCAGCGGCGGGATGGGCACCGTTTGGAGTGCCTGGGACCACCTGCTGCAGCGCGCGGTCGCCGTGAAGGAACTGCACATCGTGTCCCACGGCGAGGAGCTGCGGGCACGGATGCGCCGGGTGCTGACGGAGGCGCGCGCCATCGCACGGGTCTCTCATCCTCATGTGATCGACATCTACGACCTGGTCGAGTACGACGACCGGCTGTGGATCGTGATGGAGCTCGTCTCCGGCGGCTCCCTCGCCGATCACCTCAAGGCGGGAGGCCCCCTGCCGGCGACCGAGGTCGCCCGACTCGGGCTCCAACTGCTGTCCGCTCTGGATGCCGTACATGCCACCGGAGCGCTGCACCGTGACGTGAAGCCGGCCAACGTGCTGCTCCGGGCCGACGGCAGCGCCGTGCTCACCGACTTCGGAATCGCCGCGCTCGCCGACGAAGCGCACACCGCGACCGGCGGAGTCGTCGGCTCGGTCGAGTTCATGGCCCCCGAGAGGATGCGGGGGCTGCCCGCTGATCCTTCCAGCGACCTCTTCTCCCTCGGTGCGACGCTGTGCTCGCTGGCAACAGGCACACCACCCTTCGTCCGACCGGAGCCGACGGCGGTCATGCACGCCGTCGTCTACGAGCCGCCCGAGATCGCACCGAGCGCGGGCGCCCTGCGCGGCATCATCGAAGAGCTGCTCCACAAGGAGCCCACCCGGCGGCCGACCCCCGCCATGATCACTCATGCGCTGCAAGCAGTCATCGCCCAGGAGGACCGGCCTCTGCAGCCCACTCGGCGCCATGACCCGATCACCGCTCGGCGTCGCCGTGTTCGCGTACGGCCGTGGAAGGTTGCCGTCCTGGCGGGAGCGCTGCTGGTGGGCGGAGCCGGTGCCGGCCTGTACTGGTGGGCCGACAGCTCACGTGCGCCGATAGTCGGCACCGAGACGAAAGCCACCCCGCAGCAGATCGACGCGGTGATGGCGGTACCGGGAGCGGAGGGCCGTTTCTGGGTGTTCTCGGGCGGCCGGTACGTTGTGGTGGAGGCCGGGGAGAGCCCGGCGGCTGCGCGCCGGGTCAGCGGGCCGGGCTCGCTGGCGGACTGGAAGAAGTCCTTCGGCGGGCTGCCCGCCTTCACCAGCCGAATCGACGCCGCCATGCCCGTGCCCGGGTACGACGACCGCTACTGGGTGTTCTCCGGCAGCCAGTACATCGAGATCGAAGTCGCCGCTGGCAGTTCCGCCAGAGGGCGGCTCCAGCAGCCCTCACCCCTCACCGACTGGGCCACCAGCTTCAGCGGCCTTCCCGGCTTCGACGAACGTGTCGACGCGGTGATGGCGGTACCGGGAGCGGAGGGCCGTTTCTGGGTGTTCTCGGGCGGCCGGTACGTTGTGGTGGAGGCCGGGGAGAGCCCGGCGGCTGCGCGCCGGGTCAGCGGGCCGGGCTCGCTGGCGGACTGGAAGAAGTCCTTCGGCGGGCTGCCCGCCTTCACCAGCCGAATCGACGCCGCCATGCCCGTGCCCGGGCACGACGACCGCTACTGGGTGTTCTCCGGCAGCCAGTACATCGAGATCGAAGTCGCCGCTGGCAGTTCCGCCAGAGGGCGGCTCCAGCAGCCCTCACCCCTCACCGACTGGCAACCGCTGCGGATCTTGCTGCGCACCGATAAAACCCAGCGGTAGGCGACGCGTAGGGACAGTGACCACTCCGTACCACTGAACCGCGCCGCTCCCGCCGCTCGTCCGCTCGCTTCAGCGGCACCTCGGCACACCCCGACGACAATGTGCCGGCGAACAGGCCGTGGCGGGCCAGGACGTGGTGCACAGTCGAGGTGGACAGCCCCAGGACCGGCCCGATGCGGGCGGTCCGAGTTTGCGGGCCTGCCGTAGATCGCAGACGCGGGCCTCCGTGGCGGCCGGGGTGCGGTGCGGGGTGGTGAGCGGCCGGCAGGAGCGATCCACGAGCCCGGCCTCGCCGCCGGCCTGCCACCGTCGCATCCACTTATGGGCGGTCGCGCGCGAAATACCTATTTCGGCAGCCACATGCGCGATGGGACGGCCCGAGCAGACGCGTTGAACGAGCAACCGCCTGCCGAAGACGGTCAGCCGGGCATAACGGTGCGGCACGAAGGCCTCCGTGTGGTGCAGTCCCAGACGTCTCCACCACACCGGAGGTCTTCGCCATGTCCGCGACCCGGGACTGTCAATGAGGCTCGTGAGCAATCCAGCTAGGCCGTGTCCATCTGCTCGAACTCGCAGGACGGCCTGTGCGGGAGTCCGGGGCGGCGACCACATTTTTGTGGTTTCCGCCAGGCCTGATGGCCTGGCAGGTTGGGAGAGACTGCCAGCCAGAGGTAGCGGCCGTCCCGATCGCGGGCGGCCGGGGCCGATGACATGGTGAAACACACGGGGAGGATGACGCGATGAGTGCGCAGGAACAGTACGACGAGATCGGTGAGGCGTACGAGGGATTCAAGGCTCTGCCTCTGGAGCAGTACGCGGTAGTGCCCAGCTTTCTGGCCCTGGTCGGGGATGTGAGCGGCAAGTCGGTTCTCGACCTGGCCTGCGGCACCGGCTTCTACAGCCGGGAGTTCAAGCGACGCGGGGCCACGGATGTGCTCGGCATCGACATCTCCGGCGAGATGGTCGCCGTGGCGCAGAAGCTGGAGAAGCACGACCCGCTGGGCGTGCGCTACGAGGTCGGCGACGTGTCCACGCTGCGGACCTTCGAGCAGCCCTTCGACGTGGGCCTGGCGGTCCAACTGCTCAACTACGCACCGGACATCGCCACCACTGAGCTGATGTGCCGCAACATGCGCCGGAGCCTGAAGCCCGGTGCCGAGCTGTTCCTGCTCAACCAGTCGCCCGACTTCCGCTTCGACGGGCCGACCCCGGAGAAGTACGGCTTCCGTAGCGAGCTCACCGGCGAGGAGGCCGAGACCGGACCGCAAGTCCGGACCACGGCGCTGCTCGACCCGCCCGTATCGTTCGTCGCCAACCGCCCGCGCCGCCGGATCTACGAGGACTGCCTGAAGGCGGCCGGATTCAGTGAGCTGACCTGGGCCCCGGTCCGGGTGTCCGAGGCCGGCGTACGAGAGTTCGGCGCGGACCTCTGGGCGGACCTCTACGCCAACCCCCCACTGGAAATGCTGCGCTGCCGCGCCTGACGACTCACCGCACTTCCCGGCGGCCAACCACCGATCCACCGGCGCTGGGGCCGGTCCCGGACCGCCTCTCCGGGGCGGGCCCGGAACCAGAGCCTGTCGACGACGTCGGGCGGGGCCTGCGTAGGTGAGGGGTGCGGGAGGCCGGGGCGGTCCCGCGGCCCGGCCTCGCCGTACCCATCCATAGCGGGTCTTCCAGTGCTCCGCTGCCGGCTGCCAATGACGCCACCCACCGCGGTGACGGCGGAGGGACGGCCGCCCGTCCATTCACTCACCACGCACGGCCGCGGTGCCGCCGGGCTCCGCGCCTCCCACCTCTGTCGGGGCATGGCCAAGACCACCACGCTCACTCGGTGCAGAACCCCGAAGACGTACCCCGTTTGGCCCACTCCCGGCGCGCTCCCCAGACGCCCCTCCTAGAGTCGAACCGACCTCTCGGGGAACACGAGGAGGCCCATATGGATCGCCGTTCTGTCGCAGCGTGCATCGTCCTGGGTTTCGTTTCCCTCGCTCTGTCCTCCGAGGCGGCACATGCCCAGACGGATCTCGACTGCCGTGACTTCCGCTTCCAGGAAGACGCCCAGGGCTTCTTCAACACCGACCGCAGCGACCCGCATCGGCTCGACGAGGACCAGGGACCGGACGACGGCATCGCCTGCGAGGCGCTGCCCAGCAGAGGCACCACCGTCACCGTCCCCACACCCGCGCCCGTCACCCCGACCGTGATGCCCACCCGCGGAGCCCAAGGCGGGGTGGGCGGTACAGCCGGTGGCGGCAGCCTGGAAACAGGCACGGGTGTCGCCCTCACGTGCGGCGCCGCCGGCGGCATAGCCTGCATCATCGTGAGGCGACGGCGTCGGGCCTGAACGGGACGTCGTGGATGCGGCACGTGCCCCGAACGGTGCGGTCGCTCCACCGCCCACCGGGTTCACGAGGCAGGCGTCATGCCGCAGCCGTTCGCCAGCCGTCCACTGGCCCCACCGCCGCGCCGCCGATCCGGACGCTCCACGGTGTTCCGCAGACTGGTGCGCTGGCCCCGGTGCTGGTGCGTCGGCCCCGCCCACGCCCGGCATGTCGGCTGTCTCGGTCGCCCGTTCGTCGGCTGTATCGAGCTGGGGCTGCAGGGTGCGACGGACTACACCGGCGCCACTTCTGCCCATCGACCATCGGCCGAGGCCACTCGACTCATACGGAGCACCTGCCTCCGAATGGGAGGGGAGGGGCCCCGCATGCCGTATGGCACGACCGCGTCCATGACCGGTGGCCGTGCCAGGTCGCGAGGGTAGCGGGCCACTGTGCGCCCTTCCGCTGCTTCTCCGACGGTGTAGTCGGCAGGCAGCAGGGTGCCTGTGGCGTGTTCGGAGCCCGTCCCCGTGTACGTCGCCGACTTCGGCATCAAGGGCCTCGCCACGCAGAGGAGCCGGCCAATGGCCGGTCGTGCCCGCCGAGCTGGGGTCCTGCTGGTCGCCTGGGCCTCCAGCTCGGGCACCGGTCGCGGCACGCGGCGACCGGTGCCGTGTGTGAGGCGGCCAGGGGGCCGGCGGCAGTTGCCGGGTGGGCGATCAGCGGTTGTCGTCGAGTTCCTGGTGCATCTGGGGCTGGTCGTCCTGGTCATGCGTAAGGGCGTACTTCTCGACCTCGTTGTACGCCTTGGAGGCCGCCCCGAGGACCTCCTTGTACGGGTTGACGCCGACAGTCTTCTTCGCGCCGCCGCCCAGCAGGCCGCCACCGATGCCGCTGACGACCTTGTGGCCGGCGGCCAAGGGTTTGCCCGTCTCGTCGAGGAGGTTTTTGGGCAGGCCGGCCATGTCGGCGTACTTGTCGGTGAGTGCGACGCGGACCATGGCGATGTAGGCGTCGTGCATGCCAGGGGGCAGGAACTTCTTGTAGAAGTCCACGGCCTGCTTGGTCATGTAGACGCCGTCGTCGGTCTTCTTCCACTCCTTGTCGCGCTGGGCGTTCCAGACCGCCTCGACCTCGTCGGCGCTCTTGGGCAGCAGCCACTTTTCCGGCGTGCCGAGGTAGTGGTTGACGTAATGCCAGGCGCACATGAAACCGTGCGCGTCGTCCTTCGAGACATCGATGCCCAGGTTCTTCATGGCCTGCAGGATCTGGGTGGAGAACACGCAGGCAGCGCCGGTGGTGTACTTCTGTGAGACCGGCTCGCCCCACTTGGCGTAGTCCCACTCACCGCTCTTCTTGTGCAACTGGCGTACCGAGGCATGGACCAGGCGCACCTTGGTGACGTTCGCGGCCAGGCTGCCGTCGCGCATGGCGTTCTTGTTGCCCATGTCGATGAACAGGCGTGAGGACTGCGACAGCCGCCTGCCCGGCCCCTCGACGCCGCCGAGGCGGCCGGTGGAGCGGAGCGTGAACGCACCGGTGGGGGAGAGGTAGGTGCCGATCAGGCCCACGGTGCCCAGGAGCATCGACACCTCGCCGTGGTGGTGGGCGAAGAAGCTCTCTGCGGCCTTGACGTCCGCCTCGCTCCAGTCCGGCGGCGGGGCCGCGGCCTCCTGCAGGAACTCGGCCAGTCGCGGTGGCAGCGTGGAGAGATCCTGACCGGGCTTGAGTGTCCCGATGGTGCGGAACAGGGCGTTGACCCCGTCGATTTCCCGGTTGTCGATCAGATCCGACACCAGCGTGTCGGCCGTGGGGTCGCCCACCTTGCTCGCGGCCTCCATCTCGGCCACGGCATCCGCAGTAGTCAACGGCACAGCAGTACTCCTCTGCTCCAGTAAGCGGCGGCCCGTGCAGCGGGGCTGCGGCGCACGGGGTCTTCTCGCCGATGGAACGTGACCTGCTCGGACAAAGCAGGTCACTGGACAAGATCTGCGAAAGTGATCCTGCCGTGGCTTCAAGGCCGCAGCGATCACCCGCAGGAGCTACGAAGGAGTGCGCCCCGCGCATAGCGGGCGCACAGAAGCAGCGCAGCCGGCACACCGCGACCATCGAGCTCATCCAGGGGACCGATGGCGTACGGCGAACCCTGAGGCGATGGGCCGTACAGCGCGAGCGGATTGAAGAACGCGAGGAACCGACCGGCTGACTGATTGGCGACAGCGGACGCGGTTGGGACCTGACGGAAGCGGGATGTGGCCCGTGGCCCCCGTCCTGTCATGTCGGGCTACGGGCCACGCCTCCCTGCGTACCCTCCGGCTCGCAGTGCGCCAGGCACCACTCGTGGAGGGACGTCACCCTCGCCCGGCGGCCTGTTAGGTGTCTCCCACCGCACCGCACCGCAAGGCCGCGCTCGTACGGTTCAGTGCGGTTCCTGACCGCACGCCTGGAAGACGTCGAAGGGGAGGAAAGATACGCACCGCCAGCGAACCCGCTCCCTTCCGCGCGGCCTACCCCTCCGTCGGGGGAGGCCGGGAACCGCTCCTCGGCGTTCGGGCGGCGGGCTGCGGCCCCTTGCCCTCATTCCCGTTCATGCGGTGAGCCGCCGTACGGAAGGGGGCATAATCTCCTCCTCCGGCGGACGGCGACGGCCGGGTCGGGTGACGGGGAGGCTCGGGATGTTCGTCGTGATCTGGTCGGGGTGGGGCATTCTCGTCGTACCGCTGGCCGGCGCCGGCCTCGCCGTCGGGATCGCGCTCGGTCAACTGTTCGGCGGTTCGCTGCTCGCCGAGGACATCGGCATGGTCACGGGCTGCCTGGTAGCCACCGCGCTCATCCGCGTCGTGGGGCAGCGGCTGAACCGGTGGGACGATCACCACCGGTTCTTCAACGTGCCGATGCAGCACTGGGCGTGGGGCGGGGTGATCTTCGCACTGGCCGGGGTTGCCATCATGATGTTCCGCTGACCGGAGTCGCGTCGCCATGACGACGCAGCCGATCCCGGCCAATGCGGCGACGCGGGCCTATTTCTCCCAGCTGTCCTCCCCGGACGGCCCGGGTCGCGATGATCACCGACTGCAGTTCCGGTATCACCCGCGCCCTTACCCGCGCCGGGGGAGCGTGGTGGCCGTGGCCCGCAACGAGGCCGACCTGGCTGCGCGACGGCCGAGGGGTGCCGCGCCGCCTGGGTGAGCGCGAACGAGTCACGCCAACTCTTGCGACTCGCGTTCGTGTTCCGCCGCCGGACCCGACCGGGCGATCCGAAGGCGACCCTGGGCAAGCCGACCCGCGGGGTGGCTTACGCGGGGCTTGCCCGGCATCGGCACCTCTGCGCCGTCTACGCGGCGGTGACGAGGCGCCGGATGTCTGCCCACATCCGCGCCCTGACCTCCGCCTCGCCCGGAGTATGCCGGACCGGGGATGCCGGAGGTGGCCCACTGCTGCTGGAGGCCCTCCATCACCTCCCGGATGGTGCTCCCGTCGGCGGCGGCGACGTCCAGGACCACGAGCCCGGGGTCGGCAGTAAGTTGCTCGCCGATGTGCATGCCGCTCGCGACGTCCCGGCGCGGCCGGCGGTTCGCCAGCGGCGAGGCGACCGCCCGGACGAGTGATCGCAACAGGCGTGCTGGCCGCGGCCGACCGCGCTGGTGTGGCCGGACCCGTAGACAGGTACGGCAGCCTACGGTCCGACGACACGACCTTACGGCTGCTCCCCCTCTCGCCGGGTCCGCGCTACCCCGAGCTCGCGGACTCTGTCGAACCCCGGAGCCTGCCCGGGTCGCTCGGTGCGGATCGCCGCCTTGCACAGAGGCCATGAGCGAGGAGTGGACGTCCTGGCACCCCCGTGTGAGCGCCCGTCTGCGGGCCCCCGGTCACGGGTCGGCCGAGGTGGCTCTCGGAATGGGCCGGCTTCTGCAGGCCCATCGCCTTCCAGAACCGGTGCTGAGGTTCGGCGCGGGCCGTGGGGCCACCCGGACGCGGACACGGCGCTCCCTCTGGCGGGCGCGTGCAGCGAACGGGCGATGCGTCCGGTGATCGTCCGCGCGTACCGGGTGCGGCCGGCGCGTGTGCTCCGCAGCGCGTCGCGCCGTGGCTCGGCACCCGGCTACAGGTCACCCCGGCCCCGCCACCTTGCTGGCGTCACCTCGTTGATCAAGAGCCGGTGAGCGGGTGATCCACCAGCTGCTGCGCGTGAGCTGTTCCGACGGGACGGCGTGGCGGCCGGTCGGCTGGTTTCGGTGTCAGAGATATGAGGAAGCTGAGGCGGCGATGATTGAGCCCGATCTTCGAAACGGGCGTTCCCTCGCCGCGTTGGTGCCGGGCCGACGTGTGGCGGTCCTCTTGGTCACCGCCTTCGTCTCGCTTGTGGCACTGGGTTTCGGCAGTTCGGTACACGAGCATCTGGCGATCGGCGGTGAGGCACCGGCCACGGCGGAGGCGATGCAAGCCAAGCGCGTTCTCGAAAGCGACTTCGGGTCTGCCGTTCCGAATCTGGTGCTGGTCGCCCGCGCCCGTGGTTCTGTGGACGGACCCGGAGCCGAAGCCGGGGCGCTGAAGGTGACCCAACGCCTCGAGGCCGATCCGTCCGTCTCCTGGGTGCGTTCCTACTGGTCCGCTCGCGCCCCTTCGCTGCGGTCTGTCAACGGGAACAGTGCCATGTTCCTGGTACGCCTGCGCGGTGATGACATCGAGGCTGGCCGTGCGGCCGACCTCCTGGTGCCATCTGTCACCGGCAGGCAAGGAGAACTGACGGTCGCGGCCACAGGAGAGGCGACCCTGCGGTCCGAGGTGGGCAGGCAGGTGGAAAAGGACCGTCGCTTCGCGGAGTTGCTGGCGCTTCCCGTGACGGCGGTGCTTCTGCTGTTCGTCTACCGCTCGCTGACGGCGGCCCTCCTTCCGGTCGTCGTCGGGGCGCTTGCGGTCACGGGCACCGCCGCGGTGTTGCGGCTGGGGACGTGGTTCGCGCCTGTGTCGGTGTACGCGAGCAGCATCAGCTACGCCCTGGGATTCGCCCTTGCGGTGGACTACAGCCTGTTCGTCATCAGCCGGTACCGAGAGGAACTCGCCAGGGGCCTGTCGGTGGATGCCGCGTTGAGGGTGACGCTGCGCACGGCCGGCAAGGCGGTGGCGTTCTCAGCTGCCACGGTCGCGGCCTCACTGTCGGCGCTGTTCCTGTTCCCTTTGCCCATCCTCCGTTCGATCGCCTTCGGCGGGATCACCGTGGTCGTCCTCGACGCGGTGGTCAGTCTGCTGGTTCTGCCAGTGGTGCTGTCGTTGCTGGGCAGGCGCCTTGACCGTCTGGACGTTTTCGCCCGATGGCGACGCGGCAGGCCGGGCGCGCAGCCGCAAGCGCGCTTGGGAGTGTGGGGCCGTACAGCAGTCCGAGTGATGGAGCGTCCCCTCACTGTCGGTCTGCTGGTCACCGCGTGCCTGGTGGTGATGGCCAGTCCCTTCACCCACGTGAAGTTCGGCATGTTCGACGACCGGCTGTTCCCGGCCTCGTCGGAGATCGGCAAGAGCGGCCAGGCCCTGCGCCAGGACTTCGCCCAGGGCGGTGTGACCAGCCCGACGACTGTGGTGCTGCCTGGCTTCCTCGCCGCGGCTTCCCCGGCGGAGCTGGACCGGTTCGCCCGCAGCGTCGCCCGGGTCCGTGACGTGCGACGCGTGGAGTCCTTCGGTGGCGTCTATGAGAAGGGACGGCGTCTCGGACCGGCTGGTGCGGCCGCGACGACATACGCCAACGGACGGGGCACCTGGTTGTCGGTGACCACCGACTGTGAACCCTTCGGCGCGCGAGCGCGAAGGGTGGCCATGGCTCTTCGCGCTCTTCCGGCTCCCGGACCGGTTCTGGTGGGCGGTCCGGGAGCAGTCCTGGCAGATGTCCAGCAGCGGGTCTCCGACCGGCTTTGGCCGGCCCTGTGCCTGGTGTCGGCCACCATGCTGGCATTGGTGCTGTGGCTGACTCGCCGGCCGGTACTGGCCCTCAAGGCCCTGTTGCTCAACGCTCTCAGCCTCAGCGCCACGTTCGGCGCGCTGGTCTACGTCTTCCAGGACGGCCACTTCGCTCATCTGCTGGGTGGTTTCACCCCGACCGGCACGACCGACATCCAGTTGCCTGTGCTGATCTTCTGTATCGCCTTCGGGCTGTCGATGGACTACGAGATCTTCCTCCTGGCCCGGATCTGCGAAGAACACGAAGGCACGGGGGACACGGCGACTGCCGTGGTCCGTGGCCTGGACCGGACCGCCGGGCTCTTCAGCTGGGCAGCGGTCATCTTCGCCGTGGTCATGAGCGCTCTCGCCACTTCCGATGTCGTTCTTCTCAAGATCATCGGTGTCGGCCTCGCGCTCGCTGTGGTGCTGGACGCCACGGTGATCCGCGGCCTGCTCGTGCCGGCGGTCATGGCACTGGCCGGAAAGGCCAACTGGTGGACACCGGGCAGCGCGTCCGGTCATCTCCACGGTTCAGGTCGTCCGCCCGAAACGGTCCCTTCCCTCTCCGGCGGGCAGGCTGCCCGCCGGCCCCTCGCCCCACACGGCCAGACTCGGAAAGCAGAACGCCCGTGAGCTCGCTCCCTCTTCGCCAACACTGCTTCACCGGCCCCGCCGGTCGGCTCGCCGCTCTGTACTGCGCTCCTGCGAAAGGCGCCGAACGCGGCGTCACTGTCGTCGTGGTCAGCGGCCTGTACGGCTCCAAGGAGGACTCTCACGCATTGCTTCCGCACCTGGCCGACGCCGGGTACCGCGTCTTCGCCTACGACCACCGCGGCCAGCACGAGTCCGACGGAACCGACGATCCGGCCGACTACACCCTGGAAGCTCTCACACAGGACCTGCTGGCCGTGCTGACTCAGATCAATCCCTCTGAGGGGGTTCACCTGGTCGGGCTCTGTATGGGCGGTTTCGTCGCCCGTGCGGCTGTGCAGTCCGCCGCTCCTGTGCGGAGCCTCGCCGTAGTGGGCTGGCATCTGAACGGTGACCGAGCCGTCGCCAGGCGTCTGCGAGCGGCAGCCGCCGTTGGACAGCGCATCGGGTGCGCCCGGACCGTCGCGATGGCGAGCGGCTGGGCGGAGCGGTACTGGCCGCACGACAGGGTCGATCCGGCGTTCCGCCAGATCACGCAGGCCCGGCTGGCCACAACTCGGCCGGCGCACTACTTGGGGCTGACCCGCGCCCTGGCATCGGCCCTGCAAGCCGAACATCCCGGCAACGTCCCCGTGCCCGCACTGATGGTCAGCGGTTCCGAGGACAACCTGTTCCCGGCGTCTGGCTTCACCGATGCAGCCCGGCGGCTCGGCATCCCTCACGCGGTCATTCCCGGGACCGGGCATCTGGCACAGCTGCATCAGCCCCAGGCAGTCGCCCGAGTCCTCCTGCGGTTCTGGGACACCGCCGCACCGCTTGCCGTCCCCCGCCCAGGCCATCGGAATCCCTCGCCCGGGGTACGGCGATGAAGCCCGGCGTGTGAACGCCTGACAGAGCCGGAGCCGTCAACGCGATGCTGCGGCCGAAGGTGGACCTGGTCCGGCTCGCCGAGGGGCCGCCCGAAGCCCGTGCGGATCCCCGGCCGCTGCCGGTTCCCTAGGGAGGGGGCGCGGCAGCAACCACTGGAACCCGAGGACCAGCCGGGCCCTGCCGCCGGGCACCTCCCGGCGAGGCACTGCTTCTGCTGTGCGCAAGCCCTCCTGGGCTCGGACGTCAGAAGTTCTGTACCTCCGTGCCAGTTGACAGGGCACGGTGTACTGCGCTGCGCCGCTTCCGCTGCGGAAGCGGATACCTGCCGCACTGGCACGACCCGCTGACGAGCGACGCCGGTCCTCCTCGTGACGCGGCTCCAAGCCGGGCGAGCGGGTGACGGCGTAGGGGAGTCGCTCGTTGCGGCGCACAGCGGCGAGGACCCTTTGCGGCCGGGGCCGATGGAGTGCGGACAGCGGAAGTCGGCACGGCGTGCTGCATGACGAAGATGTCCTGTCTGGTGCTGTGATGGCGGATGCGGGTGCCAAGGCACGGCGCCGGTGACAGATACGAGTGCGGGGCGCGGTGCCGCCACCGATACCGGCGCCGGTGCTGGGACGCCCCCGAGTAGCCGGCAATCCCCGGTCGGGGCCGCGCGGGGAGAGGCAAAGGCGTCGGCCGCTTACAGGGGCACAGGCTGAGGGTGGCGCGGTGGCTGTGGAACCACGGGTCGAGGCCGCGCCCGCGGCGGGCGAAGCGGTCCACGTGGGCGGCCCCCAGGAGCAGCGCGCGGATCTGGACGAGAACGTGGACACCGTGCCTCTGCCCGTCGGAAGAGCTCCTGCCTGCCACTCGAGGCGTGCCTCCCGCCCGCCTCTGCTCCGTAGGCGTGTCCTGTGGCGATCTTGGTCGTTTGGTCGGGTGCCGGACTCGTCCTTCGAACCGGCACCAGGGGAGGCCAGGCGGCGGTTCGAGGTGCCGGCGCTTGCCCCCGTTGTTCCACGTCGTCGGACATTGAGAAGAGGTCGTACGGTGCCGTTCAATGGTGGTCGCTCTCAAAGGTCCCTGCGCAAGCGCGTGCGCGGTGCGGTGCTGAAGTCCTATGTGCGATCGGTGTTCCGTTCGCCGTTGTGGGACGGCCGTAACGTTCCCTCTCCTCGCGGCCGTTACGGCCCCAGCACCGGACCGGAGCTGCCTCTGCTGCTGCTGGGTGACTCCTCCGCGTTGACCGTGGGAGTTCTCGACACCAAGGACACCTTCGGCGCCGGCCTGGCCCACGCACTGGCGACGGAGCTGTCCTGCACGGTCAACGTACGGGTCCAGGCCAGGGCCGGAGTGACGACTGCCGGTATGGCACGGCAAGTGCGGGCCGTGACCGGGCGGACCGACCAGGGGGTGGCTCTCATCCTCATCGGGGGTAACGACGTCATGATGCCCACCTCGCTGCACGGGTCGGCGCGGCAGCTGGGCGGGTACGTGCGCGAGTTGCGGGAGGCAGGCTGGCAGGTGGTGGTCGGCTCCTGTGCCGATATCGGCGCCGCCCCGGCGGTGCGTCCCGGCGTGGCAGCGGTGGCGACGTGGCGCTCGCACCGCCTGGCGCGCCGCCAGGCCGCAGCCGCTCTCGACGCGGGGGCTGTGGTGGTGTCGCTGACCACGGACGTCTTCCGCCGCGATCCCGCGCGCCTGTACTGCCCGGACGCCTTCCATCCCTCGCCGGAGGGCTATGCGTACTACCTGCAGCGGCTGAAGGTGGGCGTGCTTGAAGCCGGCCGGACCTGGAAGCAGGGTGCAGCGTCGGCCGCGCAGGGGGACATCGTCGTGGAGACGGCCGACGCCGCAGGGCACCGTGTCGTGGCGGAGATGGGAGCGTGCTTCATCCCTTCTCCCGACCGGCGCCAGGTCGTGCTCCGCCGGTACGCGTCAGATCCGGTTCCGGCGGTCGTCGGACAGCGGTAGTGGCAGCAGTGCCGCAGCGGTCGGTGCTCCGCAAGGTCAGCACGACCGGCCGGGGTGCCGCGGTCAGCGGTCCGTCAGCAGTTTCTCCACCACGTCGGCGGCCGCACGGGCCCCTCCCGCGGCGTCGATGTCGTGGCCCATGCGGGCCAGCGCGTCGGGGATCTCCGTGCTCCGGATAACGTTCTGCACGGCTGCGCGCAGAGTCTGCGCGGTTGCCTGTTCACGAGGCAGGTGCACGCCGAGACCCAGGTTCTCCACGAGGGTGGCGTTGACGCGCTGTTCGGCCATCTGCGGCACCACCACCAACGGCACGCCCAGGCTCAAGGCTTCCATGGCGCTGCCCATGCCGCCATGCGTGACGAACACCGAGGCCGCCTTCAAGACGTCCAGCTGCGGGACGCTGGCGTGGACCTCGAACCCGTCAGGGAGCTCGCCCAGGCCTTGCTTCGCGACGTCGGCCCCGACGCTCATCACGACGTGGAAGCCGGTACCGGCCAGGGCCTGGACGCAGGCGCGGTAGAAGTCGGGGCGGCGGTGGAACTGCGAGCCCAGCGACACGTACACCACCGGCCGGCCGTTCTTCGGCGCCGTCCAGGTGCCCTGGAAGGCGCGCGGGGAGATGGCCGGGCCCACCCAGTGCGCCTGCCCGGCCCGCACCGTCTCGGGGCGGCGCTGGAAGGAGCGGGGGAAGAACGCGATGGTCCGTGGTGGAGCCAGCGTCAGGGCGTGCACCCCGCCGGGCAGGCCGAACACCTCCAGCGCCTGCGCCAGCTCGGCAAGCCGCGGGATCTGGGCGATGTCCTCCAGACCGAAGAACTCCTCCACCAACCCGTCGTAGGGCACATGCGTCGGCGCCAGCTGCACCACCGGCACCCCCCACCGGGCCGCCAACAGCGGGCCCGCCCACGCGTAGACGTCGTAGAGCACCGCGTCGGGGCGGTCGTCCGCGAACGCCGCCTCGAGCTGCGGCAGCGAGGTCATATTGACCTCGATCGCCCGCGCCACCCCCTGCCCCATGTCCTCCGGGGCCTCGCCCGCCGCCGGCACTGCGTACAGCACCGGCTCGGCACCCACCGCGCGTACGTGGTCGGAGAACTCCGCCGTCACTGCGTAGGACACCCGGTATCCACGGGCCACCAACTCCTCCACGACGGCCAGGGTCGGAATGACGTGGCCGAGCATCGGCACGTTGAACACCGCCAGATGCACCTTGCGGCTTGAGTCAGTTCGCATCGTTCACTCCAGTTCCTTCGCGACGGTGTTCAGCTCGTAACAAGCTGACCTCGCCGCTCTAACGCCCGCCCCCGGCCCCTGGCTCTCCCGGCACCCTGATTTCACCCGCACGGATGGCCAACCCCCTGACGCCGTGCCCCGCTTCTTGCCCGCCTGCCCTTCCGTCCGCCGCCGGGTCACGTCGGCTCCGGTCAGGTCAGGACCTCTCCCGGCCGGGATCAGCCGTGCCCCGGCCCCACGGCCCAGCGGGAGCAGGTCATGTCAGTGGCCGCCGATATCGTGCCGGGCGTGGTGGGAACTGAAGACACACGTCTGGTCGTGGTCCGCGGCAACAGCGCCTCGGGGAAGTCGTCCGTCGCGGCGGGCCTGCGCGAGACGTTCGGCCGCAACCTCGCGATCGTCAGCCAGGACAACCTGCGCCGGCTCGTCCTGCGCGAAGGCCGTTGTTCGGCCGTCGTGGCACCGTCCCGCCGGTGGGCGGTGCGCCGGCCGGCCGTCGCCCGTACGCTCGGGCGTCTTGCCGACCGGCCGGCGGGTCGTCGCGTGAGCGGCCACCGGGCCGTCCGGTTGTGCGCCGCTGTCCCGCCGTCTGGTCTCCGGCTCCCCGTCGCTGGGCTTGTGCCGTCCGGCTGCCGCGGTGTCGGGCTGCGCCCGGCTGCCGCCATGCCGTCGTTGGCGTTCCGTCCACCGTGCCGCGCGTCCGTCGGGTTCCGCTGTCGGCCCCGCCCGTTCGCCTGCGCCGGCCACTGCCCGCGCCCCGCCGGTGCGGCTGCCCGGCCGCCGCCCACGCCCCGCGGTCGAACGTTTTGCAACGGGCTCATGCGGCCGGCGGGGTGCCGGTGGGCGGGGTCTGGTCGGCGGGTTGGTCCGGGCTGCTGACGGCGCCGCTGTTCGTTGCGGTGTTCATGGCCGAGCAGATGTCCGACGCAGACTCGCGCGGCATCTTGAGCGCCCCGGAGATTGCCCGACACGGCCGCCGCCCCATGTTCACCAGCGGCATGAAAGCCCTCCTGGAGTGAGCTGGTGGGTGCCGGCCATCCGGAACCCGAGGGGACCCCGGTCTTGGTCCGGGCTTCTGTGCTGTGGCCGCCAGGCTTGTCGGTGTACGACTGGAGTTCCCGGTCGCGTGCGCGCCGCCGAGCCCAGCGGCGAACGGAGCGGTAGGCAGCGTGGCACTTCGATCAGCCGCTGCCTCGCGAGGTGAAGGTCATCGATTCGGCTTCGCTGCTCAAGCTGGAGGAGCGGGCGTGCGACCTCCGCCTGAACCAGCGGTTGGACCCAGCCTGGGTGCAAGCGAATCCGGTGCCGGACGGAACTCACTACCTGTGGCCGGCCTTGTGGAACAGAGGCACACCGCGCCCGAGGGTTACACCAGCGTTGCGCTGTGGGTGGTCACCGACGACACCGGTGCGCTGCTCGACTTCCTCGCCGCCGCGTTCGACGGCGAGGAACTCGCACGGGCGCCGGTCGAGGACGGCACCATCGGTCACGGTGAGACCGTATGGGCGACACGGTAGTGCTGGCCTTCGACCCGACGGGCCGACTGGCCGGTGATGCCCTCGCTGCTGCGGGTCTACGTCCCGGGTGCGGACGCTGCCATAGCCGCTGCTGTTCGCACGGGGCGCAGGTGGTCACCGAGGTCGCAGACAGCGCGTGGGGGGATCGCGGCGGCCGGATGTGGGACCCGTTCGGCAACATCTGGTGGGTGGTGAGCCGGATCGAGGACGTCGCACCGGACCAAGTCTGGGAGCGTATGCTCGAGCCGAAGTACGCCGAGGCGATGCGCACGGCCCCAGGAGACGCTGGATGTCACGCTGAGGGGCCGGGATTCAGGGGTGGCGAGTGCCCTGCGGCGCACGGCCCACTAGCCCTTTCCGGGCTCGTGGTGCTGACCGCGAGCTGGGCCCTGCCTGCGCAACAACGAGACTCCTGGCAGACGGGTTCCCGGCCGAGACCGCCCGTGACTGCCAGGAGCTTCGCATGGCGCCCACCCGTCGACTCAGCTCATTCTGAAACGATCAGTAAAACCGATAACCGCAGTGTCGGGCTGGTCCGCTGGTGGCGAACGCGCCCGCCGCTGTCCCGCCTTTCGCCGGCGTCGCGTCGTCGGCGCCTTCTGGCTTGTTGTTCGGTTTCCGTGCTGGAGCGCGCGGACTGGTGAGTCGGTTTCCCGGTGAGTCCGGCGGCAACGGTCGTCGGGCCGCCGCTGTTCGGGTGCCGCCCCGGTGCCGCGTCGCCGCCGTCGTCCCGATGACCGACGCCGCCGATGTCCCAGCGTCGCTGTGCGAGGCGATCGGCGAGGACCTCGAGCGCGGCCTCGCCGCCCGCCACTACGCGATGTCTGGCGACCGCCACGCTCGCGCGGCAGCGTCCTGCGACCGCTGCTCCTCAGTGGTGCCGGTTGGCTGGTGATCGTCTTCTCAGCGAATGCGCAACCTGAAACATTGTAGGTACAACCTGGGCCGGAGGCTCTGCAAACTGCTGCCTGAGCTTAGGCGACAGGGTGTGTGCCAAAAAGTCGTCCTGCTCTCTGCCGTTCGTGACACTCTTCGTAAGGGATATCCCTATGCGTGACCTAAAGAAGAAGGCTTTCTCCGCTCTGCTTGGTGGTGTCATGGCTGGAGGTCTCCTCCTCGTGGCAGGGTCACCGGCCTCCGCGGCCACCTGTCCTTCGGGGGCGGAGCCAGTGGTCCCCGGCGGTAAGGCGAAGTGGACGCTGGCGTGTTCTGGTGGAACCCTCTCCGTCTACGGCTGGGTGGAGGACACACGCCGGGACGGAAAGTGCGCGAAGGTGACGGCGAAGCCGTCCAACTCCAGCAACAGCTTCTCCAGGACTGCTTGCGGGAAGGGTGAGCGCACCAACTTCGACTTCAAGTTCGCGGGCACGTCGAGTGCCAGGGTGGAGCTGTCCACGTTCTGAGCGTGGCTCGGGCGATGGAGGCGGTGCAGGCCGGGCTGCGGGACGAGACGAATGCAACATGGCTGGCAGTGCTGGATGAATCCTTGGAGGTGCTCGCTTCCGAGACGGAACTTGTCGACGCCTCCTGAGCCCGAGCCCGCAGCGCACCACGCCGCCGACGAGGGGCGGCATCCCCAACGACGCCGGCGGCCCGCACTCGGCCCTGGCCAGCAGCGGTACTCGCAGCGGTGGAGGCGTGGACGGGCGTCGGCTTCGGTGGTGCCGAGCCGGGGTTGGCCGGTGTGCGCACTGAACTGCGCTCCGAGGGCGGCCGGCGCACGCTGGGCTGTCTGCTCCCGGTCGCGCGCCGACCAGCGGTCGTCGGCCTGGTCGTCGGTGCCGCGGACGATGGAGCAGGGTCAGCCCGTGCAAGTGGTATGGCCATAGCCCGTAGGCGTTCTCGCGGACGAAGGGCCGTTCGATCAGCCGCAGGGCCGGTGCTTCGTGCGGCAGTCGGGCGGTCGCGGTGGCCAGTTGCAGGTCGAAGGCGTCAAGAAGGGCCACGGAGCGCAGGACGTGCCGTTCGTCGGTGGTGAGGTCGGACAGGGGGCGGGCGATCAGCGCCGGGGGAGCCGCAGTGGAAGTCGGCCAGCTGTGGCGTGCGGCTGGTGCGGCGACCTCCAGGCAGCGCATCACCGGCAGATCGAGGTAGATCGGCGGGCCGTGGGAGCGGCCGTTGATGACCTGTCGGATCTCCTCGCTGATGAGCGGTTCGCCGTCACGGGGCAGCCGGCGGGCAAAGCGGTCGTCACAGTCCTCAGGGGAGAAGTCGCCGATCGCACCCCCCTCGCATCCTTGGCGGAGGACCGTCGAGGAGTGGCAGGACGAGGAACTGCCGGCCTGACGTGCTGAAGCCGGGGCCACCTCCTGATCTGGAGGCACTAGCTTCAAGCGTCTTCGGGGTCCCCGGGGACTTCGCAGGCTGCGTGGCCCACGTAGGCCGTTCGGGCAGGGCGGATCGTCGGAATGTCTCCGGGCTGCGACCAGGCGATGCCTGCCTGTTCAGTCGCGCCACCAACGAGGGGTCGGTCGTCGCACCTGATGCCATTCGCGGCACTTGGCGTTGCATAACGGGCGGTTATCTCGGGATGCGTTCCTTGCCCGCCGGAGGCCTGTGCCTGAGCCACGTTGCCGCGGTCAGCAGGAGCGTGGTGCCGGTGGCGATGAGGACGGCGGTGTCGGGTGTGGTGGCGGTGAGGAGGAGCCCGGTGACGGCGGCGCTGAGGCCGTAGCCGATGCCGCTGCCGGCGTACAGGGCGGAGTAGCCGACGGGGTGAAGGTCGGCGGGGAGTTGTTCGCGGAGGGTGAGGTTGCGGGTGATCAGTACGGCTGCCTGCAGGAGGCCGGTGAGTGCGAGGAGGCTGGCGATCATGGCCGAGGTGGGGGCGAGTGCGGTGGCGGTGACTCCGGCGATCATGAGGATGAGCAGGAGGGTGCTCTGGCGTTCCACGGTGCCGGGCCAGGTGCGGGCGCCGTAGATGAGGCCGCCGAGGATGCTCGCGAGGGCGAAGCCGGTGAGGATTGGGCCGCTGTAGGCGACGGGCAGATTTCGGTGTTCGAGCAGTGCGGGCAGCGTGAGTTCGATGCTGGCCAGCAGGTACATGGCGGCGATGCTGGTGAGGTAGACGGGCCAGGCGGTCAGGGCTTGTTTGAGAGGGGCGCGTTGTTGGTCGTCGGTGGCGCCGGTTTTGTCGGGCAGCAGCCACAGCAAGGCGGTGGCGGCGAGCGTGGCGAGTGTGGCGAGGATGAAGGGGGTTTGGGGGGCGGCTGCGAGCGCGAGCACGGAGACCAGGGCGGGTGAGGCGGCCCAGACGGCCATGTTGAGCGTGGATTCGAGGCTGAGGGCGGTGTGGAGGTGCTTCGTCGGGGCGAGGTCCTCGGCCATGGTGCGGAGTGCACCGGGTGCGGCGGCCGCGGCGGCGCCGGCGATTGCGGCCAGGGTCACCACGAGCACGGTGCCGGGGGCTGGAAGGAGGGCGAGGAGAGCGAAGGCTGCGGCGGACACGCCGAGCCCGGCGGCGATCTCGCGACGGTATGGGCGGGTGCGCAGGCGAGTACTGAGAAGTGGGGCGCCTATGGCTTCCGCGATGGCGTACGCGGCGGCCATGGCGGCGCCGCCGCTGTATCCGGCGTCTGTACCGCGCCCGTAGAAGAGGAACGCGAGTGGCGCCATCGCCACTGGCAGGCGGCTGGCCGTCACGACTGCGGCCCAGATCGAGACGTGCTTGGTGAACAGGCCGCGGTACGCCACGGGTGGTGGTCCCTTACTTGTCGTGCTGGTTGAGGAGAGTGGTCAGCTGTTCTTCGAGGACGTCGGCTTCCTCGTGATTGTGGGCGAGGATCACGTACTCGAGGTTGCCGGTGGCGGCGGTGTCGTCGGAGGCGATGACGATGCCGCGCTGGTGTGGGGGATCCCAGGCGAGCCCGTGTTCCTGGATGGTGTGCAGAAGTCGGTCGAGCGCGGGAGCCCGGACGTTGAACCTGCTGATCAGGACGTGGCTGTCCGTCCAGCGCGGGCCGACGAGGCTCTTGGCGATGTGGTGCAGGTGGGTGCTGCCGCCCAGGCGCGCGTTGACCTCGTTGAACCAGGTATTGCCGGCCTGGTCGATCACTGCGTCGATGCTGGCCAAGCCGCGATAGCCGAGGCTCTGCATGAAGCGGGCCATACGCAGAGCTTCATCGGTAAAGCGCTCCCAGGCCGGGCTGGGCACGTTCCTGGGGGGCAGCGCGAGTCCGGCGAGGATCGGGGGGTGCTGGGCGGTACGGAGCTGTCCTCCGTTGAGGAGGACGGGCTCGCCACGCTCTGGGCAGTCGACCTCGACGTACACGGACGTGCAGCCGGGGTGGAACGCCTCGAGGACGACCTCTCCGTGGGGGGCGTGGGTGGCGGTCAGGCCGGCTTCTTTGAGTACCTGTTCGTGATCGGTTGGGTCGTCCAGGACGATTGTGTGCAGGGCTCCTACGCCTTCCAGGTCAGGGTCGGTGGTGACCACGATGTTGCCGTGGCCGCCGACCGCGCGGTCGCGTTTGAGGATGACAGCCCGATGTGCGGCCAGGAGCTGATGCAGGGTGTGGGTCAGATCCTCGCTGGTGCGGCACGGTATACCGTCTGGAATCGAAAACCCGGCCCCTGCTGCCAGGGCGCGGAAGACGACCTTGCTGTTGAGCAGTTCCGCGCCGCCTTCCGCCATGAATCGTGATCCGGTGGCGAGGCCGAGCTCACGCGCGAACACCTCGGCGCCACGGTCGTGGATGTAGGGGCAGAATTCCCAGTCCGGAGTCACCAGCCCCCTCAGACGGCCGAGGATCTCCTCCGAGTGCAGCAGGTCCTGGGTGAGGAGGTCAGCACCCGGCGCGATCACATGAATGCGGTCCGGGGACATGCCCGTGTGCTGCGCGACGTGATCGAGAAAGGCACCGGGCACGGGTCGGGGCAGGACGAGGACGTCGCCGTCCCGCATCAGCCACACCAGGCGCTTCATCGCGAACAGGATGCCGTCGAAGTCTTCCTGGGCGAGCAGGTCCATGCGGTCGACCATGTGCTCGGTGCAGGCGTTGCCGAGCCAGAGACGAGGCATCAGAGGTCGGCCTTTCCGCCCATGGCGTCCAGGTACCAGACCTGTAAGAACCCGTTGTCGTCGACGCGGGCGTTGTCGGGAAGCTGCCAGCCGGGAACCCAGGACATCCTCTCCTCGTACCGGTAGCCGGTCTGGATCAGGATCCGGTTGTGCTCGTCCCGTTCGATCATCGCGCCCTCGTACAGCGGCACTTTTCCGACATCTGTCATCAGCGTGAAGTGCGGGCGCGCACGGCCGGACGTCAGGCCTGAGGCCCCCAGCCGGCGGTGCAGCTCCAAGCCCTCCTGAACGGACGTGCGATGGTGGTCCATGCCGCGGATCGGGACGCAGTGGAACAGGTAGTGCGCCTCGATGTCCATGTAGCGCAGTTCATCGAAGAGCTCGACGAGGGTGTCGAGGTTGTCGTTGAGCCCGCGCAGGAGCACCGTCTGGTCGTAGATTCGTGCCCCGGCCTCCTGAAGTGCCGCGTATGCCTCCCTCACCTCGGGAAACAGCTCGCCCTTGTGGTTGATGTGTGTGGCGACCTCGACCCGGAACGTCGAGCGGCGCCGCAGCGCACGCTGCATACGGGCGTCGACCCGGCGTGGATCCTGGAGCGGTACCCGTGTAGCGATGCGCACGATCTGGATTTGCGGGGCGTGTTCTTCCAGCGCGTCCAGCAGCCACTCGATCCGGTCGACCAGGATGAGCGGGTCGCCGCCGGTGACCAGCACCTCACGCACATCCTTGTTCGCCGGATCCGTGCCGCAGTAGCGGGCGATGAGTTCCAGGTCCTCACGGGAGAGCGTCGCGGTGTCGTACTGCCCGCGGATGCACCAGCGGCAGTGGGCGGCACAGATCGTGGTTGGCTCGACCAGCAGCGTGCGCCGGTACAGCTTCTCGACGCCGCGCAGTTCACGTCCCTCGAACTCGGTACGCATTTCCGACTGGTAGTGACGTGACACCTCGAAGGTCTGCTCCAGCCCCTCAGACGGATCGACGACGTATTGCAGGTCGAGGAAGGGGAGTGGCTTACCGGCTTCCTCGATCTTCTTACGTAAGTAGGGGGATATCTTCTCGGCGAAGACGCCGTTCTTGGCTCCGGCCATGACAGGAGGACCTGTCCTTTCAGGGTCGCTGAACGGGACATGACGCTTTGCCCTTGGCCGAGGGCAAAGCGCGCAGGCCGACGGGACCGTGCTGGGTGTCTGGTCCGGCAGCCCGACAGTGCGGCAGTCGCCCCGCGTCACTGGGTAGGTGACGGGGGCTCACCGCCGCCCCATCGGAACATATGCCAGATGCATGCAATATGGCGCGCGTCACGTTTCGTGACGTTGAGGAGCAAACGAAGGCAAACACTCGCCGAACGGAGGGCATCTTGGCTGCTCAGAGCTGCAAACTGCCCCATCAGCCACATCCGGCCATTCTCTGACTGGCCGTTGAGCGACGCAGTGCACACCCCGCTATGGCCTCGGCGGCCAGCGCGACTTCTCGCCACCCGCCTGATCCACCGGGCTCAGCCGAACCGGATGCTTTCTTGGCACTCCGGCGTGCGCGTCGGTCGAGGCAGACCCTCGACCGAATACCGGCTTCCCTGCCCGGCAGCGCCATCCTTCTACGGAGAAGTGGGCCCTGGGATCTCCGCTGCCATCCCGACCGCAGCGACGCGGACATCCTGCGGTGAGGCCCGCCAAACCGAATCGAACGTGCGCTTATTCACGCCATGGCCGGAACCGACTTCCGGATGATCTCCGAGCTGCGCAGACCCGTCTCCCTCAGGCGACTACCGAGCTGGGCACGCTGTGTCGGAAGCTGCCCTGGAGCGTCGAGCCGCTGCCCAGTGCAAACACCGCCGCCAGGGCCTCGCCGGCTCCGCCGATAAGCACCCCGGGCCTCCAGGTCCTCAACGGCACCGCCCGCCAGATCCACGGCGCCGACATCGTGGTCATCGTGACCAATGGACTCCCCGGTTGGCTGCTTCTGTCGCCATACGGACCGTGATCTTGTCGACCGGGTCCAGCAGGCGGCGGCAGCCGCATGCAGCGTGGACGCACGGGCGGACCTCGTCAACCGCCTCGTACTCCTGAGGTCCAGGGTCCGCCGCAACTGATCCATCCCGCGCTGCAGGGCCAGCATCAGTTGCTCTTGAGCGGCGTCATCTGCCGGCTGGTCCTGTGGAGTTGTTGCCGCGCCTTCCCCCCCCCCGTGCCCCGCGCGGCCGGCTCCCAGTCAGCCAACGCGGGGTGCCCGTCTCCTTGACGCATGCCAAGGCGGCTGTGTCAGCGCACACCCTTGGGCGGCATGCCGGTGTGCAGCGGAAACTCCGCTGCTGGAGCGGGATTGTCGACGCGCACGTACCCGTACGCGCCCATGACTTCCGTCTGAAAGCCCGGGATCAGGTCAGCTCCCACCTTGGCGCGGGAGGTGTCGTTGTCCGCTCCGGAGGCGAGAAAGCGGACGAGGCGCCGACGGCGGTGGCCCTCGCGTCGCAGGCCGCGCACAGCGGCTCTCCGCGGGCAGCGGCGTCCGACTCGGTTCCAGAAGTGGGCGGGTCAGCACCCGATGAAAGCTGTTGGGTACCTGGGCGTCCCCGCCGCGCTCTTCGGGCTGTTCATGGGGCTCATCCTTGGTCTGACAGCGGTATCAGAGCGGCTGCGGCAGCGCAGGTTCAAGCGTCTGAGAGTATGGGACGGCTTTTGAGGGGGCCAAGCTCACGAGCGGTGGTTTATGTCCCGTCCTTGCCTCGATCCTCATGCTGTAGCGGACAGCTTCGTCTCGGCTGGAGTGGCCGATCGGAGACCAGTGAGCGTTGAAGGAGGGTGGGGGTGCCACGAACCCCGAGGAGTGCGTTCTTCGATGGCCCGGGTTGGGCGTGCTTGAGCATCGTGTTCTGTGGGTGGACGGCAGCCAGTAGCGGTACCGCGCCCTGGGTGAGGGTTGCCGCGGCGTTGACGCTGGTGGCCTGGGTGGTGTTGCTGGCGAGGCACCTTCTGCGGTGTGCCCGTGGCCGCAGGTCTTCCGAGTCGGCTGGATCGGCGTCCTGAAGGACGCGGAGACCGGTGACGGCCTGCCGCCCGGGAGGGCGGCAGGCGGGCGGGGGGCATGCCCGGACACGGACACCGCTACCGGGTGCTTTTGCGTCACCGCGCCCGCCGTCAGCTTCGGCACGATCACCTCGGCGAGCAGCTCGCCGTACTTCTCCACCAACGTCCCTTGGCCGTGTTCAAGCTCTTCTGTCCGATCCGGTGACGTCCCCGCGTGCCCGCTCGTCGAAGCCGATCGGACCCGCCCGGGCACGGCGGAACACCTGGGCGGCTGCGCACTGCCAGTACGCACCCCAGACGGGTAACCCGGTCCCGGAGTCAGGACGTCGGGCCGTGGATGCGAACCGGCTCGCCGATCCACCGGTCGGGTGCGGCGGTGGCGATGATCGCCCCATCGGCGTGGTCCGGAGTCGGCTTGAGGCATCGACTGGCTGGCCGAACGGCACCGGCGCTGGCCGGTCGCGGCCAACCCGCACTTGATCATCTCGCAGCAGTCCGCGCTCGACACCCCCCCCAGCCAGTCGTCACCGCCAGCAAGTTCAACGACACCTTCACCCGCGCCGGACTCACCATGCAGCAGGTTCGTCAGGGCCCGGATCCTGGTCGAGGCCCGAGAGCGGGCCGACCCGCTTCACCTCATGCGACTGTTCGGACTCAGCGACGGCGCTGCCATGCGCTACCTCACCGCCGCCCACCCCGAACGCACCGCCAAGCTGCCCCAGGTAGGTGGTGTACGGCCGGCGGCCGCGTGCGCGGCCCGTACGATGGCGGCATGGCCGGTACGCAGATCGTCACGGACAGGCGCCCCGCCGGGCGCCTGCTCGTGCTGCTGGTACTGGCTGTGCTCACCGGCGTGCTGGGCATGCACGCCCTGCCTCCCAGCGGGGCGCCTGCGGCGCACACCGACGCCGGGCACACCATGGTGGTGGCCCACGCCCCCGAGCACCACGTGAGCGAACCCTGCTCTCACACTGCGGGCGGATCCGATCACTTGGATCACGCGGACGGCACGTGTGCGGCCGCTGGTATCGGCTCCCCTTACGCACCCCCGGCGCTGGCCGCGGCCCTCATGGACGTCCCCGCCAGTGACGGCCTGATGAAGACGGCACCGGCTTCGGCCGCGAGCGGGCGAGCCCCGCCCGACCTGTCCGAGCTGCAACTCCTGCGGATATAGAGCGCCCCGCACGGCACCCCTGCCCTCGTTCTCCGGTGAGCGGTGCCGTGCCTGTGCACGCCCTCATTTCCACCACTTGCGCGTCCCGGGTCGGGGCAGCGTGAAGGAGTTGCACCACCATGAACAGCAAGCGTTCCCTCATCGGTCGTACCGCCGCTGTCGCTGCCGCCGGTGCGGCCGCGCTTGTCCTGGCCGCGTGCGGCGGAGGCGGCGACAGCTCGGCCGGGCACGACGGCCACAGCATGAAGTCCCCCTCGGCCTCCGCGTCGGCCTCTCAGGGGCAGCACAATGCCGCCGACGTCACCTTCGCCAAGGGGATGATTCCCCATCACCGCCAGGCGATCGAGATGGCTGACCTCGCGCTGTCCCGGGCTGAGTCGGTTGAGGTGAAGAAGCTCGCCGGAGATATCAAGAAGGCCCAGGACCCGGAGATCAAGACGCTGTCCGGCTGGCTGACGTCCTGGGGCGAGGAGGTGCCCGCCGAGGGCGCCACGGACCACTCGATGCACGGCGGGGGCGGGATGATGACCGCCGAGGAGATGCGGCAGCTCAAGGAGTCCTCTGGGAAGGCGTTCGACACCGCCTTCATGGAGATGATGATCAAGCATCACGAAGGCGCGGTCGAGATGGCGGAGGCCGAGCAGACCGACGGCGTCTACGCGCCGGCCAAGGAGATGGCCGGGCGGATCATCACGTCGCAGAGTGCGGAGATCGAGCAGATGAACAAGCTGCTCGGCAAGAACTGACCCCCTTTTTGAGCCGCGAGGGGCGGGCGCTCGAGAGTGCCCGCCCCGCCCCTGGCGCACCCAGCTGCCGTCCCTCTCCCATACAACAGCTTGGACCTAGCGTGATCATCCCTGCCCGCATACCCCGCCGCCGTTCTAGCGCCGCATCCCTCCTGGCGGTGGCCGGCCTACTGCTCGCCGCCTGCTCCGCCCCCGACACCGGTGACCGGTCCGTAGCACCGGACCCGGGGACCGGCCATCTGCACGGGCTGGGCGTCGACCCGGCCGACGACACGGTCTACGCCGCCGGCCACCACGGCGTCTTCCGTCTCAACGACGGCACAGCTCACCGCGTGGCCGACCGCTACCAGGACACGATGGGCTTCACCGTCACCGGTCCGTCCACATTCCTGGCCAGCGGCCACCCCTCCCCGACCGACCCCCGGGCCCGCTCCCCGCACCTCGGCCTGGTCCGCAGCACGGACGCCGGCCGGACCTGGACGACGCTGTCGGCCGAAGGGCAGGCCGATTTCCACTCCCTCCAGTCGGCCGGCCCGGTCCTGTACGGTTTCGACAGTCAGAGCGCCAAGGTGTGGGCCAGTACCGACGACGGTCGCTCCTGGGACCAGCGGGCCGAGCTGCCGCTGCTCGACCTCGCCGCCCACGCCGACAGCCCGCAGATCGTGTGGGCCGCAACCGGAGAGGGCCTTGAGCGCAGTACCGACGGCGCCCGCACCTTCCGGCCCGTAGTCGGCGCGCCCGCTCTGGTCGCCGTCGAGGAACCCCGGTCCGGCGCGCTCGTCGCCCTCGCCGCCGACGGTCGCGTGCTTCGCAGCCGTGACGGTGGGGTGTGGAGCGAGCATGGCCGCCTCCCCAGGGGCGGTGAGCCGACCGTGCTCACGGCCGTGACCGCCCGGGACCTGCTGGCTGCCGACAGCACCGACACCGTCTACCGGTCCACCGACGCCGGCCGCACCTGGACTGTCCTCCACCAGCCGTCCCCGAAGACACAACACCCCTAGAAAAATACCCCCCGGGGTACGCGGTTCTGTGGGTGTGGAGCTCGGCAGCGGGACACTGGACGGGAATGAGGATGAAGGTCATGGACCGCAGCACTCACCACACATCCGCCGCGCACGACCACGACGCTCACTAGGCCGGCCACGCTCAGGCCAGCACTCGCCGCCCATGAGCACGGGCAGGCAGGGGCATCGTGGTCGACCGCGGTCAAGGCGACCCTGCACTGCCTGACCGGGTGCGCCATCGGCGAGAAACTGGGCATGGTCATCGGCACGGCCCTGCTGTGGGGCAACGTGCCCACCATGATCCTGGCGATCACCCTGGCGTTCATCTTCGGCTACTCATTCACGCTGTTCGCGGTCCGCGGCCGGCCTGGACTTCAAGAGCGCGGTCGAGCGTCGAGAGCTTCGCGACGACCGACGGATCAAGGCCGCACTCGCCGCGGACACCGTGTCGATCGCGGTGATGGGTTCGCCGACAACGCGATCATCGCTCTCACGCCGGGCGCGATGGACGAGCACCCGTCCGGCGGACTGTTCCGGTCGGCCCTGCTGGGGGCTTCGCCGTGGCCTTCGTGATCACGACTTCGGTGGACAAGTGGATGATCGGCCGCGGCAAGGGCCACGCCGTCGTCCGCGCCTGCCCCTGACCACAGCCCGCTCGGCACCGCGCCCGGCCGATTTTCACGGGGCGGCTGGGCGCGTTCGTGGTCAGGGGCATGAGCTGGGGATGTGCCCGGGCTGGAAAGGCGGCCGTCCCGGTTCCCCCCCGCGCGGAGAGGGCGGCACGATGTCCAGCACCGTGAAGGACATGCTCGCCACCTACCCGGCCGACCTCGGCGACATCGACCAGGCCAAGCTCACCGCTGCATGGAGGAGCGCATCGCCCGCGTGCCGGCGTGTTCGGCATGTGCGGACGACTGCCCGTCCGAGGGCGTGGTGGTCGATCTGGCCAAGTGCGTCCGCACCGACATGGACGGCACCGACATCTGCGCCGCCACAGACTCGGTCCTCTCGCGGCACACCGGCTGCGACGCCAACATCACCGGCGCGATCCTTCGGGCGTGCGCCATGGTCTGCAAGGCGTGCGGCGATGAATGTGAACGGCACGCGGACATGCGCGAGCACTGCCACGTCTGCGCCGAAGTCTGCCGCTGCTGCGAGCAAGCGTGCAACCAACTCCTCGGCGCGCTCGGCTGACGCTCGCCCACTCGTCCGTCCCCGCCGTAAGTCGAAGCCCCGGACGGCAGGGTGGGAAGCCCGGTCCCACGCGTCCTGGGGAGACACGGCTCACAGGAGATCGACGGCCAACGTGCCGCTATGCTCCCGGGCATGGTTGTGGCCCGGGCGACCCGTAGCGCGCCACGGTTCCGCTTTCGTGCAGCGGGCCCGTGGCGAACGTGGGTGCTGGCCGCGCTTTTCCTGACCCTGATGTACACCCACGGTGTCAGTGCGGAGAGCGCCGCAGGCCACGCCCATCTCGGGGCGCCGACCACTGCGGTAGCCCTGAACGCTCAGGACCCGCATACCGCCGGGCACAGCCACGGGACGCCCGCCCCGCACTCCGGCCAGAGGAACACCGGCCACCAGGACGTTCCGGAGCCCGAGCACGCGGCTCACCAGTGTGTATCCGGCCAGCCTCAACAGGGCGCTGCGCTGCCCGGCCCGTGCGAGACCGTGGCCCTTCACCGCCCTCCGTACGCGTATACATCGCGCGCGGCTCGGCCTGTCACGGCCCTCTTGGCCGCTGCCCCCGTGCCCGATTCAGTGGTCCTGCGAATCTAGACCTCACGCCAGCCAAACGGTCGACGTACCTGTCGGGCATACCCTTCGCCGTCTCCGCCAGTGCACCAGCGGTGGCTCGAGCATGCCCTGCGATGCCGCCTTGGCTGCCATGCCGCGAAGAGGGCGCTGCACGGCCCGGCGAGTCCGATCGCCGGCCCCGTCCCGCCCGCCTGTCTCGTTGAGAGCCCCAGGCCTCACTGCACTTTTCCTGAAGGGTCCGCTTTGTCCTCCTCGCCCACTTACGCCACGACGCCCCCGCCCTCGAGCCCGGCGCAGCCGACTCGTAGCCAGCGCCGCTCCAGGAGCAAACGGGAAGGCGCCTTGCTGCCCTGGCGCTATCTCGGCTACGTCGGCTACTACGTCGGTGCCGGCCTCATCAGCGGCGCGGTGGTCCACCACCCCATGGCCCCCACCCGCTATTCGTTGATCGCCGCGTCCGGCGTACTGGTCTTCCTGCTCGCGACCGTCCTCAACGACATCATCCTGGCGACCGAGAGGCAGCCCCTGTCACGCATCCTGCGCGTGCTCGGTACCTCGACGATGCTCTCGTTCGGCCTGGGCATGCTCAGCGGCGGTATGCAGCACTTCGCAGACCTCCCAGAACGCTGTGCCGTACTGATACCCCTGGGCATCGTCCTGTCCTTCGTCGCCTTCTTCCTGAAGGAGGCCAAGCGACCCTGGCGGCGCATCCTCAGCCTCACGGGCCTGGCCATCCTCGTCGTGGCGGCCCTCACCTTCCTCGGCCTGCGCCACATCGCCCCCACCATGGCCGAGTCCGGGGGCGGACACAGCCACAGCGACGCCGTGACCGAGAAGAGAGGCGACGAAGGCCCCGAGGACCACCACGGCAGCAACCCCACCAGTCCTCCCTCCCAGCCCGCCGGGGCTCCGGAAGACACCCACCCCAGCAAGGAGCCCGGGCACGACGACGGCCACCAGCACTGAGCCAGCCTGCTCCCGCCGCCAGAAGACAGACAGAGTGAAACCCGGCAGGCCGAGGGAGCGCGGCTCGAGTGCCTGACCCGCCGGTGACCGCGGTCCGCTGCCAAGCTGATGCGGCCCTGTCAGCGCCCGTACTGCCCCGCGCGGGCCGGCACCCGTTGGGCGCAGCGTGGCTGTGGGACCTGCTGGTGCTCCTGGCAGCGGCGCCCGTAGCGGGTTACCCCCGCGCGGCTTGAACCCCGACAGTGCGGCCGCCGTCAGGAGCGCCAGCAGGGCGGCGGCCGCGTCCACGATTAGCTGGATGCGCATGCCCCGGGCATAGTCTTCGGCCTACCGGCCCTCGTCCGTGAGCCTCTACGGCGCGGGCGGCCTGGCGGCGGAGGGCGCCGCCGTCGAGGTTGTCGAGCGCGGCCGTCAGCGCGCGGCCCCACGGCCGTCCCCGCCGTGTCTGTGTCCGCGCCCTCGCTGCGCGTACGGTCACCAGCTTGCCGAAGCAGCGCGGGCTCGGCCCGGTGAACGGAGCTATCCAGGACGGCTCCGAAGCCGTGACCACACCAGCCCCACCATGATCATGTCACCGTGACCAGCGGTTACCGGGCAACCTTCAGTTGATGATTTCGGCGCGGTCGTCCAGACGGATTGCGGCCAGCCGGTCTCGCCACACCTGGAGAGCTTCAGGTGTCTGTCGGGTCCAGTCCGTGACCTCGCCAATGATCCGGAGCGGTTCCCTGCTGCGATGGAGCGGGTGGGATTGCCAGGGAACTTCTTGTCGGTGACGTTGGGATCGTTCTCGAACTCCCCGGTCGGATCGACGACATACACTCGGGGGGTCCCGTCGCCGGCGGCGAGTTCAGCGGCGAGTCCCGCGCCGTCGCGCAACGCAGTGAAGTAGACGTGGTTCATCACGATTTCGGGCCGGTAGTTAGAACGGAAACCTGCGGTGAGGTGATCACCGACCTGCAGCTCGGCCTTTGTGCCGTGGAAGAACGGCCCCTCGTCCAACGCTTCGTCCATCGACACAGGTTATCAAGCCAAGCTGTCGCGACGGCGAACCATCCAGGACCGCTCGCACGCCGTGAGCACAGCAGCCAAACCAAGATCATCCAACCCTGGCCAGTAGTTACGGGACAACCCCTTGCCGAACAGCGTCTGCCGTCCGCGGCCCCGGCCGTGCGGCTGCGGTCGCCCACCTCAAGGGCCACCTACGAGCGCCGTCACCGAATCTTGTGCTGAGGCATACTGCGCGTGTCGGATGGAGAGCTGCCGCACACACCTCCGTCCCGACGAGCGGCATGCGCGTGCTCAGCCCTGGCGGTGCGGCGGACCGGTCGTCCTGGCCGTGACCACCGACCGGGAAGGACGCTGGTGGCAGACCATGGAGTGCTGCTCGCGGTGCGCGGCCGCCACCCCTGGAGCGAAGACCGCGGCCACCTCCCAGCCGCCCGGACCGCAGCCCACCGACCGCCCGGCACCCACAGACACGGCCACAGGCGGGGGCGCGCTGCAGCTCTCCGACCACCAAGTCGCCGCCGACCAGTTCCGGCTCCCCGCTCCGCACCTGCGCGGCGCCGCTCACCGCAGGCGAAGATCGCCCAGCGGGTCATCCCACACGACCTGCGGCCCGTCGCCTTGCGGGACGAACTCATCGAACGCGGTGGACCTCTTCCGCGCTTACCAGCAGCGCGAGCAGCCCGACCTGGCGCTGCTCGCCGACACCGATGAGTTTTCCGCGCCGCGCCGGTCTGTACGCGTGAGACCGACTTACTGATCGTTTCAGAATGAAGTTCGTTGTGAGGCTTGGCAGTTGAGTGTTGTGTCGGCAGGATCT